>CAYGQC010000035.1:19010-27969 GCA_964351875.1 uncultured Pseudomonadales bacterium
CTCGCTAGCTCTGTCTCTATTGCTCGCTAGCTCTGTCTCTATTGCTCGCTAGCTCTGTCTCTATTGCTCGCTAGCTCATGTCCTCAAACGGGTTGTCGCTCGCAAGGCTAACCGGCTGCGCGAAGCCCGGTATCGTCATCGACTTATCGTCGAACTCCAGGTCCTCACCACCGACCACGCCTTCACCGAACTGATAGATCGGGCGAGCGGTGCCGCTTAAGCAGTCGGCTTCGTAGCTGGCAATCGATGCCGTCACCGACTCCTGACGGCGCTGGAATGCGGCCATCGCGGCATCGCCATGTCGACGACGGAGCATCTCCAGGGTCTTGTGCGGTGACAGGAATACGCCTGTTGCGTTGTTGCCGCCGAAGCCTTTGCTGTTGACGAATGCGACGTCAAATTGGTCCGGCGCTGCTTCCAGATGTTCGAGCGGGAAGTCGAGGTTGCTGCGGTGTACGTCGTCCGCAATAGCGTCGATTGTCTGGATGCCCGGAATCCAGCCGTGCTGCCAGGCGCCGAGAATCGCGGCGAGCGAATCGCCGCCGGCAGGCGCCATGGTATGGCCGATGTAGGATTTGATGGCGCCAACCGGCCAGCGTTGAATGCCGAAACGCTTGGCAAGCTCGTTCAGAATATGAGATTCGGTAACCCGGTTTTGGGGTGTGCCCGTACCGTGCGCCTGCATATAGCTGCGGTTCTGTAGCGCGTGTTCACCCACAATGCTGCGAGCCAGGGAAAGCGCTTTGCCGACAGTGATGTAGTTGCCCACACCTGGCCCGGAAATGGATTTCTTGTAGCCGTCAGCGTTGACGAATGCGCCCGGAGCGCTGCCTAGAATGTTAGCGCCAAGCTCAAGCGCCAGCTCGTCATCCACTAAAAGCGTGTAGGCCGATCCTTCGGCGACCGTGAAGCCGGCGTTCTCGGAGAACGGTCGGCAGGCTCGCCGCCAGTTCGGCACGCTGCCGCCGTCCATATTCAACAAATCGCTGTCTTCGGTCAGTGCGCCCATGACGCGGTAGGCCTCAATGACGTGGGGCAGAATCGGCGCTTCGGAATTACCCACGAGCGCCACCCGCCGTCGGCCCGATGTGATGTCGTTGATGCCAGCCTGCAGGTTGTACAGGTAGGTCGCGCAGGCTCCAATGACCGCGCCGGTCGATCCGACGGAGCCAAGTACATAGGCGTTAACAAAATCCCCAGGCATCTCGGCGAGCGACATGGAGATGTGTTTGGAGGTTGTGCGTTTGCCCAGCAGCGGGAACTGGCAAAGGCCGCCCATGGCCTCGTCGTCCAGTTGCCCCTGCGCGCTGCCTGAGTAGACCGCAATCTCGTCCGGCCGCACGGCATCCTTCAGGGTCTGGATGCTGATACCGCTGGACATGAGAGCGTCGGAGGCGCCATAGACCGTGATGTGCAGTCCCCGGGGATGGCTGCGTGACTGGTAGAGCTTGCCTGGCTCAAACCCCGTGGGGAGCTGACCAGCGGCCCCGACACCTAGAGGCTGGTGATCCGGCAGCATGGCGTCGAAACCGTTGCGAATCGTGACGCTGACTCGTTTGTCATCCAGCTCGCTGACCTGCCAATCACTCGGCAGGTGCTTGGGCATGCTGCGTTTGCTGAGAGTCAGCGTTATGGGATCGTTTGCCGGCGTAAGACTTACGGCTCGTTGCACGTAGACCGCCTCGCTGTCGAAGCTCTCGATCTTTCGGATCAACGTGTGGTCGTTGATGTGGGCGCGGACCTTCGTATCTGCGGGATCGCCGTCCAGATTCATAAGCGCAGCAAGGCTAGCGTACGTCGTCGCCTGCTCTGACGCGCCCAGCGCGTCGATCACCATTCGCTTGTAGGCGTGATGGCCAGACAGGCGTCCGGCGGCATTGACTCCGCCGTGGCCAATGATCACAGGCAGTCGGCTAGGTGTTCGGGACAAGGGGTTAGGCTCCGTCAGTCAACGCAAGCGCAACGTCAGCATGCGCTTTCAGCTATCGAGAATCGATGGGTCTATTCGATGGGCTATGTTGGGGGATATCGACGGTGACGTCGACACCCCCAGGACCGCCCGATTACCCGCGCGGCCATCGTTTGTCACGCAGCGTGATATCAGACGCGCTCGATAGCGATCGCTGTCGCTTCGCCGCCGCCGATACACAACGCGGCGATACCGCGCTTGCCGCCGGTTCGCCGCAAGCCATGAGCGAGGGTGACGATCAACCGGGCTCCGGTTGAGCCGATTGGGTGGCCCTGCGCGCAGGCGCCGCCGTAGATGTTGACGCGGCTGTGATCAAGGCCGCACTGATCCATCGCCAGCATGGTCACCATTGCAAATGCTTCGTTGATTTCGAACAGATCAACGTCACCGACGCTCCAGCCGAGCTTCGCGAGCAGGTTGTTAATAGCCCCAACCGGTGCGAGCGTAAATTCTGACGGGTGGCGTGAGTACGTCGTGTGCCCGGCGATGCGGGCCATTGGGTTGCTGACTTTATCGCCGCTGGCGATGACCAGCGCAGAGGCGCCATCGGAGATCGAGCTCGCGTTCGCGGCAGTGATCGTGCCATCGGCCTTGAATGCTGGCCTCAGGCTCGGAATACGGTCGATTTTCGCCCGGCCCGGCTGCTCGTCATCGATCATGTCGTCGATCGGCGCGATCTCGCTCGCCAGAGATTTGTCAGCAATCGCCCGGCGAGCTCTCTCGACGGACTCGATAGCGTACGCGTCCATCGCCTCTCTGGTCAGTTGGTGTCCGTCTGAGGTGGCCTGGGCGAAGCTACCCATCGCAGCACCGGTCTCCGCGTCTTCCAGACCGTCGAGAAACATCGTGTCTTTCAGCTCGGCGTGGCCCATTCGAAGGCCGGCGCGAGCCTTGGCGATGACGTAGGGCGCTTGGGTCATGCTCTCCATGCCACCGGCTACAATCGCATCCGCAGATCCTGCGCGGATCAGGTCCGTTGCCATCATCGCGGCCTTCATGCCCGAGCCACAGACTTTGTTGATCGTGGTCGCGCCGACGCTGTCCGGCAGGCCGGCCATGCGCATGGCCTGACGAGCGGGCGCCTGTTTCAGACCGGCAGCGATGACGTTGCCAATCACCACTTCGTTGATGTCCTCACCGGCCAGACCGGACTCGCTCATGGCGGCCGCGATCGCGTGTGCACCGAGTTCGGGTGCGCTCATGTGAGCCAGTTGGCCCTGGAACGATCCTATTGGCGTTCGTTTGGCGGCTGCGATGTATACGTCGGTGGTCATAGGCCTAATTCGCTCAAGTGGTCGTTTGTTTTTTTCGCATCGAATACTGGATTCTATCGTGCTTAAGGCGTGTGCAGGTGTTCGTTAAATCGATGAATCAGCTCCACGAAGTTGCACGGTTTGAAAGTGATATCCAACTGGTTGCGCAGAATCTTATTCCACGCGGTGCGTACCGCGCCGGTCGAGCCTGGCAAAGCAAAGAGCAGGGTCGCGTTCGCGAGTCCGCCCACGGCTCGGGACTGAATAGTCGACGAGCCAATCTCGTCAAAGGAGACAGCTCGAAAAAGTTCGCCAAAACCGTCGATGGTCTTGTCGAAGAGGGGGATGAGCGCCTCCGGCGTGCTGTCTCTGCCTGTGAACCCGGTACCGCCAGACGTCAGTACGACGTCGATCGATGGATCGGAGATCCAGTTCGAGGCTATTGCGCGCAGCGCGTAGACGTCGTCGCGGACGAGATCACGGGCGGCCAGGTGATGGCCCGATTCGCCGAGCAAGGCGACAAGAGCATCGCCACTTGTGTCCTCAGCGGCTGTTCGCGTGTCGGAGATTGTGAGTACGGCGATCCTCAATGCTCCGTCGTCGCGCGGTTTTAGGGTATCTATTGCGGATGTCGACATCGCTCGTGCGCCCCTGTTTGGTGCTGGCTTAGCTAAATGATTGAATCGCGGCTGATTTTCTCGCGAAGCTCTCTCAGTTGCGGTCGCTCTCGAATTGCGTATCGGTGGTTGAGAACTTAAAGTACCCGCTCATTTTACACGCTCGCAAAATGTCCGGCAGGGTTATGGGCTGCGCAATCGAAAGGCGCGGACAGACCAGTCTGAATCGCCACACACTCATCGCAAAAGGCCGAATGACGGCTGACAGGAATCATCGTGGATAGACAGCTCGAAGAAGGCGATCGCCTGTTTTTGATAGCCGAGGATCTGGCGAAGGATTTCTCACTGTTTCCAGAGGCCGCCGCGACAGTGCCCGTTCGTGGATTGCTGTCGGAGGCAGACATCAAGCGGTCGGTTCGCAAACTTGCCGGGCTGGATATCGATAGCTATATCGAGACGGTCGTCTCGCCAGCCGGCAACAAAGCCCGTCGCAGCGCGCCGGAAGACGTGCGCATGCTCGGCAGGCTGGTGGAAGAGCTCAGCGATGGTCCGTATTACCAGGCCAAAATCGAAATGGATTTTGATGGTGAGCGCCGCGTCATCGGTTTTATCGCCCAGGATCGCTCGACCAATAACGGCGTCTGGATGCCGGAGCACCATCTGGCCGCCGCGCGCTTTGTTGAGGAGTGCTCGCGTCGAGCCCTGCCCATCGTCAGTCTTATGGACACGCCCGGAGCGGACTCGAAGGAAGAGGCCAACCGCAACAACCAAGCACACAGCATATCCCAGCTGATTGCTGAGATGAGCAATGTGGATGTGCCCAATCTCGGCATCATCTATGGGCTCGGCTACTCCGGTGGTGCGATCCCACTTGCGGCGAGCAACATGATCATGTCCGTGCGTGATGGCGTGTTCAGCACGATTCAACCACCGGGCCTTGCCAGCATCGCCCGGCGCCTCAACCTGTCATGGCAGGAGTGTGCGAAGTACGTTGGCCTGTCGCCGTTTGAACTCTATGACCAGGGCAACATCGACGCGATTATCGACTACTCCCCGGGCGAGAACGACAAGCTGGAGAATTTTCGGCAGGCGATCATTTCGGGCATCGAGTCCGTTGAGCAGAAGACTCGTGAGTTCGTCGGCGGCAATCCGTACATCATGGATCACTACCGCCTCAGCGTTCGGCGTTATCTGCAGCCCTCGGAAACGCTGCGTTCGGTGTCGGCCAGCTCGTCCTTGCGTTTGTCCCAATCGCCCACTGAATACGTCAACGTCTTCGGTGTCGCCTACCGCTATTTGCGTTACCTGAAGGTTCGCCAGCGCATCAAGGCGACCTCGGCCAGCGCCTATGGCCGTCTGGCTGTTCAGGAGATGCCGACGGGTGAGCTTGACTCGCGTTCCGAGCTTGAGCGGCGCCGCGCCTATCTGAAATGGTTACAGGATCCGGACAAGGTCATCTACGACGACACGCTGTCGAAAGCCTGGCGCAACTATTCCGAGAAACGCGATGCGATCCACGACGATCGCGGACGACTCGGCCGGCTGATCTTCGGTGAGCCGCAAAAAAACTACGAAGCCGCCCGCTCAGAGTTGATCACGACTGTTGGTCTTTACCTCTATAACCGCTGGAAAGCTGAAGCCGTCGGCAACATCCGCGCATTGCGCAATACGTTGCAGAACCCGCAGGACTTCAATGAGCTCTACCGCGCGGAAGACTTTACGGACGCGCCGGCGATTGCTGCGGTTTTAGGCTCAGACGAGGAGCTCGATGCAATTACTCGTCAGCGCTTCTCCCACGAAGGTCGAAAGCTGTTGCGCAATCAGGTGGCGGATCGCGCTGACGGCGCGCTCAGCGCGTTGCTGGCGAACGAGTTGAACCTGCTGCTGACGGGCGGCTCCATCGCCGAGCATGTGCCCAGCCTGCAGGCAGAGGCGTCAGCGCTGCAAGCGAGCGGTGCATCGGAACTACGCACCAATCGGCAGTTAATCGATAGCCGAATCCGTAACTTCCTGCAACGGCGTCCGGAGGACGGAGTCACGCCGGCGTTGTCCGACCTGACCGTCCTGGATGTGTTGCTGAACGACGATCTGCGCGAAGAGTTTGTCGCTGAGTGCGAGAACCTGCTGCTGTTCGACTCTGTGTACGACCAGATCATCGCCAACCTCGATACCATCGCCGAGGAGGCCGAGAAAACCCAGGCGCTCGCGAAAGAGTCCATAGCGGGCCTGATGAACACGACCCTCGATCTGGCCGCACGGGGCATTACGCTCGACAGCGCGCGGTCAGCGGATCCGGAAGCGCTGCGGGAGCAGTTTTTTACCTGGTATCGAGAAGTCGCCGCCAGCCCGATGGGTAACGCGTTCTTTCGTTCGGTTGAGGAATGGAAGAAAGGCAGTTTCCCGTACCTCTCGGACACCCTGTTCGTTGTGGTGACCTTCCTGTTTGAAAGCCTCTTTGTGTCGTACTTGCAAAGCAAGAAAGCAGGTAGCAAACGCAAATACGACGGCCGCATCGCACCGCGTAACATTGGCCGCAAGAAAGACTTCTGGAATCGGCTTGAGATCGCCTATCGCGACCTGCTGATTCAGAACCTGTTGCGCAGTTATAAAAACACCAAGAAGACCGGTTACCAGGCATTCATCAATACCTTTTTCTCCGATTTCACGGCTTCCCGGGAAGATCTGCTCAGCTCGGACCCGGTTCGCTTCCCTGGCTTTCGCCAGTCGATTGAAAAGGCGCTGCAGAAGCATGTGCCGCCCTGCGGCATCGTCACCGGCATCGGTACGTTCAAAGACGGTAGCGGCGGCATTCGCTGTGGCGCGGTGATTTCGAACCTCGATTTCCAGGCTGGCGCTTTCGATATGGCCAGCGCTGAGAAGTTCATCAAGCTGCTCGTGGACTGCGCCGAGCAGCACCTGCCCGTCGTGTGTTTCGTCTCATCTGGCGGTATGCAGACCAAGGAGGGCGCCGGCGCGCTGTTCTCAATGGCGGCTGTGAACGATCGGATTACCCGCTTTGTCCGCGACCATGACCTTCCCGTAATAATGTTCGGTTACGGTGATTGCACAGGCGGCTCCCAGGCGAGTTTTGTCACCCATCCGCTGGTGCACACTTACTACCTTTCCGGTACCGACATGCCCTTTGCCGGTCAGATTGTCGTGCCGTCCAACCTGCCATCGAGCAGTACGCTGGCGAATTATCTGTCGCTAGTACCGAACTCCATGGCTGGCCTCGTCAAACATCCGTTTTATACGGATATGGACGATGAGCTACGCAAGATCGATCCAGAGATCCCGGTGCCCCAGGAAACGGTTGGCGAAGTTGTGCGCAGAGTTATGGCAGGCGTCTTCAGCCAGACCCAGCCGGTTGTCGTTGCGCATCGTCCGCGCTTCACCGACGCCGATCTGATTCGTCCGGTCCGCCGGGTGCTAATTCATGCTCGCGGTTGCACGGCTGTGAAGCTGATTCGCGTCGCCCAACGCTGCGGCATCGAAGTAGTTCTCGTGCAGTCGGATCCGGATATGGAATCCGCCTGTGTCGACATGCTCGGTGATCACGACACGCTGGTTTGCATCGGTGGTAACACGCCGGATGAGAGTTACCTTAATGCCCAGAGCGTGCTGCGGGTTGCCGAACGGGAAGGCGTAGACGCTTTGCACCCGGGCATAGGCTTTCTATCGGAGAACTCCGGCTTTGCCTCGCTCGTGCGCAATCACGGGATCAACTTCATTGGGCCCATGGTTACCAGCATGGAGACCATGGGTAACAAGTCGAACGCGATCAACACATCGCTTCGCCTTGGCGTGCCGGTTGTGCCGGGTAGCCACGGCATTCTGACCGACGTTAACGCCGCAGGAGAGGTGGCTGCTGAAATCGGCTACCCCGTGCTGATCAAGGCGGTTCATGGCGGTGGTGGTAAAGGCATACAGGTGGTTGAGAACGGCGCCGAGTTTGACGAGCTGTTCCAGCGGGTCACCATGGAAGCGCGGTCTGCGTTTGGTAACGGTGACGTCTACCTAGAGAAGTACGTCACCTCGCTGCGCCATATTGAAGTACAGGTGCTACGCGATACCCACGGCAATACCAAGGTGCTTGGTATTCGCGATTGCAGCGTGCAGCGCGATAAGCAGAAGGTAATCGAAGAGTCCGGCTCTACCGCACTGCCGCCGCATCTGGAGGAGCAGGTGCTCAAGCACACCGCGGCCATTGCGGACGAAGTCGACTACCGCGGAGCCGGTACGGTCGAATTCATTTATGACCTAAAGAACGACGCCGTCTACTTCATGGAAATGAATACCCGGCTTCAGGTTGAGCACCCCGTCACCGAGTACACGTCCGGTGTCGACATCGTTGCCGAGCAGTTCCGTATCGCCGGTGGCGAATCGATTGCGGATCTGGAAGTGGCCGCTGACGGCTTCTCGATAGAGGCGCGCATTAACGCGGAGAGTATCTCCAAGAGTTCAAACGGCAGCCTGCAGTTTCGACCGGATCCCGGTGTGATCAACGAATGCGAGTTCCCGGAAGAGGAAGGCGTGGACGTCATCACGATGGCGGGCACGGGCAAAGAAGTCTCGCCGTTCTACGATTCGATGATCGCGCAGGTCGTTGTTCACGCCGAAGATCGCAATGCTGCCGCTGCGAAACTCTGCCGCTATCTTGAGCGTGTAAAGATCCGCGGCATTCGAACCAACATCGCGCTGCTCAAGCGCATCCTGGTTGATTCAGTGTTCCTTGAAGGCGTCTACGACACAAGCTATCTGCCGCAGTTGCTCGAGCGCAGCGACATCGATCAGATCATTGCTGAGATTGACGAGGTTGCTGGCTCCATCAGCGCGGGAATCGATCGGGACAGCGTTGCCATTGAAGATTCTGATGAGCTAAAGGTACTGTCACCGTCGACAGGCATTTTCTACATCACGCCATCACCGAACGATCCGGAGTACGTGAGCGTCGGTCAGCGAATCAGTATTGATGACACCATCTGTCAGCTCGAAGCGATGAAGATCTTCTCGCCGCTACGGTTGCGGGATTTCAACAGCGCTGAGTCAGAGCTTTATCCGGCTTCTCAACGTTTTGAAGTGACCCGCGTCAACGTTGCTAACGCGCAACAGGTAACAAA
>CAYGQC010000036.1:0-27473 GCA_964351875.1 uncultured Pseudomonadales bacterium
CGATGTGGGTGTGAATCTGTCCTCGGTTGATTTGGGCAGATCGTCGGCACTCAGGTTGGCATCGCTCATCCAGGCCTGCGATTTCGAAGAATCCCGCCAGAAATCGCAGTGGCTTCGTTGATGCGCCGATCAAGTCGGAGAATCCGGCCGGCGTTTACGCGCCCAGTGCTCGAACGACTACATCAGACGGGAAGCCACGCTGAGACAGAAATCGAGCCTGCCGATTCCAGCTCTGGTCGGATCTTTCGGGAATATCGCCGAAACGCCGCTCACGTACCTCGCGGGCAATTTTTAGCCAGTAGGACGAACCCATATCGAGATGCGGTGCGGTCATCGAGTCCGCAATGCCCCGCTCAAGTAACTCCATGCGAATACGAACAGGTCCCTGGCCGCGATTAACACGCGAGCGAACGAAGGACTCAACAAAACGCTCATCTGACTGAAGCCCATCCTCTTTAAGCTGAGCCAGCGTCGTCTCGATGAGCAGATTGTCGAACCCCCTGCTCAACAACTTCCTCTTGAGTTCTACAGCGCTGTGCTCTCGCCCGGCCAGTATGCGCATGGCACTGTGGACGCAGCGACTGCGATCACTGCTTGTCAGCTCGTCAATAGTGTCGTCTCCGAGTTCCTCACTGAACGCTTCAGCGAATTCTTCACTGAACTCGTCACTTGCCTTGTTTCCGATTTGGCCGCTAGCGCTGAGGCGAAATTTAGCAACCGTGTCGGGGACAACGTCACGAGGTTCTTCGGCACGATGAATTCTCACTGAGCCGCCCAGCGCGTTGATGCCCGCGGACATCATTTGCTGCGGTATCGCCGGCATAGCCATGCTGGTGCTGCCTCGCTGGGCTCCCGTGCGAGGCGCCGTGAGTGGCGCCGTATGAGTTGATGTTCGAGGTGCACTATTGGCAGTGGAATCAATGCAGCCGATGTCCTTCACGTGCTGTGTCCTCCGAGGTGTTAACGAGCCTGGCTCGTGGGCGCTCATCTCTCTTCTCTGCTTCTTTCTTCTCTGCTTCGCAGCTTCTTTCTTCTCTGCTTCGCAGCTTCTCTACTCGTTCACGGAGCGCCCGTGCCAAAACAACTTCATGCATCAAGCAATATTCTGTCTAGTCAGCTTGTGCACCGCCATCTGCGACCTCGGCGACCAGGACTTCTTCCAATTTGGGCTTGGTCTTCGGCAGAAGCTGATCACGGATCTGATCTTCGATTTCGCGCTTCATATCCGGATTGTCGTCCAGGAAATCAGCCGCGTTCTTGCGGCCCTGGCCGATACGATCGCTACCGTATGCATACCACGCACCGGACTTCTCGATGATGCCCTGCTTTACGCCCAGCTCGATGATCTCGCCAGTACGGTGAATACCCTTGCCGTACATGATGGCGAATTCGGTCTGGCGGAATGGCGGTGCAACTTTGTTCTTGACGACTTTCACGCGAGTCTCGTTACCGACCACTTCGTCGCCGTCTTTCACAGCGCCGATGCGGCGTATATCCAAGCGTACCGATGAGTAGAACTTGAGAGCGTTACCACCGGTTGTGGTTTCTGGCGAGCCGAACATGACCCCGATCTTCATTCGAATCTGGTTAATAAAAATCACCAAAGTGTTTGAATTCTTGATGTTTCCGGTCATCTTTCGGAGGGCTTGGCTCATCAAGCGTGCTTGCAAACCGACGTGGGTATCGCCCATATCGCCCTCGATCTCGGCCTTTGGCGTCAGTGCTGCAACCGAGTCGATCACGATGACGTCAATCGCGCTGGAGCGAACGAGCATGTCGCAAATTTCGAGTGCTTGTTCGCCGGTATCTGGCTGCGAAACCAGCAGATCATCTGTTTGCACACCGAGATTGGCCGCGTAGATTGGGTCGAGCGCATGCTCTGCGTCGATGAATGCGCAGGTGCCTCCTGCCTTCTGGGCTTCGGCAATGACTTGCAGCGTAAGGGTTGTCTTCCCCGAGGATTCCGGCCCGTAGATCTCAACGACTCGGCCTCGTGGCAGCCCACCAATGCCGAGTGATATATCCAAACCGAGTGACCCGGTTGATATTGAGGGAATGGCGACCTGCTCGGAATCACCGAGGCGCATAAGTGAGCCCTTGCCGAACTGGCGATCAATCTGGCTGAGCGCCGCTGACAGAGCGCGGTCTTTGTTTGTATCTTTATCTACTCGCATTGGGGTATCTCCTTGTCGATGGCGGTACTGTATATATTGACAGTAGAGGCCGCAAGCCGATTTTAGGAAATTTCGCGTGCGACATTCGCCTTAGAACACGATTGGACTGATCAAAGGCTGGAACGAAAGCACGGATCCGGTTGACCGACGACTCGCCCGCGCGGCCACTCTGCTACCCCTGGGACAAACCAGCCGCGCTGCTGCCATGTCAGCATTTGATCGCGTCAAATCCTGAAGGCGATGGCGCGCGGCGAAGCTTTTTGTTTCACTTCGGCGCCTATGTCGCAACGCCCCAGCAACCAGATTACCAGTACACCGGCGAGCTCCGGAAGCGCGCCTGCACCCGTCAGTCACACGCCGATGATGCAACAGTTTCTGCGCATCAAATCGGAGCATCCGGATGACCTCCTGTTCTACCGCATGGGGGATTTCTATGAGCTCTTCTACACCGACGCCAAACGGGCTTCCGAACTGCTCGGCATAACGCTCACTGCGCGCGGACACTCGGGGGGAGAACCGATACCGATGTGTGGTGTTCCGTTCCATGCGGTCGACGGCTACCTTGCGAAACTGGTCGCTCTCGGCGAGCGCATTGCGATCTGCGAACAAATCGGCGACCCGGCAACAAGCAAAGGCCCGGTCGAGCGAAAAGTGGTCCGTGTCGTCACCGCAGGCACACTTACCGAGGATTCCCTGCTCGACAGCGCCAGTGTCAGCGCACTTGGTGGAATTTACCGCGCCCGCCCCGATGGGCCCTGGGGGATCGCGAGCGTTGATCTCAACGTTGGCTGCCTGCGCATGAGCGAGGTGGACTCGCTCGAGTCGGCAATCACAACGCTTCTGGGCCAGTCCGTCAGCGAGCTTTTAGTCTGCGCGGAGCACGAGCAGACCGTAAAGAGCGCCCTGCCCCCCATGGCAGCCACTGTGCTGCGATTGGTGGATAGCCTCGAATTTGATGCCGAGCTGGCTACTGAGAGGTTGTGTGAGCACTTCGCAGTCGCTGATCTGGGCGCATTCGGCGCCGTAGCACTGTCGGCCGCCATCGGCTCTGCCGCTGCGACTCTGCGCTACGCTCAGGCGGTGCAGTGTGATTCGCTGGCGATGCTCAACCGTGTTGTCGTCGATCGCCAGGATGAAACGCTCTATATCGACCTTGCCTCGCGCCGCGCGCTCAACCTGGATCAACGCATCGACGGTAGCAGCCACGGGACGATCTTCAGCTTGTGGAACACCTGCGTAACACCCATGGGAAGCAGGCTCCTGCGCCAACTCCTCGTCTCGCCGCCCAGACAACAACAAGCCGCCTCGGCTCGCCATGACCGGATCGATAGCCTGTTAGCGACGGGGAACGTCGAGGCGCTACGAACGCTGCTATCTGATGTAGGCGACATCGAGCGGATTGCCACGCGAATCGCGTTAGCGTCTGCGAGCCCGAGAGACCTTGCGAGGCTGCGCGACTCTCTTGCTCGCCTGCCCGATCTGCGCGATGAACTCAATGGGGTCAATTCGGCGTTGTGGCAGAACCTCGCGACGCCCCTCGATGGCTTCAATGACACTGAACAGCTTCTCCAGCGTGCGCTGCAGGACAACCCGCCGGCCACGATTCGCGATGGCGGCGCGTTAGCGTCCGGCTACCACCCGGAACTGGATGAACTCATGGAGCTGGCGGCCGGCTCCCAGGCGTTTCTAAATGATCTCGAGATGCGGGAACGCGAGCGCACCGGCTGCCCGACGCTAAAGGTTGGTTACAACCGGGTTCACGGCTACTACATCGAGATATCGCGAAGTCAGGCAAGCGACGTACCCGACGACTACACCCGCCGGCAGACGCTGAAGAACGCAGAGCGCTTCGTCACTAGCGAACTCAAAACCTTCGAGGAGAAGGCGCTATCCGCGAGTGGCCGAGCACTGCAGCTCGAGAAGCGGCTCTATCAGGAGCTACTTGAGATGTTGCAAGACGAGTTGGTGCGGCTAAGGGCCGCCGCAACGGCAATCGCCGAGATCGATGTGTGCATGAGCTTTGCCGAGCGCAGCGAGACGCTGAACCTGGTGCGCCCCGAGTTTGCTCCCCAGCCTGGCCTGCAGATCACCGCGGGTCGGCACCCGCTGGTCGAACAGGCGCAGAAGAGCGCGTTTGTGCCGAACGACGTCGACCTCAATGCAAGCCGAAGAATGCTCATCGTGACCGGGCCGAATATGGGCGGTAAATCCACCTATATGCGGCAAGTGGCGATCATCGCTCTGCTCGCCTATGCCGGCAGCTTTGTGCCTGCGAGGGCCGCCCGAATCGGGCCGATCGATCGAGTCTTCACTCGCATCGGCGCTGCTGACGATCTGGCTGAAGGACGCTCGACCTTCATGATGGAGATGGTCGAAACGGCGGCCATACTGCACGAGGCCACCGAGCAGTCCCTGGTACTCCTGGACGAGATCGGACGTGGAACCAGCACCTACGACGGGCTGGCACTCGCCTGGGCCAGCGCCTCCTACATCGCCGAATCACTGGGTTCGCTGACGCTGTTCGCCACGCACTATTTTGAGCTGACGGCCATGGCCGAGCAGATCCCCGGGGTTGCGAATGTTCACCTGCGCGCCCGCGAGCACCGGGGTGACATTGTCTTTCTGCACGATGTCAGCGACGGTCCGGCAACGGCCAGCTACGGCGTCGAGGTGGCGAAACTGGCCGGCGTGCCGAGAGTTGTGCTCGAGCAGGCCAAGCGTCGTTTGTCCGAGCTCGAGCGTGCGGCCAGCGAGCGGAGCCACCCTCAGCAGGACCTCTTCGCCGCGCCGGTCACCGCGAAGAAGACCGGCGTCAGTGAGTCGGAGCAGACCCTGCGGCAAGCTCTGCTGGCACTGGAGCTAGACGACCTCACGCCCAGGCAGGCGCTGGAGGCTCTGTTCGCTCTGCGTGAGCAGGCGGATAGCGAACCGCATTAGCTAATGCCAGAGACAGTCAGCGGCGCTCACTAAGCTGCAACAAAGGCGCCAAGCTCAGGTAGAATCGCGCCTTCGAAATTTCCAGCGGTCCGTCCGGAGAGGAACCATGACGTTTGTTGTCGGCGAGAATTGCATCAAGTGCAAGCACACAGATTGTGTCGAAGTATGCCCAGTAGACTGCTTCTACGAAGGTCCGAACATGCTCGTCATTCACCCTGATGAGTGTATTGACTGCGCCCTGTGTGAGCCGGAATGTCCTGTTGACGCCATCTTCTCGGAGGATGAACTTCCTTCGGGACAGGAAGCGTTTCTGGAACTGAATGCCGAGCTTGCCGAGACCTGGCCGAATATCACCGAGCGCCAGGACCCCCTGCCCGACGCCGAGGATTGGGACGGCAAAGATGGCAAAGCGGACTTACTCGAACGCTAGATCCAGCGCATCAGCCTGATCGCGCGGCGCGCCTCTGTCAGAGACCGCGCTCGCTGCGCGGGCCGTTCCAGACCAGGCAGTTGGAGGCTGGAAAATCGCCCTGGCTACCTGCTCGACACTCAGTCAAACAGCTCCTGGGAACCCAGACCCTGGGCCTCCAGCGCCGTGCGCAATCGAGTCAGCGCTTCCACCTGAATTTGCCTTACCCGCTCCCGAGTCAGCCCGACTTCCTTACCGACCTGTTCCAGCGTGGCAGTGTCATAGCCGCGCAAGCCAAAGCGACGCGCCAACACTTCCTGGTGTTTATCGGACAGATCGGTCAGCAACGTGTCGAGATTGCTGAGCAGGTCAGAGTGCTGAAGCTCCTTGGCAGGATCCGGCGAGTTCTCGTCGGGCACCATTTCCAGCATTGACCGATCCTGCGGGTCGCGCAAAGAGTCGATTGAATCCACTCGCTCGTTCAGCGACAGCATCCGGCGTACGTCTTCGACGGGCTTATCGATTAGATCGGCAATCTCCTCCGCACTGGGCTCATGATCCAGCTTCTGGCTGAGTTCCCGGGCGGCGCGCAGATACAGGTTCATCTCCTTGACGACGTGTATCGGCAGGCGAATGGTTCGAGTCTGGTTCATGATCGCCCGTTCGATCGCCTGGCGAATCCACCAGGTCGCGTAGGTCGAAAACCGGAACCCGCGCTCAGGATCGAACTTCTCCACGGCGTGGATAAGCCCTAGATTGCCCTCTTCGATCAGATCGAGAATCGACAAGCCGCGATGCAGATAACGCCTGGAGATCTTTACGACAAGACGGAGGTTGGACTCGATCATGCGCTTGCGAGAAGCGCTGTCACCCTTTCGAGCAAGCCGAGAGTAGTGCTTCTCTTCGTCGGCGCTGAGTAGGGGCGAAAAGCCGATTTCTCGCAGGTACAAAGTCGTCGCGTCTGGTACCTCGCGACGGACTTCTGAAGTATCAGCGGGCTCTGTGGAATACGTAGTGGAATCGGAGGGAGTCGTCTGGGCTGCGCTCATCTGGAGAATCCTTTCTGTCCAAGTAAGGCTTGTGGCCGCTGGCATTGCCGGCCGATCTCGGGCACGTCCGCTGTGTCCGCTGCTCGCATTGACTCGCGCATCCCTTAGCGATGCTGAGTCAACGGGCCTCGGACGTCCCCGACCGCGTTATCGAATGACCGTCGACGGGTCGACGGGATCGCCTTCCTTGCGAATTTCGAAATGCAGCCGGTTCAGTCGCGAAGCCTTACTTCCTATGTCGGCCAATTTGCCGCCAGCTTTAATCTGGGAGCCTTCGGATATGACCGGCGCGACATTGACGGAGTAAGCGGATAGCCAACTGCCGGCATGGCGCAGAATAATGAGATGAGCGTAGCCGCCGAGGCCCGCGCCAACATAGACCACGTGCCCATCTGCTGCTGCTCGCACGGACGCAGGCGGATCCAGTTCGTAGTCTCGACCTTTGTTGCCCGCGCCAAAGTCCCGAACGAGCCCGGAGGCGACTGGGGCTTGCCAGCGGATGGGCTGTCCGGAACCAGACCCAGTCGGGCGCTCTGGTGCGGGCTTAGCCGTCACGGCGGGTTTTGCGGGTTTTGCGGGTGTTGTGGGTGTTGCTGCCGGCTTGCGAGACGCTTGCGAGGATGTGGAAACAACACTGCGGCGCAGTTCGATTCTCTGTCCGGGTCGAATCACATAGGGCGCTGTGAGGCGATTGCGGCTGGCCAGAACGTCAACGTCGAGCTCGAATCGCCAGGCGATCGAATAAAGCGTGTCACCCGGCCTGACCACATACGCAGCGACGTCGGCAAAGACCGGCGAACGATCGGCCACCGGTGCCGGCGAATGTTGGCTGCAACCCAAAACAGTGGCGAGCAGCAGCGTCGTCAGTAGGCGTGCGGCGACGTGCCTGCTTGACGCGAAGTTGAGTACGCAAATGATGCGCTCATCGCACTTCATCGACGCGTGATTCCTTTCGGCTACGTACCCACCCCAGGGCGAAAATCACGCCGCAGCCAGCGAGCATCGCGACGATCGTTGCGGGCAGCTGAGGCGGTCCAATCACGTCCATATAGCGCGCCGGTGCCACGAGCGTTTCATCGATTTGCCATGGCCACAGGCGCGGCAGCGTGCCCAGCATTAAGCCGACCAGCAATGCCATCAAGCGCCCTGAGAACCGCTCGAGCAGCCAGCGAACCGCGCGTGCAGAGAGCATCAATCCGGCGAGACAGCCGCCGGCGAACACCACAATTTCCGCGATATTGAACGTCGCTAGGGCTGCAATCACCCGATCGTAGAGCCCGAGCAAAACCAAAACGAAGCTGCCGCTGATCGATGGCAGCATCCAGGCGGAAATTGCGAGCATGCCGCCGACGAACAGAACGCTGAGGCTATCGGTACCGCCCAGACTCGGCAGTTGGACCAGCCCGAAACCAAACAGAACGCCGACAACGGCATAGAACCAGTCACGCGATTGCAAATCGCGCCCGAGCAGGAGTACAGATGCTGCGATCAGGCCGAAGAAGAAACCCCAAACGAGCATGGGCTGCTCAACCAGCGCGACGTGCAACAACCCGGATAGCGAGACAATGGCGATGGCCATACCGACCGCGAGCACTGCCAGAAAGCCCAGATCGTAACGGTGCCATACGGCAATCAATCCATCGTCTTTCAGATGCTTGAGTAGCATCGGTGACAGCCCGGCAAGGGCGGCGATAAAGCGGTCGTAGATGCCGGTAATGAGTGCAATCGTGCCACCGGAAACGCCCGGCACCAGCTCGGCGACGCCCATGGCAAAGCCGCGGGCAAGCAGACCCGGAATGTGCACAGCGGGCTGAAGCTGGGCATCTGAGTTTCGGCTAACCACGAACGATTCCTCCGAGGAGCGGAACGAAGCGGACCCGTTCGATGACCTGTTCTACGTAACCGGTCCTTGTGCGATCAATCGCCCAGAGTTCCTGAACCTCGTCATCACCAACGGGTGCGACAAGCCGACCACCAACCTCAAGCTGATCGAACAACGCCTCGGGCAACGATGCGGGCGCGGCTGTAACGATGATGCCGTCAAACGGGCCTTGCTCCGGCCAACCGCCGAAGCCGTCGGCGTGCAAACAGCGAACGTTGCGATATCTGAGCGAGCGAAGCAGTTCGTCAGCGCGTTGGTGCAGCGACCGGTAGCGCTCCACCGAGAAGACTTTGGTGACGATGCGAGAAAGGATGGCCGCCTGATAACCCGAGCCCGTGCCGAGTTCCAGAATTCTCTGGCGCGGCTCGTTTACGAGAGTCTGAGTCATCAGCGCGACGACATAGGGTTGGGAAATGGTCTGGCCACTACCGATAGGAAGGGCAGTGTCTTCGTAAGCGCGGTGCGCCAGCGCCTCGTCAACGAACAGATGCCGGGGCACAGTCGAGATCGCCGCGAGCACCTGCTCGTGCTGAATGCCGCTGGCGGCGAGCCGACGCACCAGCCGATCGCGGGTTCGCTGGCTCGTCATGCCGATGCCGGTTTGGCTGTGATCATTCATGAGCGTTATCACTCATCCGTCAGATCACCCGAGAAACAAACCAGCTCGCGCAGAATCGAGGTGGCATAGCTTCCAGGGGGTAGCGAAAACTCCACTCGAACAGCGCCCGTACCGCTATCGATATCAGGTTCTGCCTGCCATTGCAGGCCGTGAGGCATGGCCACAAGCGCGCGACGCTGCTGTTGCAGCCCGGTGTGTTCCAGGGCAAGTGCAACCGGCCACCAGGGCAGCAGGCAGGCACGCTCGAGATCAACGGCTTCGGCGCGACTGGTCAGTCTGCCGCGGCCCCACATCGGCCCGCTGGGCACGCCCTCCATCGAGTCTTCACCGGGCAGGCAAACATTCCAGCTACCCTCCTCCACGCGTCTGGCCAGCACGCGGTTAAACAGGTGTGCCCGCAGTACAGACAGATGCAGACCGCGCTGAAACGAGCGCCGGCTTCTGCGTTGGCCTGGCAGCCAAATCAGCGCTCGTTGGACATTGTTGCCATCATTGCCGAAACGTTGGTGGCCAAAATAATTGGGAGCACCCTGCTCACTAAGGCTGGCCAGCGAGCGCTCTAGCCTGTCATCGAGCGTCGCGCCAAGCAGGCGAATACTGAAACGATTGCCGTCGTGGTCGCCGCGGCGGAGCTTACGTTTCTGCCAGCGCAAATCGGTGACCGCAAACGAAGCGAGCTCGTCATCAGCACCCAGGCTTTGCCAGTCGCCCGCCGCGCGAGGCAGCCGGTCAACCGCTGCCTGAAACTCTGGGTAACCCGCTGCATTGGCTGCGGGCGACGGCACGCTGAACCACTGTCGCGTGACTGCAAACTTGTCTTTCATTCCCGCGTAGCCAATATCAGCGCTTGTCACGCCGGTCAGCCGCGCGAGTTGCTTGGCCATTTCCGCCGTGCTCAGGCCGCAACAGGCAATCTGAAGATAAAGGTGCTGACCGCTTTCTGATGCCTCGAGATGCAGTTGCTCATCGACGACAAAATCGCGGTTGGTGTTGCGCACGGTGACGCGCTGGCGCGCTGCGCCCTGGATTGGTTTGAATGCGTGTGGCAGCGGCCCTGGGCGAACCGAAGTCGCTGATGATTGGGGCTGTGCCAGCGCTACTTCGCCTGACGCGTGCGAACTGCTATCGCCGTGGCCCGTCGTTCGTGGCGAGTCAGGCGTACTGATCATCAGTGTTCGTCAACGAAGTAGAACGTTTCCCCGTCCTTGATCATGCCCAGTTCTTCCCTGGCGCGAGCTTCGACGATAGACAAGTCTGTACGCAGGGCTCGAACTTCCTGAAGCAGAACTGCGTTGTCTGCAGCAAGCTCGCGGTTGGCATCTTCCTCCTCGATAAGGTGAGCACGCTGCCCGGAAAGTGCCCGGTAACCCACTTCGTCACTCAGCCATGCACGCTGCAAGCTCAGCAACAGAGCAACCACCAGCAACGCGATCAGCCAACGCACTCGCGGAACCTAGCGAGCGAACGCCGCAGCACCCGGATAGGGGGCTGACGTCTGCTCTTCGATGCGCAGCAGGCGGTTGTACTTCGCCACCCGATCGCTGCGGCATAGCGAACCGGTTTTGATCTGACCTGCGCCTGTAGCAACCGCGAGATCGGCAATCGTCGTATCCTCGGTTTCGCCCGAGCGATGAGAGATAACGGCTGTGTATCCCGCCGCGTGCGCCATGGCGATCGCCTCCAGCGTCTCAGTCAGCGTTCCGATCTGATTGAATTTGATCAGAATGGAGTTGGCAATCTTCTCGTCGATGCCGCGCTTGAGAATCGCGGTATTGGTGACGAAGAGATCATCGCCGACGAGCTGCACAGTCTCGCCCAGCTTCCTGGTGAGCACAGCCCAGCCAGTCCAATCTGATTCGTCCATACCATCCTCGATGGAGCGGATAGGATATTGCTTAACGAGCGCGGCCAGATAATCCGCGAAGCCTGCACCGTCAAAGCGTCGTGACTCACCCGCGAGATCGTATTGACCATCGGCATAGAACTCGCTCGCTGCGCAATCCAGAGCCAGTGTCACATCAGTGCCCAGCGTGTAGCCGGCCCGGGACGTCGCTTCTGAAATCGCGGCAAGCGCGTCCGCATTGCTGGCCAGGTTCGGTGCGAATCCACCCTCGTCGCCGACTGCCGTTGACAAGCCTTGCTCGGAAAGCACGCCTTTTAGCGCGTGAAAGATCTCCGCGCCACAGCGCAGCGCATCGGCGAAGCAAGTTTGTGAGATGGGTTGAACCATAAACTCCTGGATATCAACGTTATTATCGGCGTGCTCACCGCCGTTAACGATATTCATCATAGGCACGGGCATGCGCAGTGCCGGGGAACCGGCTAGCTCGTTAATGTGCTGGTACAGCTCGATGCCACGGGTCACGGACGCGGCCTTTGTCGCGGCGAGGGAAACGGCGAGAATCGCGTTAGCGCCGAGAACAGACTTGTTATCGGTTCCGTCCAGTTCGATCATTCGGCGGTCCAGCGCGACCTGATCAGCAACGTCCATCCCGTTCAAGGCTGACGCCAGTGTTCCGTTGACGTTGGCTACGGCCTTTAAAACGCCTTTGCCGCCATAGCGTGATTGGTCACCATCGCGCAGTTCAAGCGCTTCTCGCGAGCCCGTGGACGCACCGGATGGCGCACACGCTGAGCCCATGGCGCCGCCTTCGGTGATTACATCAGCTTCGATGGTCGGGTTGCCGCGGGAATCCAGCACCTCGCGGGCGCGAATCGACTTGATCTGTCCTGACGACATGGCGTTATTGTCTCCGTTTCTGATTCTCCGCCGATGCTATCGTCACCGGTAGAAGGATCGTATTTCTGACTCAATACGCTCGACAACCGTCGAACGCTCGCTGATTTGATGCCTTGCCCGCTAGAGAGAATCCTCGAGATACGGCGAGGCTTTGGCGATTGCGTCGAGATCGCGTAGCTGAGTGAGCAGCGCTTCCATTTTGTCCAACGGCCAGGAGTTGGGGCCGTCCGACATCGCATTCGCCGGATCAGGATGGGTTTCCATGAACAGCCCATCGATGCCGACTGCCGAGGCCGCGCGAGCCAGGACAGGCACCATTTCCCGTTGCCCGCCGGAGGTTGCGCCCAGCCCGCCAGGCATCTGCACACTGTGCGTCGCATCGAAAACAACCGGGCAACCCGTCTGCCGCATGAGTGCTAGCGAGCGCATGTCGGATACAAGGTTGTTGTATCCGAAGCTGGCGCCGCGCTCACACACCATAATCTTATCGTTTCCAGTAGCGAGCGCTTTGTTGGCGACGTTCACCATATCCAGCGGCGCCAGAAACTGGCCTTTCTTGATGTTGATCGGCAAGCCGGTGCGACAAACATTTTGAATGAAGTTGGTTTGACGGCACAGAAATGCGGGTGTCTGAATGACCTGAACGACTTCAGCGACCGCGTCCAGTGGCGTGTCCTCATGCACGTCAGTCAGCACCGGCAGTTCCAGATCGTCTCGTACCTTCTCGAGAACTCGCAAACCCTCTTCAATACCCGGGCCTCTAAAGCTCTCGTGGGACGAGCGGTTCGCTTTGTCGAAGCTGCTTTTGAACACAAAGCCGATGCCCAGCCTGCTGGTGATGTTCTTGAGCGTTTCCGCGACGGACATCTGCAATGACTCGCTCTCGACCACGCATGGCCCGGCAATCAGAAAGAATGGTTCGCCGTCACCGACGGAAATGTTCGAGAACCGGATCATGCGTTCGCCGCCGTGTCTTGAACGTTGGTTCTTGCCGCCTGGTGTTCCAGCGCGGCTTCAATGAACCCAGTGAACAGGCTATGGCCGTCTCTGGGTGAGGATGTGAATTCCGGGTGGAACTGGCAAGCAACGAACCACGGGTGATCGTCGATCTCGATCATTTCCACGAGTGATTCGTCCTCGGACCAACCAGCAATCCGCAAGCCGTGTTCCGTCAGCGTCGGTACGTAATCGTTGTTGACCTCGTAGCGATGACGGTGCCGCTCATACACCGTCTCGGCACCGTAGAGCTGCCTGGATCTGGAGCCTTCGGTCAGCCTGCAGGCCTGCTCGCCGAGGCGCATCGTTCCTCCAAGGTCGGAGTCTGTGGCGCGCTGCTCGATGTTGCCTTCGGCATCCTGCCACTCGGTCACGAGCGCGATCACCGGCGCTTCGGCTTGATCGTCGACTTCGGTCGAGTGCGCGCCCGTGATGCCACAGACGTTGCGTGCGTATTCGATAACAGCCGCGTGCAGGCCGTAGCAGATACCCAGATACGGCACGCGTTTCTCTCGTGCGTAGCGTGCGGCCGAGATCTTGCCTTCAAAGCCGCGCTGGCCAAAGCCACCGGGAACCAATATTGCGTCTATCTGACTCAGCAATTCGTCGGCATCCCGTTCGACTTCCTCGGCATCGAGAAACAGGACTTCAACTTTCGTGCGGGTATGTATGCCTGCGTGGGTGATCGCTTCAGTGAGCGACTTGTAGGCGTCGAGCAAGTTGAGGTACTTGCCGACGATGGCAATCTTCACGGTTCGCTGCGGATGTAGTTGTGCGTCGACCACCCGATGCCATTCGCCCAGCTCGGCAGGTGGGCAACTGAGCTGAAGCTTCTCGATAACGATCTCGTCAACACCCTGCTCGTGCAGCATCGAGGGCACCTGGTAGATCGTGGGTGCATCGACCAGCGAGACCACGGCGCGCTCCTCCACGTTAGTGAACAGCGCGATTTTGCTGCGCGAGGATTTCGGCAGCGCACGATCCGAGCGGCAAACGAGAATGTCCGGCTGCAAGCCGATCGAGCGGAGCTCTTTCACCGAATGCTGTGTCGGTTTGGTTTTGATTTCTCCTGCCGTCGCGATATACGGCACCAGGGTCAGGTGGATGAACATGGTGCGAGCTGAGCCCACTTCGAGTCTGAGCTGGCGAATCGCTTCGAGAAAGGGTTGCGATTCGATGTCGCCGACCGTGCCGCCGATCTCGACGATGACGACGTCGAAGCCGTTACCTGCCTCGCGGATGCGACGCTTGATCTCGTCGGTAATGTGCGGAATGACCTGCACCGTACCGCCGAGGTAGTCACCGCGACGCTCCTTGCGAATCACTTCCGCGTAGATGCTGCCGGTCGTGAAGTTGTTTGACCTGGACATCTTGCAATGGCTGAAGCGTTCGTAGTGGCCCAGATCCAGATCGGTCTCGGCGCCGTCTGTCGTGACAAAGACCTCGCCGTGTTGGAACGGACTCATCGTGCCTGGATCGACGTTGATATACGGATCCATCTTGACGACGTTGACCTTGATGCGGCGTGCTTCAAGCACAGCCGCCAGGGATGCAGTAAGGATGCCCTTGCCCAGGGAAGACACCACACCACCAGTTACAAAAATATATCGAGTCATCTGCGCCATCTTGTGGATCCGACGTTGCGCGTTCGATATGAATCGATCGCGCTGCCAGATTGGGTTACCAGGTGCGCCGACCAGATACGGCGCTACCAATTGCTACGTCTTCGGACAACGCCAGGACTGCAGATGCAGCTTTTTGTGCCTGGCCAGCCCTGCAGGCGCGCTATGCCTTCAGACGTGTTACTACGTTCGCATCGGATCTGCGAAACGCGCGCTAGCGACGAAGTGCTTCCTGCTGGTTACTGGCCATACGTCGCCGCGAATGTTGCTTCTGTCCCCCGCCAACCGGAAGAGCCAGAAGCCACCACGAGCCGTACGTGCGCGAGAGAGTCGAAACCGCCTCGCGCAGGCGTAATCAGACAGGAAAATCAACGAAGACGAGCAGGCGTTAAGCCGGTCACGAGATGGGATTGCAAGATATCAGAAGGCCTACCCTGCGACAACGAACGGCCGCCATATTGAGCCAAATTTGGCGCCTGAGTCTTCCTCGCCAACGGCGTGAGCTGGTCCCAGGCCTGCCACCTCGATGAGACGGCCTGCTCGAAGGATCACGGGGTACCCGCGTCGCCGCCAGGGCGGTACGTCCGCGCCAGCCAGTATCTGGGACAGGCCTCGGCTGCCCGTCCGGCCTGGCAACATCACCTTCTGCTTGTAGGCACCGGCTGGCATCACCTGCAGGCTTTGTTGCACAGGCCTCTGGTCAGAGCTTCGTGCGTTGACGCCTTCCGTTGGCGGCCAACTCAACTCGCCGTGGATGAGCGCAACGCCGCCAGCGTCAGGCTGAAGCCGCGTTGCCGGCCAGAGCTGAACGTTCTCGGCAAACCAGCAGCGGTTGTCTTCAAGGTAGATACGAGAGCGCCAGAGTTGCAGACTGACCTGCCGGCCATGCAGTCCGCCGGAGCTTGCGCCGGATAGTATCTGGCGGCTCAGCTCTTTGAGCTGGCGGTCAGAAAACTCATGCACATCAACGCTGTGCAGCCAGGCCCTGAGCGCCAATGCTGCGTGCCGGCCGAACCGCTGCAGGCTGCCCACCCGCAGTACCCGAGCTGTCGCGTTGTCCGGCAGCTTCAACGCATGGGCATCATCGTCGGAGCAGGACTTCAGCAGGTCTGCCAGCAGTTCCTGCGTTGCCCGGTGGCGATCGCCCTGGTGGCTGAGTATCGCGTCCACGTTGGGTACGCGGCTGCGCAGCGCGGGCATGACGGATCGACGTAGCCAGTTGCGGTCGAAGCGCTCGTCGGCGTTGCTCGGATCTATCACGGGTACCTGTCCCGCCTCGTCCACCACGTCGTCCAGTAGCTGTCGATCAGCGGTCAGTAACGGTCGCAACAGCCAGCCATTGGCCAAGCGCCTGACGGCCGGCACATCGACGGCGCTGCGTCCTCGCAGCAGACGCATCAACACGGTTTCCGCGCTGTCCTGTTGGTGATGGGCGAGTAGCAATATTGAAACCGAATCGGCCATTACGTCTGCGAATGCCTGGTAGCGCGACTCGCGCGCCGCCTGTTCTAGATTTCCCTGGCGGCTCACACTCACCTCAACCACGTGGCAGAGCACGCCGAGCCTTCGGCATAGCTCGACGACGTCCTGAGCGCTGCTGCGGCTAGTCGCCTGCAGACCGTGGTCGACGTGGATGGCCTGGATCGCGCCAACACCAAACAAGGCGCGCGCAGCCAATAGCAGTGCCAGGGAGTCACTTCCGCCGCTTAGCCCGACCATTACCCGCCAACCAGCAGACGGCGCGCCTGTGGATTCGTCCAGACAGTCCAAGACGGGGTAGCCTTCTGCCAGAGCGCCGAGGTTCAGGCGTAGCAGCGCCGTGAGTTCCTCCAGCTTGTTTCCCGGTCTCGCGGTATCCGAATTCATGGGTCAGCTACTGGCCCTGGCACTGGACAGTCGGCGGTCGGCGGTATTTAGGGGGAGGCGTTTAGGGGGAATAAGTGACGTCATCCTTGAATCCTTCCACCGCTTAGCCGGCGGAATGTTGAGATCGCCCCCGGCTGTAAACGAAGCTAATCTCGGATTCAGAGAATTCCTTGCGCAGCGCCTGCACTACGTCATCTTCGCCCGGTACTCGCCACTCTTCGCCGAGCATTACCCGGCCTTCACCGTCGCCGTTGGCATAACGCACCGCTACCCGACAATCTCGGCCGGGACCGCGAAAGGGTTTCAACGCGCGATGCAGCTTGAGCGCAAAGTCTACCGGGACGCTGCGATTGCACATCTCCAATTGAAGTGCCTCAGCGTGTCGCGCGCGCATCTGCCTCAGGCTCATTACGTTCTCCCCGCGCAGGCGCAGCTCGCCGGAAAACTCGTCCATCTGCAGCTCGCCTTCGATGACGACGAGTGCGTCGCGCGTCAGCTTCTCCCGATGAGTGTCGTAGGCCTCGGCAAACAGGGAGGCTTCGATTCGGGCAGTGCGATCATCCAGAGTGACGATGGCCATCATGCCTCTGCGGGTCTTGACGGTGCGCAGGGAGGTGATGAGCCCGGCGACACGATTGCTGCCTTTGCCGGGTGACAGATCATTGATGCGACGAGGGGTAAAGGAGGCGACTTCCTCTTCATAGTCCTGAATGGGATGCCCGGTCAGATACAAACCGAGCGTGTCCCGTTCGCCTTCCAGCCGCTCACGACGGGAGAGCGGCAATGCGCGGATTGCCGAGACGCCCTCCCCGATGCTCTTCGCTGAGCCTTGTGAACTCCCGAACAGATCCTGCATGCCGATCTCTTCGTCGCGCGCAGCCTGGGCGGCACTGCGAAGCGCATCGGACAGATTTGCCATCAAGTCCGCTCGGCACTGATCTGGATCGGACGACGCGCCGTGCGTCGCCAACTCGTCCATCGCGCCACAACGAATGAGGGCTTCGAAGCAGCGTTTGTTGACGCGTCTCGGGTCAACCCTGCTGCAGAAATCGAGCAGCGACGTAAACGGCCCGTCTTCGCGAGCGTCCACAATCGCCTGCACGGGTCCTTCGCCAACACCCTTGATCGCGCCCAGGCCATACAACACGTGATCGCCCTGGGCTGCGAAACGAAACAGGCTCTTGTTGACGCTCGGAGGGCGAATCGGAACGCCCATTCGGCGCGCTTCCTCGACGAGGATCACAATCTTGTCAGTGGTCTGCATGTCCGCCGACAGCGTGGCCGCGAGAAACTCGGCGGGATAGTGGCACTTGAGCCAGGCTGTCTGGAACGACACGACCGCATAGGTCGCCGAGTGCGATTTGTTAAACGCATACGCGGCAAACTTGGCCATATCTTCGAAGATGGACTCAATGATGCGCGCATCTACCCCGTGGGCCGTTGCGCCTTCTTCGAACTGGCTGCGAACCTTCGCCATCTCCTCGGCTTTCTTCTTACCCATGGCTCGACGCAGCAGATCCGCCTGACCAAGGGAGAAGCCCGCGAGGACCTGGGCGATCTGCATCACCTGTTCCTGATAGAGCATCACGCCGTAGGTTTCTTTCAGGATCTCTTCGAGCTCGGGATGCGGGTAGTTGATCGCCTCCCGGCCGTGTTTTCGATTGATGTAGTCGTCGACCGCGCCTGACTGCAGTGGGCCCGGGCGAAACAGCGCGACCGCCGCGATGATGTCGTTGATGTGATCCGGAGCGAGGCGCCGGATGAGGTCTTTCATGCCCCGGGATTCGAGCTGGAATACCGCCGTCGTCTCAGCGCGTTTCAGCAGCGCGAACGTGTCTGTGTCGTCCAGGGGAATGGACTCAACGGTGACGGGGTTGCTCTGCCGGTCTGGGCGGGCATTGATCGCGCGCACCGCCCAATCAATGATCGTGAGCGTCTTCAGCCCCAGAAAATCGAATTTAACCAGGCCAGCGCTTTCCACGTCGTCCTTGTCAAACTGGCTGACCAGCGAGCCGCTGCCTTCATCGACGTAGAGCGGAACAAAGTCGGTTAGCTGGCTCGGCGCGATCACAACGCCCCCCGCGTGCTTGCCGACGTTCCTTACCAAACCCTCAAGTTTGTACGCCATATCCATGATTTCGCTGACTTCTTCGCTCGATGCGATGAACTCTGCGAGTTCGGTATTCTGCTCCACCGCCTTACTCAGGGTCATGCCGACCTCGAACGGAATGAGCTTGGATAATCGATCAGCCAGGCCGTAGGCTTTACCCTGAACCCGCGCGACATCGCGCACGACAGCCTTTGCCGCCATCGTGCCAAACGTGATGATCTGGGAGACCGCATCCTCGCCGTAGCGCTCGGCCACGTGGGCGATCACTCGATCGCGCCCTTCCATGCAGAAATCGACATCGAAGTCGGGCATCGAGACGCGCTCGGGGTTGAGAAAGCGTTCGAACAGCAGGTCATACTCCAGCGGATCGAGGTCTGTGATTCCGAGCGAGTAGGCAACCAGTGAGCCGGCGCCGGAACCACGGCCCGGACCGACGGGAATCTCGTTTGCCTTCGCCCAGGCGATGAACTCCATGACGATGAGGAAGTAACCCGGGAAGCCCATCTGATTGATGACGCCGAGCTCGAACTGGAGCCGGGCGTGATAGTCGGGCGCGTTGCTCTGCAGCGACTCGACCGGGACGCTGATGCGCTTGCTCAAACCCTCGGCAGAAGTCACCTCGAGGAATTGCTCGAGGGTCATACCCTCGGGAATCGGATAATTAGGCAGGTAGTAAGTGCCGAGCGACAGAGTTGCGTTACAGCGCCGCGCGATTTCAACGGCGTTGTCGAGTGCGCTCGGCAGATCTCGAAACAGCTCCAACATCTCTTCGCTGCTCTTCAGATATTGCGCAGCCGTGTGTTTGCGTTCGCGCCGAGAGTCATCGAGCACCCGGGAATCGTGGATGCAGACTCGGGTTTCGTGAGCTTCGAAGTCGTCCGCATCGAGAAAGCAGACGGCGTTTGTCGCAACCAATGGCAGCGCGAGCTCCCGAGCGAGCGTCACCGCGCCGGCGATGTAAGCCTCTTCGCCTGGCTGGCCCACGCGCTGCACTTCGAGGTAGAAGCGCCCAGGAAATGCCTCATGCCAAAGCTTCGCTTCGGCGCCGGCCGCGGGCAGATCTGCGTTGGCGATATGCAGCCCAATCTCACTCTGGCGCGCGCCTGACAGGATCAACAGGTCAGCGCTGTCGGCGAATAGCTCCGCTCGACTGAGCACGCCTCGCCGGAGATCCTGATGCGCCAGCGAGATTAGCCGCACCAGACTCGAATAGCCCAGGTCTGACATGGCGATGGCGACAATGTGCGAGCGCGCAGACTCCCCGTCCACAATCAGCTCAGCGGCGATCAAGGGCTTGATCTGACTGCTGAGCGCCTTGCGATAGAACTTGATCAGGCCAAACAGGTTGGCGCGGTCAGCGACCGCCACGGCGGGCACGCCTCGGTCAGCACAATGCGCCACCAGTTCCGGCAGCCTGATCATGCCCTGGGCGATCGAAAACTCACTGTGTACACGCAGATGAGGGAAAACGCTCGCTGAGCCGGTATTGCTGATCTCTGACATGGACATCAAGTGGACTCAATCTGAACAGTTGGCGTAAAGCCAACGGGCGGACAACTCATTAATTGCAATGCGGGAGGGTGTGCACCGCGACCCGCGCCGCATCACAAGTGGCCCCATGTTAGCGCCATCTGTCGCTCGCGCAGCATTCTTTGCAAGCGAATGGCCAATTCGTTTGAATTTCGCCGCACCACGCCATTCACGATGACGCAAGCGATGAGCAACAGGTTCCACTCAAAACGCGTCGCGCACGGGGGCGAAGCTGCGGCGATGCCAGGGACACGGGCCAAAAGCTCGCAGCGCCGCGAGGTGCTCCGGCGTCCCATAACCCTTGTGACGCTCAAAGCCGTACTGTGGATACTGCTGCGCCAGCGCGATCATGAAGCGGTCACGGTGTTGTTTCGCGATGATGGATGCCGCACTGATTGGCGCAACGCGATCATCGCCGCCAATGATCGCAAAGGCCGGCAACGGCAGTTGTGGCAGTCGATTACCGTCGACGAGTACCTCAGCCCCATGCTCAACAACACCAGCCACCGCGCGCTGCATAGCGAGATGAGTCGCTTGCAGGATATTCAGCTCGTCGATCTCCTGGGGAGTTGCGCTGCCTATATGCCAGCAGACGGAGTGGTCGCGAATCTGGACATCCAGCTCGCCTCGGCGTTTGGCAGAGAGCTTTTTGGAATCCCGCAAGCCTTCGATCGGGCTTTGTGTTGAGAGACAGACGGCAGCCGCAACCACAGGCCCGGCGAGTGGTCCGCGGCCAACCTCATCAACCCCAATGGACGCTTCGTTCCAGGCGATATCGGGTAAGGCGCGCAACATTGCGCGGCGCTTTTTAGGTTGGCTGCTAGACAAGGTCCAGCACCGCTCTGGCGGCTTGAGCCCCCGCGTTACGGCGCAAGTCAGTCGACAGCTCCACAAATCGCTGCGCGCAACTCGAATCCTCCTGCCATTGGGTTTCCACGCGTTTCAGCGCCGACACGAGATTGTCTACGCTGGCATCAGCCTGGATCAGCTCCTGCACGAGCGCCTCACCCGCAAGAATGTTTGGCAGCGCGAAGAACTCGCTGCGAATGAACGGCCGAACCAGGCGCGCCGTCAGGCCACCCAATCGGTAACTGACGACCATCGGTTTGCCAAGGAGCATCGCTTCGAGCGTGGATGTGCCGGACTTTACCAACGCGAGATCGCAGGCCGTAAGCACCTGGCGCGCACTGCCGACGTCGATGATCATGCTGTCTGCGAGCGCGGGCGCAAACCGGCGGACAGCGTCTGCAACCAGGGTGGCATGGACTGCGCTTGTGCTCGCGAAAACCACAAAAAGCTCGGGCCGATCCGCCTTCAGCCGAGCCGCAGCCGCCGCGAAAACAGGCATCATCAGATCGATCTCTGAACGTCGGCTACCGGGCAACACGGCTAATACCTGGCTGGGCTGAGAGATACCAAGCGACTCGCGTGCGCCCGCCTTTGCCTCGGCGCTGGATTGTTCAGGTCCAATCTCGTCGGCCATGGGGTGGCCAACAAACGTCGCATCAACGCCCGCCGCCTCGTAGAACGCAGGCTCGAACGGATACAGCGTGAGTACCCGATGGCAGGCTCGGCCGACACTCTTCACCCTTCCCCGGCGCCACGCGTAGACCGACGGGCTAACGTAGTGCAGTGTGATGAGTCCCCTGCGCTTGAGGCGCCGCTCAAGCAGCAGATTGAAGACGTTGAAGTCGATGCCGACGAACACATCCACCTGCTCGGCAAACTCGCCGGTTAAGCGTCGCAGAAGCGACACCAGGCGTGGCAATCGTTTCAGCGGCTCGACAAAGCCGTTGACTTCAAATTCGCTTATCGGCGCCAGGCTACGCAAACCTTGCTTGATCATGGCGGGGCCGCCGACACCAACGAAGACGACGTCGTGCCTTTCGGCCTGAATACCGGCCATCAGTGAAGCCCCCAGCAGATCACCCGATGCCTCACCGGCTAGTAGCCCGATACGCAGAGTCACTGACTTGAGCCTTTGGCGAGCGTGCAGCCAATGGCTTCTCTAGTCACCTGGGCATCAGCGGCGTTTGAGGAACATCCGGTGCGAGCCGGGAACATCAGGACTTCGGGCGGACAATGCCCCAGCGGGAGCTGGCTATGCTGTCCATGAAGAGCGCTACTTCAGGAAATTGTGCCGCGTCGCCTTCGAGTTCGACGAGGGCTTCCTGTACGGTCAGTCCGCGTCGATACACCGTGCGATGAGCCCGCTTAAGCGCCGCCATAACGTCCGCGCCATAGCCCCGACGCTTCATGCCTTCGCTGTTCAGGCCAACGGCACGCGCGGGTTGGCCACTGACCGTCATGTAGGCCGGGACGTCCTTGAGAACCAACGTCATAGCCGCGACGTGGGTGTACGCGCCGATCGAGCGATACTGCGGAACGCCTGAGTAGCCACCGAAATTGGCGTAATCGCCAACGGTGACATGCCCTGAAAGCGATGCGTTGTTCGACAGCACGATGTTGTCGCCCAGCACACAGTCATGCCCCACATGCACGTAGGCCATAAGGAGGTTGTTGTTACCAATGACCGTCTTGCTGTCGTCCTGAACCATCCCTCGGTGGATGGTAACGCCTTCTCGGATGATGTTGTTGTCGCCAATGACAAGCCAGGTCGGCTCGCCGTTATAGGCGGTAGCCGGGGTGTCATCGCCGACCGTAGCGAACTGATAAATCCGATTGCCCGAACCGATACGGGTTGGACCGCGAATGATGACGTGGGGTGCAATCCAGCAGTCGTCGCCGATTTCGACATCCGGACCAATCAACGTCCAGGGGCCAATTTCGACGTTGCTGCCGATCCTTGCACTGGGATCGATCTGGCAACGTGCGTCAATCAAGTGATCTGTAACTCCTGTCGCGAACAGAGTATCTCGGCGCTACAGGCGAGTTCGCCGTCAACGGTCGCCTGGCCGCGAAACTTCACCAGCGATCGCTTGCGCAGTACCAACTCCATCTTCATGACGAGCTGATCCCCGGGTCCAACCGGGCGCTTGAAACGCGCTTTGTCGACGCCGGCCAGATAATAGACCACACCGTCGGCGGGCTTCTCTCCCAGGCTCTTAAACGCCAGAATCCCGCCAACCTGAGCCATCGCCTCGGTAATCAGGACGCCGGGCATTATTGGGAGGTTCGGGAAATGGCCAGTGAAGAACGGCTCGTTATAGGTGACGTTCTTGAAACCCGTAACTGTTTTGGCTTCAAGGTCCAGCTCGGTAATCCGGTCCACCAGAAGAAACGGGAATCGATGTGGCAGGTACTCAAAGAGACCATCGATGCCCATCACCTTGTCTGTTACTGCGTTTGAAATGTTCCTACCCTCCCCAGGATGCGACGGCTGCGCCGTATGGTCTTACGCTCATGTTGCGCGGCTAACGATTGGTGGTAGTCGTCAACGCGCGATTGCGTACGCTGTTCGTCCGCCTCTACCTCAAGCGCGCGGTTCGCGCGTGTACCACGTGTCTTGCGCGTGTGTACTGGCTGACCGTGTCAGTTCGCTTGTCTGGACGCTCTGCGGGCGAGCGAATTCGCGGCCGCAATGGTATCTCTAAATGCGCTCAATCGCCTGCCTCGTCACGCTTGCCTTGCACGGCCTTCTCAAGCCGCCTCAGCCGCCGCGCCAAGCCGTCCAGGTCATCAAAACGGATCGCGTTTCTCTTCCAGCGACCGGCGTCGGAAAATAGCGTTCCGCCGGCATAGAAACCGGGTTTCGTAATGGATCTGGTGGCGACTGTCCGCGCGGTCAGCACAACGCCGTCGCACAGAGTGACTGGTTTGTCTCCGCCCACTCCTGAGCCACCCGCGAGAACGCAATAGCGACCGATGGTGGAGCTGCCTGCAATCGCGACCGTACCGCACAATACGGAATGAGCGCCGATACGACAGTTGTGGCCAATCTGAACCAGGTTGTCGATCTTGACGCCGTCCTCAACCACCGTGTCGTCGATGGCGCCGCAGTCAATCATTGAGCCCGCGCCCACGCTGACATCTGCCCCGATGCTGACGCCGCCGATCTGTTCGATCGGTATCTGCCGGTTATCTGCGCTGCGTGCAAACCCGAAGCCGTCCGCTCCGAGCACCGCCGAGCTGTGTACGACCGTGCGTGCTCCGATTTTGACATCGCTGTAGACATGCACACCGCTATGGAGCCGCACGCCTTCGGACAGCACACATCTAGACCCGATGCTGCAATGACTGTGTACTTCAACGCCGTCGGCAATACTGACGCCCGGCCCGATCGACACAAACGGGCCAATCGATGCGCTATCCGCGATGGAGGCTGAGGCGTCGACGACTGCGGATGCGTGTATGCCCGTCGTCTGACCTGTGCGCGTGGCAAAGAGGCCGCTGGCGAGTGCATAACCGACGTAGGGATCGTCACAAACCAGCGCAGGAACCGGACAGCGATCTAGGTTGTCGGCTGACAGAATGACAGCGCCTGCAGCAGTGTTATCAAGGTGGGAGAGATAGGCAGCGGAAGACAGATGGGTCAGTTCGCCTGGGCCCGCCCTGTCGATAGGAGCGAGGCTCACAAGGCGCGTAGCGCTGACTGAACCCGCTGGCAACACAACTCGAGCGCCGATTCGCTCGGCAATCTCGTCGAGGGATACACCGATTGACGCGTCAGACACGAATACCTCGCGGCAGGCAGAAGCGGCGTTGTTAAGACGCCAGAGTAGAAAGGCAGTAAAGCGAAGAGGCAGCTTGGCTGCCTCTCCTGATATCGAGGCTTACTTTCGATCGTTCAGCTTTTCCGTTACCCGACGCGTGATGTCGTGCTTCGGGTTTGCGTAACGCAGGCTGCCACGCTCCATGATCACATCGTAGCCTTCCAGCTCAATGAGGTCCTTGAGTACCGCATTCACCTTCGGCAGCAGTTGCTGAAGAATTTCGTTCTGACGATCGGTGATCTCTTTCTGCAGCTTGTTCACACGGAACTGGTAGTCAATCTGCAGGTCTTCGAGCTGTTTCTGCTGCGCGCGGCGATCAGCGGCGCTCATCACCTCAGCATCTTTCTGCAGACGTTCCTGGCCTGCGCGAAGCTGATCGGCCATTGCCCTGACTGCGGTCTCTTCTTTCTCGAGTTCCAGGCGATGCTTCTCGAGAAGCGATTTGGCTTCCTCTGATTCAACCAGCGCCTGCTGAGTGTCGACAACGGCAATCTTGACCTCGGCGACGGCCGAGAACGACAACATTAGAGCTGCCACACACAAAATCAGGTTCTTCATCAAAGGTACTCCTTGGACCATCAATTTTTTTCACTCGCCGCTGCGCGGCTTTCTAATCGTTCTATTCGTTCGCGTGATCAGGCCGGCGCGGTCTGAATCACTGTTTAAGGCCGAAGTTCGAGGCCAAAGCACTTGGTCTTGTGCGCAGATAATGCACAGTTAAGTCTGAACTAGCGCTATACCAATGACGCTCTAGAGCGACGACTTACCGACGCCCAACCGGTGTCGCGCGCGCATTCTACGCAACTACTGACTCGGGTACGACCGCCAGAAACGCTGACAGCATGCTTACCTCGTCCACTCGGTGCTTCCCCGCTGCTCTAGAACGTGGTGCCGAGTTCAAACTGGAACGTTTCCTCCTCGTCGAACTCGCCGGCGTTGAACGGCTTGGCGATAGCAAAGGTCATTGGACCCAGCCCGGTTAGCCACGTGACGCCCATACCAACGGAGTAGCGGAATTCATCAGCGCCGAATTCGATGCAGTTAGTGCTGACCCGCGGACATGCTGTATCGAAGACGTTGCCGACATCGACAAAGACTGCGCTGCGGAACTGCCGATTGTCCTCAATGAACGGCACCGGGAAGATCAGCTCAACACTACCTTCGATAAGCAGGTTGCCACCAAACGGGTCGCCTTCGGGATCCGAGAAGAAATCGTTCTCCGAGCGCGTGCTACGCGGACCGAGCGTGTTCTGCTCGAAACCGCGAATTGAGCCAAAGCCACCCGCGAAGAAATGCTCATAAAACGGCAGTTGCGTTCCCTCCTGATAGGAATCCGCATAGCCCAGCTCAGTGCGCAGGCGAACCGACCAACCCTGACGAATGGGGAAGTACTGCTGGCCTTGATAGGAGACCTTGAAGAACTCCTGGTCGCTGCCGGGAACAGCCAGCTCCAGGAACAGCGTTTGCTGGCGACCGGCCGTCGGGAACAGCCCGCGGTTGAGGGTTGAGCTCGACCAGGAACCATTGAGCTTGTAGTTCAGCGCGCTGTCACCGTTCTTCGCAAGGAAATCACTGATTTCAAGCGCCGGAAAAACGCCTTCCTTAATTTTTGTTTTCTCTACCTGAAGGCCGAAATTGAGCCTCTGGGTCTCGCCGATTGGAAAACCGAAGTTGAGCCCTGCGCCAAATGAGTCCGTCGCGAAGCGGGCTATGTTTTGCTGGTCGAAGTCAGTTTCCCGAAAAAACAGGTTGAAGCCACGACTGATGCCATCGAGCGTGAAGTAGGGGTTGAAATAGTTGAAGTTGGCCGACTTCTGGAAGTCGGAGAAATTCACGCCGAGACCCAGAGAGTTACCCGTACCTAGAACATTGTTCTGTTGGTAAGCCGCGCCGAGCACCAGACCAAAGCTCTGTGCGAAACCGAGCGTTGCCGAGATACTGCCTGACGGTTGCTCTTCGACGGTGAAATTGACGTCGATCTGATCGTCGCTACCGGCAACCTCGGGCGTCTCAACATCAACAGTACTGAAGAAACCCAATCGTTCCAGCCGGATCTTGGACAGATCGATCTGCGACGTGGATGCCCAGCCACCCTCCATCTGCCGCATCTCCCGGCGCATAACCTCATCCTGGGTGAGCTGGTTGCCGTTAAAAGCAATGCGGCGCACATACGCTCGGTTGCCAGCGTCCACAAAGAACTCAACGTTGACCTTACCGTCCTCGCCCACTCGAGGGATGCCGGATGCGGTGGCAAACGTGTAGCCCGCATTGCCGAGTGCTGCGGTCAGCCGCTCCTCGGTCGCCGTAACCAGAGCCTGGTTGTAGGTCTGTCCACCGGAAACGAGGAAAAGGCTCTTCAGAGCTTCTGGCTTGATGTCATTCAACTCGCCGATGAGAGAAACGTCTTCAATGGTGTAGATATCGCCCTCATCGACCTGCATTGAGATATACACCTGGCGTCTGTCGGGCGTGATGCTTACCTGGGTTGAAGAGACATTGAACTCAACGTACCCGCGATCACGGTAGTAGCTCTCCAGCTTTTCAAGGTCTCCGGCCAGCTTCTCGCGGGCGTACTTATCGTCGTTACGGTAGAACGAGAAGAAGCTTGGGTGTTGCAGTTCCAGTTGCTCCAGCAGCTCGGCCTGGTCGAACTCTTTCGCGCCGACAATATTTATGTGCCGAATACCCGAACTCTTGCCCTCAACAATGTTGATCGCGATGTCGACCCGATTTCGCGGCAGTTCCGAAATCTCGGTATCGATCGTCGCGCCGTAGCGACCCTGGGCGACGTACTGGCGTTCGAGCTCCAGGCCAACGCGCTCAAGCGTCGCCTGCTTGAAAATTTCGCCTTCGCGCAGTCCCTGCT
>CAYGQC010000037.1:0-26688 GCA_964351875.1 uncultured Pseudomonadales bacterium
CGCGAGCTCAGCCTCGTTCGCAGCCGGGCTGGCGGCGAAGGGGAAACGCACCAGGCTGGCATCAGGCGTCAAAGCGGCAATCGCACGGCGCTGATCGATGAAAAAGTCGGCAAACTCCTCAGTAGCGTTGCTTGTCGTGTTGATGGTGCCGCCATCGCGCAGCAGCGCAGCGGCTAGTGGAGCTGCCTCACGCACGAGACGTTCAGAGTCGTCCTCGCTTAGCGCGCTGAGGCCGGTCACATACGCACGCTGCGACTCGTGCACATCGCGTGGCGCGTCCTCTTTGCTCTGCACGCTGGTGAGTAGCAGACGCATATCCCTCGTTGTGAGCTCAAGCAGCAGGCGATCTGTCAGCCAGCCGGAGCGATCGACAACCGCCCATCGCGCATCAACGCTCTGGCTGGATAACACCAGAGCTGGCAGCACGGCCAACGCCAGTAACAGCACGGGCAGCGCGAGCAAACTGAACCAGAACCCTTTGGTTCGCACGTTCTCCAGGTAGTCCCGCTCGGCGATCAGTGCGATGTGGTTGATGCTCATGGGCGCCGATTGGTGTGCTGAAGAAAGACGTCCTGGAGGCTCTGTCGGCCAAGCCTGAATTCCTGCAGCGTCACTGCTTCGTTCAAGAGGTTGATGAGCGCGGTAGGATCTGCGTTTTCGCTCATGGTGAGATCAGCTTCGGTGTTGCCGTGGCGCTTGCTGCTGACGATTCCAGGCAGTCTGTCGAAGTCGATTGACGGGCCGCTGAAGACGATTCGCACGCAGCGTTTATCGGCAGAAGTGATGCTTTCAATCGAGCCGCCCAATCGCACTCGGCCCTCATCGATCAGCACGACCTCGTCGCACAGACGTTCGGCCTGATCCATGATGTGGGTGGATAGAATGACCGTGCTGCCGGCGCGCCGATGCTCGTCGATGACCGTCTCAACGAGGTTAATGTTGACCGGGTCGAGGCCCGAGAAAGGCTCATCCAGCACCAGTAGAGCCGGCTCGTGCATCAGCGTGCTGATCAGTTGCAGCTTCTGCGCCATGCCTTTGGATAGTGTCTCGACCTTGCTGGTTGTCTGTGCAGCGAGCTCGAATCGGTCCAGAAGGCGGCTAGCGCGCTGGCGAGCGTCCGACCGGCTCATACCTTTCAAACGCCCGAAGTACACGGCGACTTCCGCAACGCGCATCTTGCGGTATAGACCTCGCTCTTCCGGCAAATAGCCGAGTTGGTTTTTCGCCTGCCGAGGGTCGAGGCCGCCGAGAACGCTGGCGCTGCCGGAATCCGGTGCGAGTATCCCCAGCAGTATGCGCAGCGATGTGGACTTGCCGGCCCCATTGCGGCCGATGACACCGAACACGCAACCCGTGGGCACGCTGAGGCTGACGTTGTCGACGGCGAGCTTCCCTGCGAACGTTTTGCAGACGTTATCGAGGCTGGCGGCGGAATCAGCCAAGGCTGTTCTCAGTGCTTGTCCTGTTTGCTGAACTCGGCGAGCTGTTCGGCGCTCGCCTCGCGCTGATATTTGGCTTTCCAGTCAGCGTAGGGCTCTCCGTAGACCAGCTCGCGTGCGGCGTCCAGATCAGTTGGATGGCCGTGTTCTTCCGCGGCCGCGACGTACCACTTGGACAAACAGTTGCGACAGAAACCAGCGAGATTCATCAGATCGATGTTCTGTGCGTCCTTACGGCTATCCAAATGTTGAAGCAAACGACGAAAGACCGCGGCTTCTACCTCGGTGTTTGTCTCAGTGTTTGTCTCGGTGCTGCTGGTGCTGTCGCTGCGGCTCATGAAACTCTCCGGATCGATACGAGTGAATGGCAACGATTGTAGAGAGAGCCATGTGCTCAGGATAGGGCGCAGGCGCCATGGCGTGATTTCCGGCTGCCCGGTCAATCCGTATGAGGCGCGCGAAGCATAGTGCATGCTAGCCCCTGTCCCCGCTGATTGGATTGTCCTGCCGCCATGGAATTACTAACTGACCCGTCTGTTTGGGGTGCGTTTCTCACGCTGACCCTGCTTGAGATCGTACTCGGCATCGATAACATCATCTTTATCTCGATACTGACGTCGAGGTTGCCTCTTCACCAGCAGGCGAGGGCTCGGTTCATCGGGCTGGGCCTGGCGATGATCATGCGAATCGTTTTGCTCCTGTCGATTGCCTGGATCATGCGGCTTTCGTCTGAGCTGTTTGTCCTCTTCGAGCAATCGATCACGGGCAGGGATCTGGTGCTGATCTTCGGCGGTGGGTTCCTGATCGCAAAGGCAGTTCGGGAGGTGCACAACTCGCTGGAGGGAGGGGGCCATGGAGCTGGCTCTGCTGCCCAGGCGACCTTTGTCGGCGTGCTCGCTCAGATCGCCATCATCGATGTCGTGTTCTCACTGGATTCGGTGATCACGGCCGTTGGGCTGGCGAAGCATATCGAGACCATGGTCGCAGCGATCGTCGTTGCGGTCGGCGTGATGATGCTCTCCGCCGGCGCGATTAGCGCGTACGTTGATCGGCATCCGACTATCAAGATGCTGGCGCTGGCATTTCTGGTGCTGATCGGTTTTGTGCTCGTGGCGGAGGGGCTGGGTGCTCACGTTCCGAAAGGCTACGTCTACTTTGCTATGGCGTTTGCCTTCGGGGTTGAGATGCTGAACATCCGAGGCGGCAAACGGCGAGCGGCTCCGGTGAAGCTGCGGCCCGCACAACTGGGTGATCTGATCCCCGGGGCTGAACTCAAGTAGAAACGACGCTGGCGAGCTCGCCGTAGCGTCGGTGACCCGCTAGTGGTCGCGGTTGCTCGGCCATACCGGATCTCTCTTCGCCAGCACGGCCTCGATGCCTTCGCTGGCATCGTCGTCCAGCAAATTTCTCAGCATGACCTCGGTGGCGCTGGCAAAAGCGCTCGTCAGGTCCTGATCGATCTGCGCCTGATAGAGCGGTTTGCCGAAGCCGATGCTGGCTCTGGAACGGCTGGCAATATGGCTGGCGAGTGCCTGGCATCGTTCGGTCAGGGCTTCGGCACTCGTGATCTCATTGATCAGTGCCATGCGTAGCGCTTCATCCGCGCTGAACGTGTCGCCGGTCAACAGCATCTGCAGGGCGAACTTGCGCGGCAGGTTGCGTGTCAGCGGCACGGACGGCGTGCTGCAGAACAGGCCGATGTTCACTCCGGGTGTCGCGAAGCGGGCGTCTGCGCTGGCTATGGCCAGATCGCTGGCGGCAACGAGCTGGCAACCAGCCGCGGTAGCGAGCGAGTGCACGCACGCGATCACCGGCTTTGGCCCCGTCATGATTCGAATCATCAGGCGATTGCAGGTATCCAGTAACTCGCGCAGCGCGGCTTCGTTGCGACGCTCCACAAGCTCGCGAACTTCTTTGAGATCGTGTCCAGCGCAGAATCCGGGGCCGTTCGCGGCGATAACGATCGCGCCGATGTTTGGGTTCGCCAGTGCGTCTTCGAGGGCTGCTGAGAGCGCTTGGAGCAGGGCCAGCGACAGCGCGTTGTATTGCTTCGGCCGATTCAGAGTCAGCCAGCAAACGGCGCCGTAACCTCTGCTGCCGACCAGATCGCCCGCCGCTTGGGATGCTTGTGTCATGAGCTGCTCCTGACCTCTGGTTGCCCGACTCGGACCGGTGCATTTTGGCTCAGGCCGGGGCGTCGCGCAGAAAAACGAGGCGATCACTCTCGGACGCGTCTGCGCTGAACTGATAGCCCAGAGAGTTGAAGGACTTTATGGCCTTGAGACTGTTGGCCCGGCTGTCGATCAGGTGACGGACCATCGCTCCTCGGGCACGCTTGGCGAAGAAGCTCAGCACCCGATAATCGCCGCTACGGCTGAGATCCTTGAACACGGGGGTCACGATTCGAGCCTCGACGGCGCCAGGGTTGATAGCACTGTAGTACTCGTTGCTGGCGAGGTTCACCAGTAACGGCGAACGCTGACTGCTGAGATCTTCGTTGACCTTGGCGGTGATTCGATCACCCCAGAACTGATACAGATCTTTGCCGCGAGGGTTCTTTACGGCTGTCCCCATTTCCAGCCGGTAGGCTTGAATTAGATCCAGGGGGCGCAACAGACCGTAAAGACCGGATAAGATACGCAGGTGAGATTGAGCCCAATTCAAATCGCGGGCGCTGAGTGTGTTTGCCTCCAGGCCGATATACACATCCCCGGTAAACGCCTGCAGCGCTGGTTTGGCGTTGGCCGTGGTGAACGGAGTTGAAAATGCCTGCCAGCGCTCGGCGTTTTCGAATGCCAACGCATCACTGATGCGCATCAGCTTTTTCAGCCGGTTTGGCGTGAAGCCGCGTAGCACCTCAACGAGTTCGCTGCTGTCCCGCAGGAATTGGGGCTGGCTGGCCTTGCGCCGAATAGCGGCGGCAACCGGGGTTTTAAAATCAAGGGATTTGGCAGGTGAGATGACCGCGAGCATGGTGTGTTTGCGTCTGTGTTGAAATTGAAGAGCAGTATAAGTTGGAAAGCGAAGTAGTATAACGAAGTGGATATCGTTGGTCGGACTCATCGCGGATTGATTCGCGAAAATAATGAAGATTGCTTCGCCGTGGACGAGCGTCTTCAAGCGCTCGTTCTAGCTGATGGCATGGGCGGTCTGAACGCGGGCGAGCATGCCAGCGCAGAAACGGTGCGCACGGTGCTCCAGTCCCTGCGTCTGTCGCAACCGCTAACGCTCGCCGACGTTGAGCGTTCGATCCATGAGGCCAATAAGCGGGTCTGGACGCTGTCCAGGGAAGTGCCGAGCCTGGCCAATATGGGCACCACGGTCATTGTCTGTATACGGCAGGGCGATCACGCGCTGGTCGGACACGTGGGCGACAGCAGGCTTTATCGCTTTCGCGAGGGCAAGCTGCAGGTCATGACTGCTGATCACTCGCTGGTTCAGCAGCTCGTTGACGAAGGTATTGTCGCGGCTGCGGATGCGCATACAGCACCTAATCGAAACATTATCACTCGCGCCGTCGGTATCGAGGCGCGCGTGTCTGTGGACGTGTGTCAGATCGATCTGGCGGCAGGTGATTTGCTGCTTTTGTGCAGTGACGGCCTGAGCGACATGCTCGAAGACGCGGCTATCGAACGGCTCATCGCGGCTCAAAGTGATGATCTGTCTCGTCTGGCTGGGGCGTTGATCGATGCGGCCAATAGCCGAGGCGGTTTTGACAACATCTCGCTGCTGCTGGCTCGCATCGCGGAGGATTGAGCGATTGCTGCGCCGGGTATCCGTTGGCCCAGTACGTTGGAGATGAGAATATGTCAGTGATCCCTGTCGAAGCACCGGTTGCGAACGCGCTCGAGCAGCTCGTCGCTGACGGGCTTGCCTGCGAGCATTTCGAATTGATCAATGAAAGCGGCAACCACGCTGTCCCTGCGGGGAGCGAATCGCATTTCAAGCTCGTGATCGTTAGCGAGTCGTTTGCGGGAGAGCGGCTGCTTGCTAGGCACAGAAGAGTGAACAGTCTGGTCGCTGAGTTGCTGGCTGGGCCGATCCACGCGCTGGCACTGCACACCTATACGCCGGACGAATGGAATACCCGGTTTGACGGCGCGCCGATGTCGCCTCCTTGTATGGGCGGAAGCAAGAGTCCTGGAGGCCGCAAGAGCCCTGTGAGTGACCAATCTATTTGATGTTCGGCGGCTGCGTTTGCACAGATCCCAACCCAATCAAAAGGCCAATCAAGCGCCCAACCACATCCGAATCCCTCGAGCCTGCCAGAGAATTTCAACGTGCACGTCGTCGCCTTTTACAAGTTTGTTCCCCTCACTGCTCTTGAGTCGCTGCGCGGTGACCTCGACGCTTTCTGTCGCCAGCGAAACATTGTCGGCACCACGCTGCTGGCCGAAGAAGGCATAAACGGCACGATGGCGGGCACACAAGCCTCGATCCGAGCACTGTGTGAGAAGCTGACAGATATTCCTCAGTTGGCGGATCTTCAATTCAAGCGCTCGCAAACCAGTGACGACAACCCGGTGTTCCTGCGCACCAAGATTCGTATCAAGCATGAGATTGTTGCCCTCGGCCGCGGCTCGATCGATGTCGCCAACCAGACGGGCGAGCACGTTGATCCCGAAACCTGGCACAAGCTGCTCGACGATCCGGAGGTGACGGTGATCGACACGCGCAACAGTTACGAGATTGAAGTCGGATCATTTCCTGGCGCGATCGACCCGCAGACTCGCAGCTTTCGAGATTTCCCGCGTTACGTCGAGGAGAATCTTGCGGGCAAGGAGAATGAGCCGGTAGCGATGTTTTGCACCGGTGGCATTCGCTGCGAAAAAGCATCGGCTTATCTGAAAGAACAGGGCTTTTCGAAGGTCTACCAGCTCGATGGCGGTGTGCTCGGGTATCTTGAGGCGGTGCAGCCGACGTCAAATCGATGGCAGGGTGAGTGTTTCGTTTTCGATCAGCGCGTCGCGGTAGACAAGAATCTCAATGAAGGTGACTACGTGCAGTGCCACGCGTGTCGTCGGCCGCTGGCACCGGAGCAGACTCATTCTCCCGACTTTGTCGAAGGGGTGTCCTGCCCGCTGTGCATCGGCGAAACGAGCGCTGCGGCGCGGCAAGGGTTCGCAGAGCGCCAGCGCCAGGTGGCCCTGGCTGAGCAGCGTGGTCAGCGTCATATTGGCGCCGAGATGCCGGACCAGGACTAACTGTGCGAATCACCGCGCAGATCCCGTTTTACTGGGGCTCCCCTCACGGAGCCATGCCACGTCAGGGCCGTCAGCCCCGTGGGTTTCGCTCCGAGCTGGGTGCCTGCACGCCGCCGAGCAGAAAATCGAAGAAATTCAACGTGGCGACTTTAACATTGTCAGCGGAATCGCTCGCATCGGCATCGGGCATGTTCTGGTTGATCGCGAAACCCTGCACCATGAGTGTCCAGAACAGGAAGTAGCGGGATTGGGCCAGGCTCTCGTCCCAGTCTGCGTTAGCCTTGCGCAGCAGACGAACCAGGCGATCGTGAATGTTGAGGCTACCGTCGGGGCCATCGGGCTTTGGCGTGTACGCGCCGGACGCCGGCCGCTCGTGCTGCATCCGGGCCAGGAAGCGGATCGCGTTCGGGCCATGTGCTCGCTCGCTGTAGAGCTTGGCGTAGGGCCGGAACGCAGCCCACAGCACCTCCGCATTGCTCGGCGCGTCGTCTCTGTTTTCCAGTTCCGTCAGCGCATCCTGGCGCCAGATATCCAGCTCCGTGGAGATGAACTCGACAATGGCCTTTAACATGCCGTCCCGATTGCCAAAGTAGTAATGCACAGCGGATGCGTTGCGCGTGCCAGCGGCCTGGTTGATGGTGCGCATGGAGACAGCGTCCAATCCTCGTTCCGCGAGTAGGTCCAGTGCTGCCAGCGTCAGAGACTGCCGCGTATCAGTTGATGGGTTGTTCAGGTTCAATCGTTCCTCGCTCACGGAGCTGACTCGATAGATTGGGCGTTCGAGGGATCGTCGACACCGTCGCCAGTCAGCGATACCAGCGTTGGCTCTTCGGGGAGCGAACCAGAACCTGTGATAGTCGACAATGCGGCATCGATGAGAGGCCATGCCGTGTCCAGCAGCAATGACTGGGCTTCCGCCGTGGGGTGGATGCCATCGCGCTGCATCAACGTGGGATCAAGGGCGACTCGTTCGAGAAAGAATGGCAAGAGCTTTGTCTCGGTCTCGGCTGCGACATCATGAAACGCCTGATGAAAAGCGTTGGTGTAGCGTGGGCCATAGTTGGGCGGAATCTGCATGCCAAACAGGAGGGCCTGCGCGCCAGCCTTCTGGCTGAGCTCGACCATCTGCCGGAGATTGTCTTCGATTGTTGCGGATGGATAACCGCGCAGACCATCGTTGCCGCCGAGCTCGATCACCACGACGTCGATGCTGTCGGCCGCGAGAGCCGCCGGTAATCGGGCAAGGCCACCGCCCGTGGTCTCGCCGCTCACTGACGCGTTGATCACGCGAGATCCCGGATAGTTAGCGTGCAGGCGGTCAGCCAGCATAGCGACCCAACCGTCGCTTCGTTGAATGCCGTAGGCCGCGCTGATACTGTCGCCGAGCACCAATACGGTAGCGCCGGTCCTGAGTGACGCGTCGGGACCTGGCTTCCCTTTCGAATCCAGAGAGGGCTCTGCGATTGTCCCTTGAGCACTCGCGGCGGTTGCAAAGCCGGCGGCGCACAGGGCTGCCAGACATGTCAGAACGGCCGCGATCCGCCGGACTGAACGTGCAACAGGTGGCGGGCTCAGTAAGGGGTACTTCTGCATGGGTCCCTTGAGCTGGTGTCTCGATCGAATTTTCGGCGCTGGCGGCGGCATCAAAAGTAACTCAGTCAATCCAGACTTACGACAGTGACAGGTGAATGCACGCGTTATGAGAAAAAATAACGTTTCGACGGAGAAATTGGTTGGATCCGGTGGGGTGGTAGAAGCACCCGTCACGGAAGCCATTCTCTCTGCGCGCGGTATCGGCAAAACCGTTAGAACAGGTGATAGCGACCTCACCATCTTGGATGGCATCGATATCCAAATCAAACGGGGCGCAGCACTCGCGATCGTCGGTGCTTCCGGCTCTGGCAAGACAACCTTACTCGGCATTCTCGCGGGTCTGGACTTGCCCAGTCGTGGCAGCGTGACGCTTGCCGGCTCGATCCTCACTGATTTGGACGAAGAACAGCGTGCGCTCGTGCGGGGCCGGGAAGTGGGCTTCGTATTCCAGAATTTCCAGCTGCTGGCATCGCTTTCTGCGCTGGAGAACGTGATGCTGCCAGCAGAGCTGCGCGGTGATACGGATGCGCGTGCTCAAGCGGAGGCCCTGCTTGCGCGAGTAGGGCTTGCCGAACGGACAACACACTATCCCCGCCAGCTCAGCGGTGGAGAACAACAACGCGTCGCCATTGCTCGCGCTTTCGCTTCCCAGCCCAGCATACTGTTCGCCGATGAACCCACTGGCAATCTGGACACGAAAACCGGTTCCAACGTGATCGATCTCCTCTTTGAGTTGAACGAAGAGTTCGGAACGACGCTGATTTTGGTTACTCACGATATGCGCCTGGCGGAACGCTGCGGCGAGCAACTCGTCCTGGACAGCGGGCGCCGCGTGTCGTGAAACCTGCCCTGGTTCTGCGAATGGCCTGGCGCGACTGGCGTGCGGGCGAGCTGAAGCTGATTCTGGCGGCGCTGCTGGTAGCGGTTGGCACCGTCACAGCTATTGCCTCCTTCGTCGACCGTCTTCAGCAGGCGCTGTTGTCGGAATCGTCGACGTTTCTGGCTGCCGACCGAGTCGTTCGAGGCTCGGATCCCATTCCCGACGCCTTTGCCATTCAAGCCGAAGCCGCCGGTTTGCAAACCGCCGGTGTCATCGCCTTTGCATCGATGGTGTTTTCACCAAACGATGACAGCACGCTCGTCAGCGTTAAGGCCGTGGGCGAGGGCTATCCCCTGCGCGGTGTTCTGCGCACCGCGAGTGAGCCCTTTGGTGATTCCCAGGTGGCAACGGGAATTCCGCAGCGCGGTGAGGTCTGGCTAGATTCCCGACTGTTCCCGTCGCTCGGGCTCGCGTTGGGGGACAGTGTGTGGGTCGGCGTTAAAGAGCTGCGCGTAACTCGGGTTGTAGCGCAGGAACCGGACCGCGGCGGCGGCATGTTCGAGCTGGGACCGCGCCTGCTGATGAACATCGATGACGTGCCCGCAACGGAAGTGGTGCAACCCGGTAGCCGAATCGGTTACCGCCTTCTTCTCGCGGGTGACGACGCTGCGCTGGAAGCGCTCAAACAGAGCCTTCCTCTGGATCCGGTTTTTGAATGGCAGAGCATTCGCGAGTCCAGCCCGTCAATCGGCGAGGCGCTGGCGCGAGCCGAGAGTTTCCTTCTGCTCGGCGGGTTGCTGGCTGTGTTGCTGGCGGGTGTTGCCGTTGCGCTTGCCGCTCGCCGTTACGCGCTGCGGCATTTCGATCACGTAGGGGTCATGAAAACACTTGGCGCAACGCCGAATGCCATCACGTCCGGCTTCGTCGGTATTCTGCTCAGCGTTGGCCTTACTGCCATCGCGATTGGCTTGTTGCTGGGCTTTGGGCTTCAGGAAGCTGTCTACCGGATGCTTCAGGAGATGCTGCGGGCTGAGCTGCCGCCACCTGGTGCAAGCCCCTTCATTCTCGGCATCGTTACGGGCTTGATCTGTCTGCTCTCATTCGCTGTGCCGCCGTTCGTGCATCTTCGGCAAATTGCACCCATGAGAGTGTTGCGTAAGGACGTGGCGGATGGGGGGCCTTCGCAGCTTGTTGCGTACGGCGCCGCGCTGGCCGGAGTGTTGGTGCTACTGATCTGGTACACGGGCGACTTGAAGCTGACCTTGTGGACGCTTCTCGGTGCGCTGTCATCGATGCTGCTGTTTGGTGGTTTTGCCGTGCTGCTGCTTCGAGGTAGTCGCAACCTCGGCATGCAGGCACGCAGCGGATGGCGATTGGGACTTGCTGGCCTGCAGCGTCGCTACAAGACCAATGTTGCGCAGATCATGATTTTCGGGCTGGCGATCATGCTCCTGCTGATCCTCGTGCTGCTGCGGACCGCGCTACTTGAGGAGTGGCAGCAGCAGCTCCCGGACGACGCGCCGAACCACTTTGTACTGAACATCACCCCTGACCAGGTGAGCCCGTTGGAAGCACTGCTTGCTGAACACGCGACCCGTCAGGGTGGGGTGTACCCGATGATGCGAGGGCGAGCCCTGTCGGTAAACGGGACTGATGCCGCAGCCTGGGAGACCGAACATGGCGATCGTTCCGTCCCCGGTCCGGGAATCGACGATGAGCGCAACATCACGTGGAGTGACACGCCGCCGAACGACAACCGAATTCTTGACGGCGGCTGGTGGCCTGTGGGTGATGCCCGATCTCTGATTTCACTGGAGGATGAGTACGCGCGTCGGTCGGGTTTGTCTGTGGGCGACACCATTGTGTTTGACGTGGCCGGCCGATCGATCGAAACCGAAGTCATGAGTATTCGAACGGTCGACTGGGACAGCCTGCAGCCGAACTTCTATGTGATTTTCTCTCGTGCCGCTCTTAGTGATGTGCCATCGACGTTCATGACCAGCTTTCACCTGCCGAGCGATCGCAAATCGTTCCTCAACGATTTGCTACTCGAGTTTCCCACGCTCACCGTGATCGAAGTGGATGCGCTGATCGAACAGGTGAAGAGCATCATCGACCGCGTGACCCAGGCCATTGAGCTGGTGCTCGCCCTTGTGTTGGGCTCAGGCATCCTGGTGCTCGTTGCCAGTGTTCAAGCCTCAAGAGACGAGCGCGTCCGGGAACATGCGCTTCTGCGTGCGCTGGGGGCGACGCGTGCCCTGATCACGGTTTCGCTGGCCGTGGAGTTCGCCACTCTGGGCTTCTTTGCTGGTGTGGTCGCCGCTGTTGGGGCCGAGCTTACGGTCGCGGTGCTTCAATCCCAGGTATTTGGCCTGGGTTTCAGCTTCCATCCACTCGTCTGGTTGCTGGGTCCTGTTGCGGGTGCGTTGCTGATCGTTACCGTCGGCATGCTCGGAACTCTGGCTGTGGTGCGAACGCCTCCGGTTGTGGTGTTGCGCTCCCTCGACTGACCCCGGATTCCGTCGCGATTGGATCGACGGATCACTGCGCTGGGAAACTGACGCTTTTTGCGTTCCTCGCGTCATTGAAACGTCGCGCATTCGCGGCCGCTCGACGGTGAGCGAAATCAATCGAAAAATCGTGATCCGATGCATCCCGGGCCTGCGCAATTCCCAGGTGTTCGTCTAGCGTTAAGTCATGGACACGCTTTTTGCAGATCGTCATTCCTGCTGCTTGTGCGCCCGACTGCGCGTTGCGCGCCGTGGTGTGCTTGAAGGTTCGGGGCTAGAGCGCCTGTGAAACTGGCCGCTCATCGCCTCTGGCTCCCAGATGCCTGGTATCGACTGGGACCCTGGCTGACCTGGATTCCGCTGTTTCTGGTGCTCACGGCGTGGGTTGTCACGATGTCGGTGCTCGATGCGGGTCGCAGACACGATTCCACGTTAGGTGCGCTGGCGCTGTTGACCGAGAAGATGCCCGCTCCGGACACCAAAATGGTCAGTGCCGCTGACCGCGAACGCCTGTCTGAGTTTCTCGTTGGCTCGCGCTTCGTATTGCCGGTCGTCGCCGATCTGGAGCTGAGCGAAGCGCTCGATCTGGGCCGTAAGCTGGACGCACTCGAGGCGGCGATGGCGATGAGTTCCGTACCTCCTGAACTCCTGCGCTCGGCCATATCCGAGGTGTCGGTGGCACGGGTTGCCCTGCTCGCGGCAGCCCGACGGGACGCGCGCGAGACCCAGGATTTCATTCGCCAACTCCAGGCGACTCTGATTGTGCTCGGAGCGCTCGCGCTCGCGCTGATTGCGCTGCCCATATGGGTGCGGCGCTATCGCGAGCCTGCCGCGCAGTGGCGACAGTTGGATCACATGTTATTCGACACGGTCAGCGTACCGATAGCGCTTACCGATCTGAACGATCGGGTGATCGAAATGAACGAGCCGTTTCAGCGCTTGCTCAATCGCCAAGGCGAACCGGTTAGCGAGCTACTGTTGCCTTTGCATACCAGCGATGCGATCGCTATCTCTCTGCGTGAGTCGATGTACGCCGCGTTGGCGGACAAAGACGTCTGGCAGGGTGAGTTCTGGATGCGCCGGAGTGACGGCGAGGCGGTTTCCCATCGCATGACTCGCCGGCGTCTGTTTGGCCACACGGGCGATCCTGTCGGTTTCGTAACGATTGGCAACGAAGCACCGATTGATGACGACGAGCGCACGTTGATGATGTGGCAGGCCCATCACGATCCGCTGACCAAGCTGCCCAACCGCAACCTCTTCAACGAGCGTCTTCAGCAAGCGCTGCTGTCTGTTCGTGATGGACACATGGGCGCCGTGCTGTCGATTGATCTGGATCGATTTAAACTCGTGAACGATTCTGTGGGCCCTAGCCAGGGTGATCAGGTCCTCATGGAGGCGGGTATGCGGATCGCGCTATGCGCCCGGGAGGGCGACACGGTTGCCCGGCTCGGGGGTGATCAGTTTGCGTTAGTCATGCCGGCGATCAATGACTACGCCGAGGCGGAGAAAGTCGGGCGGGCAGTCATCAGCAGGGTCGCTGATCCGTTCATGCTGCCAGACATCGAAGTCGCGCTGACAGCCAGTGTCGGCATTGTACTTTTTCCGGACGACGCCAGTGAGCCGGGCACGGTGTTGCAGCGCGCAGACGCAGCGAAAGCCAGCGCACAGGATGCCGGTGGCAACGATGTGGCGTTTTTCGAATCTGCAATGAACAGCCGGGCGGCGGCTCGCCTGGAGCTTGAGAACGATCTGCGCAGAGCCGTTGCCGAACAGCAGTTTGAGTTGCATTACCAACCGCTGATCGACGTCCAGACGGGACTCACGGTCGGCGCGGAAGCCCTGCTGCGATGGCAGCACCCCGAGCGCGGCATGGTTTCGCCCGGAGAGTTTATCCCGGTTGCTGAGGAGAGCGGTCTCATACTGCCGCTCGGCTCCTGGGTGCTCGATGAAGCACAGCGACAATTGCATCAGTGGCGGGCGAAGGGTTGGTCGGGCTTCAAGCTCTCCCTCAATCTCAGCCCTCGCCAGTTGCATTCGCAATCGGATCTGGAGCATGTGCTTTCCCGGCTTCGGCACAACCTGGATGACGGTCTCACCATCGAGATCACGGAAAGCCTGCTGGTCCAGAATAGCGATCTCGTTAGGCGGTTTATTGACGAGGCGGGCAAACGCAACGTTCAGATTGCGCTGGACGACTTTGGCACCGGCTTCTCCTCGCTGAGCTACCTGTGCGATTTCAACTTTGACGTACTGAAGATTGACCGCGCATTCATCAACGGGATTGAAGGCTCTCCCAGATTGCTCGGACTGGTGGCGTCGATTGTCTCGATGGGTCGTATCCTCGGGATGCAGGTGGTTGCAGAGGGGGTGGAGACCGATACCCAACTGCGGCTGCTGAAGCAGGTCGGCTGCGATCTGCTGCAAGGCTTCCATTTTTCCAAGCCTCTACCCGTTGGCGAGTTCGAGCGTTACTACGAGAAGCAGGGGCAGCACAATGAGCCACTGCATGAAAGCGATCCTGCCGATCCCAGTCCCGAAGTGTCTGCAGCGTCTGACTAGGCTGCGCACGGATTCTCCAATGTTCGAGGCAGCGTGTCTCTTGCTCGACTGCGGAGGGTAAGTCGCAGTTATACTTGATCGATGAGCGATCCCACCGACGAAGCCAACAAGCTGCAAAAGAAGCTGCGAGCACAGACTGCTCGAGCGGTCACCGACTACAACATGATCGACGACGGCGATCGCGTGATGGTGTGCCTGTCGGGCGGTAAAGACTCCTATGCCATGCTCGACATGTTGATGAGTCTTGCTCGCAATGCGCCTATTCATTTCGAACTTGTCGCCGTGAACCTCGATCAAAAGCAACCGGGGTTTCCGGAACATGTGCTGCCGGAGTATCTGGCGAATCTGGGCGTCGAGTATCACGTGATCGAGGAAGATACGTACTCGGTCGTGCAACGGCTGACTCCCGAGGGCAAGACCACGTGTCCGGTTTGCTCGCGAATGCGGCGCGGCATTCTGTACAGCTTTGCCCAGAAGATAGGCGCGACGCGCGTTGCGCTCGGCCACCACGCCGATGACGTTGTGGAGACCCTGTTTCTGAATATGTTCCATGGTGGCCGGCTGAAGGCAATGCCACCGAAGCTGGTGAGTGACGATCGTCGCAACGTGCTGATTCGGCCACTGTTCTATTGCCGGGAGGCTCAGCTAGAACGTTGGGCTGCGATTCGCCAGTATCCGATCATTCCCTGCAACCTCTGCGGCAGCCAGGACAACCTGCAGCGGCAGGCCATCAAGGCCATGCTCAGACAGTGGGACAAAGAAACCCCTGGACGGGTGGCGAACATTGCTCGAGCCATCAGCAACGTCTCTCCGTCGCACCTGTCTGACCCCGCGCTTTACGATTTTTCGGGTTTGAGCGCCGATAGCTCGCTGATCGCCGCGCTCAATCTCGCTGACGTCGTCCCGGGAGCCCTGCAGTAGGAGCTGACGTCCAGGGAACCGGGGAGCGTCAGAGCTTGCCCAGATCTGACGCTCGCAATCGAATCTCGTTGTTGGCCAAGGCGGTCGTCGACTCCAGCACCTCTGTCAGGGCGATGTCGAAGCTCTGTACCAGCGAGGTGAGCTCTGCGTGTTCGCCCCGCGCGAGCGCGAGTTCCAGCGCTTTGGAGGCTTCTTTGAGATCGGTTGCACCGAAGCTGCCCGCCACGCCATGCAGGTTGTGGGTCAGGCGTTCGGCGTCTTCGAATTCCGAGTCCGCGATAGCGGCCCGTATGCGGGATGATGCGTCACCGTAGTAGCCGCCAAAGTCGCCCATCAGCTTGAGCATCAGCTTCATGTTGTCGTTGTGGTTTTTGATCGCGAGGCCGATGTCGATACCGGGTAGGCGGCCAAGGCGCGCAGCGGCTTCCGAGGGGCTCGTTCCTGGCTCGCTTTCGAGCGCCGGTTCAACGCTGTCCGCGTCGCTCGCGCGTCGAGAAAATGTCGCGTCAGCCCGTTCAGGCAGCACCTTGGACAGCTCGCCAAGTAGCTTTTCGAAATCGATAGGCTTGGTCACAAAACCGTTGCAGCCGGCGTTCAGCATTCGGGTCTGTCGCTCCCGAAGGGCATCCGCGGAAACGGCCAGGATCGGAATCTCACAGCCCTGTTCGCGCAAGCGAGCCGTCGCTTCGAGACCGTCCATCACCGGCATGTGGATGTCCATGAGAATGACATCGAAGCTTTTCTCTGTGGCCTTCGCTACGGCTTTTTGGCCATCCTCGGCGATTTCGACGTGCGCGCCCGCGCGCCGCAGAAACTCCGTCGCGAGCTGCTGGTTGATGGGATTGTCTTCCGCGACTAGTACGTGCCGGCCTTGCAGAATGCCAACCGCCTGCTCCGCGGAGCGTCGCTCGCTCGTTGCTGGCGCTTCGAGCTCGGTCGCGCACACATCGATGGTAAAGAAGAAGCAGCTGCCTTCGCCCTCGGTGGAGCTGACGTCAATTTCGCCGCCCATGGCCTGTACTAGCTGACGGGAAATGGTGAGGCCCAGGCCAGTGCCACCATAGCGCCGGGTGGTCGATGACTCCGCCTGCTCGAATGAATCGAACAGTCGGCCACGCTGCTCCTCGCTAATGCCGATCCCCGTGTCCGAGATGGCAAACTCGAGGGTCATTGCGTCGCCCTCGCGGTCCAGCACGCCCACGGACAGCTCGATCGATCCGCTGTCGGTAAACTTGATGGCGTTGCCGACAAGGTTGACCAGAATCTGGTGCAGTCGCAGTGAGTCGCCGAGGACGACACCGTTGCGGGGGAAACTCGTGTCTATCTCAGCGAGGTTGCGAATCTCAAAGCCAAGATTCTTCTTGCGCAGCTCGGTGCGGAACAGCCGCTCGACCTCCAGCAGAGACTCGTTCAGACGGAACGGCGCCTGTTCCAGCTCCAGCTTGCCGGCCTCGATCTTGGAAAAATCGAGTATGTCGCTGACCAGCGTGAGCAGGTTTTCGGCGGCATTGCGAATCGACGCGAGGTACTCCCGCTGTTTGCGATCCAGCTCGGTGTCGAGAGTCAGTTTCGAGAAGCCGAGAATCGCGTTCATGGGCGTGCGAATCTCGTGGCTCATATTGGCCAGAAACTCGCTCTTGGCGGCGGTTGCAGCTTCCGCAACCTGACGCTGTTTCTCTGCCTGCTCTCCTTCCACGCGTTCGCTGATATCGATGATTGAGCCGTCGATCGTGTTGCCGTTGTCGGGGTCCTGCGTGATGCGTGCCGTGATCGCCATCCAGAATGTGGAACCGTCCCGGCTGACGCCCTGAGCCTCGAAAGCAGTCACGAGCGCGCTTTCATCCAGCAGCGAGGTGAACTCTGATGCCCGTTCGCGGCTTAAGAAGATACGCTCGATCAGATCGCGATACTCGGTGAGCAGCGAGTCCACTGAATCGAAACCCAGGATACGAGCGAGCGCTGGGTTCGCGCTTTGCAAGACGCCATCGGCGTTGATTCGAAACAGGCCTTCGATCGCACTGTCATACAGAGCCCGGTACTCGTCGCGCGTTGACTGCAAGTCGCCATAGAGACGGGCGTTGGCGATGGAGATCGCGGCCTGGGACGCGAGCAGGCTAAGCACTTGCACTCGCTCCGCGGTGAAAACGCCGGTCAGCCAGCGGTGTTCGATGTAAAGCACACCGCTGACATCGCCCCGGGACAGGATAGGCAGTGCCATAACTGACAGCGGTCGGGCACGCTTGACGTAGGGGTCCTGGGTAAAGACGTCCTCGGCTGTTGCGTCCGCAAGTACGAGCGTCTGTTTTGTTCTGGCGACAAACTGAATGATGCTGGCGGGAACTTCGTCGCTGTTTTCCAGGGGTTCCGGTGGGTTCAGCCGCCCACGGCCGGCGCCGTCAACGGTCGTTACCGCTTCCACCATCAGCCGGTCATCCGCGGTCAGGACCATGCAGCCTTTTTGCGCGCCGGCGTGTTCGAGTGCCAGCCGCAGCAGTTTGGTGAGCACGCGGTCGAGCATGATCTCACCGGAAATCGTCTGGGCTGCGCGCAATACTGTGGTGGTGTCGAGCAGGCGGTCGCTCAACTCCTGACTCTTGATCGTCGAGGTGTGAGACTGGAAGTCCCGGACCGTCAGATCCACCAAGTCTCCAACGGACAATGAGCCGGAGGGCACGAGTGCGGCGCCCGTGTCGTTCAGGTGGCTATGAAATTCTTTCTCGAGCTGATTGGTTTTGGCGGTTGCTCCCCAGCGCAGGTAGCACTGGTGCGCCTTGCGAATCAGCAGCGTCATATAATCACCGCGGCCCAGATCTTCGCACAGGCGAGCCGCGAGCTCGTACGCGAGGGCCTCGTCGGCAACCAACCCCTGGCGACGAGCGTTATCGGCCGCTCGCTCGTAGCATTCCAGGGCCAGGTTGGTGTTCCCAGCTTGTTGGGCAAACGCGCCGTCTAGGATCGCCACCTTTGCCTCTAACAGATCCGCTCCCTGATGCAGCCGATGCTGTAGCCGCGCCCGTTGTTGCTGCGCGCGTTTGACCTTGCCGGCGCGTATGTCAATCAGGGAACAGCAGAACTGGCCTACCGCGCGAAGTGGCGAGGGGCCCATTGCCGGCGCGAACTCGGCCGCTCGTTCGGCGACCGACGCAGCGCCAGCGAAATCGTAGAACAGGACGGCAAAGTAGGTTCGCAGCGTATAGACATGCGCAATCGTTGCCCGGTCGTCCGCGCCGATCGCGGATGCTTCGATGTCGTCAGCGGGGTGTTCAAGCAGGGTCGACGCGAGCGATGCGATGAAACGCGTGATATAGGCGGATGCTCCGCTACCCTGCGCGTTCAGTTCTGTCAGGCGCGTGCTGAGTTCCCGCTTCAGTGAGCTCAGCTCAACGCCTTTGATGAACGCATTCACGGCGTAGAACGCGCTGGCTGCGATGGCGAACTCGCGGTCCTGGGCCGCGCTGGAGTCGCGGATGTTTTTCTGTAACACGAGCAGCGTGCCATCGAGCCCGGCGGTCCATGGATCAACCAGGCCCGCTAGCAGCGTAGTGGTTCGGATGGAGAAGGCCTCGCCCTGCCAGCGATTGGCAAGTTTGCGGGCGTCCGTCGCGGTCGCAATCGCCGCGACCGGATCGTCACTGTCCATTTGCTGGGTAGCGACAACCGCATAGGCGAACGCTGATTCAGGCGCATAGCCATCTTTGGCGCTCTGCCGGGCAACCTGGCTTGCGTATTCGCGGCCTCGAGAATCGGCCGCGTGGTAGGCAGCATGCTGAAGAAACCCGACGATACGGAATACCTGACGCAGTTTGGCGTCGCTCAGAATCATCGTAGGCTCGCGCACCGCAGGAGCGGGGCTTTGCCAGGGTAGTTGGCGACTGGGTTGAAAGCCCAGCGTATCCAGAACGTCGAACGCGATGCGCAGTGCGCTCGAGAGATCGTCCCGCGCGATCGCGGCGCGCACCTGTATCTCACGCAGGCCGTGTGTGAGTTCGCTTGCCTGGCGCATGACCGTATCGAGCTGGTCAAAGTCACCGCACAGAAATGCGGCCTTCGCTGCGCCCTGGCTGAGTTCCCTTCTGATACCGGCGTCCAGATCGCGAAGGACAGTCAGCCCGGTGCGGCAGTAGGTGTACGCGGAGCGGAAGTTCTGCTCTTCCTGGGCTTCCATTGCGGCAAGAAGGTTCGCGTGCGCCACCCTTGAGCGCAGGTCGTCGGGCAGATTGACCAGATCACTCCCAGCGTTCAAGTGATCCGCGATGCTGCGGGCGCGAGTGTCGTGGTTGCCTTGCAGCAGTTCCGCGATCGCGAAGTGCAGCTTGCTCTTCTGCTCGATGCTTAGCTGGCCGTAAACCAGTGCGCGTACCCGCAGGTTAGCGAAGCGATAAGCCACGCTTCGATCAAAGTCGTTGCCCGCTGGCGCGACGAGTCCGTGCTCGATCGCGGTCTTCAAACCAGTGGCAGCGGCCTGCCTGCTGCAACCGTGTATGCGGGTCAGCGCACCGAGTGAAAATTGTTCGCCAATGCAAGCGCCGACAGCCATGAGGGCTCGGGTTTCATCCGGCAGAGCTGCGAGCTGACGGCGGGTTCGATCGACGGTGTTGTCCGAAAAGAAGTGCGCGCGAACCGCGTCGGCTGACCAGTTCCACGCGCCCTCGTCGTAGTCGTAGCGCAGCACGTCCGCACGTTGCAGCTCGAAGAGAAAATCGAGCACGTGTCCAGGCAGGCCGTCGGTTTTGTTCTGCACTTCCCCTGCGAGCTCGCGTACACGTGTTTCCGTGTGCGACAGCGTGTCTGCCAGCAGCGTGCGCACCGCCGCCTTGTCCATGAGCTTGAGCCCGATGAAATGAGTGCGGGTAAGCAGAAAACTGTCGTCCGTGCCGGGCACGTCTCGCCGTTCCGAGGCGAACACAGCGCCGACATGGCGATAGGGGACGAGTTGCCGTAGCAGGCCCTCGAACACCTCGTCGCCCATACGGTCGATCTCGTCATAGCAAATGATGGCAGGCAACGGTGCCAGCTTCTCAATGAGCTCGCCAAACGCGGCGCCGTTGTCACCGCTCTTGTCACCGTGCCGGCCGAGAATGGCGGCCAGTTCGTCCACGTCCTTCGCCAGCGCGAGCAGGTCATCGCTCGGCGCTTCGCGGACGCGGGTGATAAAGCTCTGAACCTCGTCTCTCGCGCTGCCGAGGGCGTGGCGGATGAGCGCACGCGCGCTGTCTCGTAACACCGTATCGAGATCATAGCGGCCATCCGTATCGGTTCGGCACGCGATCGCGCCGCTCTCGGAGGCGTGCCTCAGCAACTGATCACAATAGGCGCTCTTGCCAATGCCGAGCGAGCCGTGAACCCGCATGTAGAGCGACTCGCCAGACACGATTCGCGCGACGAAATCCTGGCCGTCGGCGATCTCCCGCTCTCTGCCATATAGGCGCTTCGGTAGCGCAAGTTGACCCCTGCTGTCGCGGCGCCCTAGCTGAAAGGAGACGACTTTGCCCTGGCGATGAGCCAGCTTCTCGGCTTCCAGCAGGTCGTCGCGTACTGCGGCCGCGCTCTGATAGCGCTCTTCCGGCTGCTTGGCCAATAGCTTGCCGATGACTCTGGCGAGCCAGCGCGGCACTTCCGAATTCTGCTCGTTAGCCGGAATCGGCGTGCGCGCGATGTGGCTGTGGATCAGTTCGAGCGGGTCGGTGTTGCTGAACGGCGGTGTGCCGGCGAACAGCTCATACAGCGTTGCCCCGAGCGAGTAGAGATCTGTTCGGTAGTCGACGATTCGGTTTACTCTGCCGGTCTGCTCCGGCGAGATGTAGGGGAGGGTGCCGGTGAGCTGACCGGAAGCATCATTTTCCGGATATTCCCTGGGAGCTAGCGTCGCGTAGCCGAAATCGATAAGGCGGACGTTCAGCGGATCGAGCTGCAGCACGATGTTGGCCGGATTCAGATCCCGATGGATGACGCCGTCGTCGTGTACCGATTGCAACGCCTCGCAGACAGCTTCGGCAACTCGCAGCTTCTCTTCGAGGGGCAGCTTCTCCTGGGCAATGACACGCCGCAGTGACTGGCCGCCGATGTCCTCGAAGAGGATTTCCTGGGTGTGCTCGTCGTAGGACAGCGCGCGACAGATGTGCGCACTGGTCAGTGACTGGTTAATCGTGAATTCGTGGTGGTAGCGAGCGATCGCCGACGGCGTCCAGGCGGACGGCTTCAGCGACTTCGTGATGACGCTCTGGCCATCCATGTCGCTGCGTCGTACGAAGGTCGTTGAGCTTTCGTAGATCGTTTCTCGTGCTTCCACGTGGGTGCTCTGCAGCTCTCGGAACGGCCTCTAGGTAACTTCAGGCGTAAAGAGGTAACCCGTGCCGTGAATCGTGGAGATGAGCTTGGCGGTGGACGCGCGCTCGCCGAGTTTCTTGCGTAGTTGTCCCACGAGCACGTCAATGTAACGGTCGTCCGGGAACCACTCCCGGTTGCGAATGCGATTCATGAGCTGGTCGCGGTTCATCACTTCCCCGGCCTTCTCCATGAACGCCAGCAACAGTTGATATTCGCCCGCGCTGAGCTGGGCCAGCTCACCATCGGGTGCCGTCAGCTCGCGCTTGTTCAGATCCAGAACCCAGCCATCGAACTTGCGAATGTGATTCTTGCGCTTCTGGCTCTGCTGGATGTGCACCCGGCGGATCAGGTTTTTCGCTCGAGACAGCAGCTCGCGTGGGTCAAACGGTTTGGTGACGTAGTCGTCGGCGCCGCTCTCCAATCCCAGGATGCGATCGATCTGTTCCTGTTTGGAGGTGACCAGGATGATGCCGACGTCCGAGTCGGTTCGAATCTCACGTGTGAGCGTCAGACCGTCCTTACCAGGAAGCTTGATGTCGAGAAGCAGCAGCGTGATGTCGTTTTCGGCGAGCAGTTTCTTGACTTCGTCGCCGGAGCCGGTGGAAGAGACTAGAAAGCCTTCCTCTTCGAAATACGACACCACCTGTTCTCGGGTGATGGGCTCATCTTCGACAACCAGAATGTGGTCTTGGTCTGACATAGTCCCTAAATCCTGTTGGAACGTGTTCGATTGGCCTGCGAGCAGGACGACATTTTTGTCGTTGCTGTGTCGGTTTCTAACCTATCACCTGGTCGTCACCGAATCTTGGAGACGAGCTCGGTCATAGGGTAGAACTGGTACAGCATGCGCCTAAGCCGCGTACCCGCAAACTTGCGAAGACGACGTTACCTAGGCCGGCTTTGTCTTTACAAGCCTAAAGAGTGAAGAGTTTGCGCCGCGTCACGGTTGCCGTCGCACAGGTGAGCGCCGGAGTGTGACTGATTCTTGACGATCTTGAGCGACGCAGAGCTGATTGGCGCGTGGCGCCGTTGGTGGAGCGACTGTTTGCCGCCACGCGAATTGCTAGCCGCGGCGGCTTTGGCGTCATTTTGACCGCAAATGCGCCGTATTGAGTTGGGACCGTTAGGTACCGACCATAACCCGGCGGGCTTAGCGGTTGTTCAAGTTGTAAAACTGTCGTGGCGGGCGTCAGATTTCCGGCAAATATGAACGCGATCACGGTTTTGCAGCTTGCCTCGGGTGAAAGTGCCACTCGCACAAGGATTAGCGAGTAACAACCTATGTCAGAGAACACTTTGCCCGTCGCGCGAGCAGCCTTCTGTCGCTCCGCAGGCGCGTCGGCAACCCGGCTTTCCGGGCTTGTCGTTGCCGTCTTGATGACCGGATCAGCGTTCGCGGTGGGCACCGATGCCGGTCGCGAGATCAATAACACAGCCGAGGCCAGTTTCAGCATCGGCGGCGTTCCGCAGACACCGGTGGTCAGTACCACCGCGCAGGTCTATGTCGATGAGCTGCTTGATGTCACCGTCGTCAGCGACGATGGCGGTCCGGTCGGTGTCGGTACGCCGGAAACCGGAGCGGTGCTTCAATTCACGGTGACGAATACCGGTAACGGCGATGAGAGCTTTCGTCTGATCGCCGATCCGGTGATCGCGGGCGACGAATTTGATCCGACGCTCAATCAGATCTACCTTGAAAGCAACGGCCTGCCAGGTTTGCAGACGGGTGCCGGTGGCGACACCGCCTACGTCGCGGGCTCCAATGATCCCGCGCTCGCGGCCGATGCGAGCATTGTCGTCTACGTCGAGTCAGACATCGCAGCGGGCTTGAACCAGAACGATCAGGCCGACGTAGAACTTCGCGCAGTCAGCACAACCGTCGTCGCCCAGGCTGGTACTGATGATCCAGCCGCTCCGGCCTGGCCTGCGGTGGGTGATTCCTACGCTGGTGCGGGTGACCTTGATGAGGTTGGCGGCTCGAACGTTACGGCAGTAGTCGGCACGAGCCATGATCTCGGCGCGCTGCTTCTGCGTGCTACGGGCACCTATGAGGTCATCGCGGCGGTGGTCGAGTTGTTCAAGACTGCACCCACGGTTCTCGATCCCTTTGGTGGCACCTCTTTGGTACCCGGCGCGATCATCACTTATCAGATAGACGCCACGGTGACCGGCACAGGTACGGCTGAAGCCCTGTCTGTATCGGATGCTCTGCCTGCGGACGTTGATTACGTTCCAGGCTCATTGACCGTCTCAGCGCTACCAGCGGGTGAGGACGCGGATGACGATTTTGCGCCTGCAGGCACGGACAACACCGGCTACGATGCAGGCAATCGGACAGTCACGGCGGTTCTGGGCGACGTCACGGGCACGACGACTGTGACCGTAACGTTCCAGGCCACTATTCAGTAAACCATCGAGAAACGAGCGGTCGAATACGCAAGTAACTGGGAGCGCGATCGGCGGGTCAGCTAGACAGCGATCGCCGCTCCAACGCAACTGCTCAACAAAGACAGCTAGTCAAGGAGATCTCAATGACACACTTCAGCAAGGATTCTGTTCTGTGTTTTGCCCGTCGCGCAGCGATTGTTGCCGGCGTTGTCGCCGCTGCGGCTTTCGCCCCGGTGGCTGCTGCCGCGGTCGCGATGACCGATAGCGTTCAGAAGGTAGAGCGTTTTGTCGACGCTGATGGCCAGGTCAAGCGCCGGCTGGTGACAACCGACCAGGTTATTCCCGGCGACGAGCTTCGCTACACAATTGAATTTGCCAACGATGGCCGCGCCGCGATTGACGCGAGCAGCATCGTCATAACAAACCCGCTACCCAAAGACACTGTCTACATCGACGGCACAGCCTTCGGGTCGGGAACGCTCGTGGAGTATTCCGCCGACAATGGCGAGACCTTTGCTCCCGCGGCGGAGCTGATGGTCGAACGCGATGGCGTAACTGTACCGGCGTCGGCTTCGGACTACACAACGATTCGCTGGACGTTCGAACCGGTGCTGGAGCCGGGCGAGAACTCCAACGTTTCTTTCAACGTTCGCCTGCGCTAACCGCGCAGGCGTTCCGGAGACGCCGCCGGTGAGCGGCGCTCCTTTGGCCTAGACAGCCACTTCTTTCTGCGGTCACTACCGGCTGCGCGCTTGCGTGCGGCCGGCTTTCCCGACCGCGGCTGTCACACGGATTGCCTCCGCGCTGCCTTTGCTGTCGCGGCGGTAGTGCTCCGGGGGATTGCAAATATGGATTGGTTGAGGAAAAAACCATGCAGACTCTGAAACAGATAGGCCGGGGGGTGTTGGTAGTGATCGGTTCGCTGATTGCTTTCAATGCGCTTGCGGCCGGCACCGACGCGGGCGTCAGCGTGACCAACAATGTCACGCTCGATTACTCGGTTAACGGGGGCAATCAGCCCCAGGTGACGACCAGCACCAGCTTTGTCGTGGACAGCGCGCTATCGGTCCTGGTCAGCGCGAACGATACCGACCTCGTCAACGTGACTGCGGGCCAGACGTTCACCGGCAACACGGCGGTGCCGTCACTGTCTTTTACGGTCACCAATACATCGAACACGGCAACGAATGTGGTGCTCGGTGTGATCGACCAGAACGGCACTCCGGTAACCGGCTTCGCGACGACAGGCACTGGCTCCTTCGACGAGAGCAATCTCGTTCTGGCGCTGGACGACGGCATTGTTAACGGCGTTTACGACGACGGTAGCGACACGCTGCTTGTGTTGGATGCGAGCGGTGGCTACTTCGTACTGCCGGCGACGATGGCCGAAGATGCCAGCCAGACGGTTCTGGTGGTCATTGACGTACCAGCCGCGGCCGCCGCGGACGAACAGGCCACCTATACGCTGGTTGCAGCGCTTGCCGACGCAACGGATACGCCGCTGGCGTTGGATGAGAGCGGCAACATCGCACCGAACTCAGGCGCGGTCGCGACCAACAATGCCGATGATACCGCCGTCAACCAGACGGTCTTCACCGACATTGCTACCACCGACGCCGAAGACGAGCGTTACGATTTCTTTAACTCGACCACGATTCCCAACGGTGGTATCGCCGGTCTGGACACTGCGTCCAACGGCCAGCACTCGGACTCTTCGGGTTTCATCATCGCAACGGCAAACCTGCTGGTGGCGAAAGTGGTTGAAGTTCTATTCGATCCGATCAGCGGTAATCGCTATGACAACAACGGTGATCTCGCGCCCGGTACCAATGAGCCGAAAGCACTGCCTGGTTCGGTACTGATGTGGGTTATCGGCTTCAGTAACGAAGATCCGGTGTTCACGGCTGAGGCTGTGACTATTGGCGACAACATCGAAGACGGCGCAACCATCGCCGATAGCGAACCGACGGATGAAGGCAATCAGTCTGGCAGCGCAGTGAATGTGCCGGGTGAGGTTGTAGTCGATCTGGATACCGGAGTCGGTGTGTTGAATCGGACGTTCACGCTGCCCGCTATCACTGACCTCGATGACGTCTACGTCGAAAACTGTGCAGGCACCGCATCAGTCCAGGGCTACGAAGCTCAGGTCGTGCTGGGTGGGCCGGATGGCAACGTTACGGCTGATGAGATCAGCGTGCTTGCCGGCGATTGCGCGCCTTCGGAAGACGGCTTCTTTGTCTACTTCACCACCGTGAACACGGCGAACTAGCGACCGCTTGCCACGGCCGCAGCAGTGATGGCGAACGCACACGCAAGCAAGAGCCGATTCGTCGGCTCGGTCGACGGGGTCGATTTCGATCGGGCTCGCCGGCGCGTTCCTGTTTCAACATCTTTGGCTGCCGGTCGTGTTGCTCCGTTCTTGAAGCGCTGCATAGGCAGCGCTTTTCTCGTTCTAACCTCGTCACTGTTCGCGCTCCACGCGCTTGCCGTGCCGCCAAACACAACGATTACTAACACCGCCGATGCGCAGTTCGCGATCGATGGTGTGCCGTTTACGGTTTCCGACTCATTCTCTTTTGTCACGATTAACCGTGCTCCCACCGGTGTCACTCTGTCGAGTAGTACGGTTGAGGCCGGGGCTAGCGGCGGCCCTGTGGGCCTGCTCACCGCGCTGGATGACGACGTGGACGACGCTTTTGTGTTCACGGTGTCTGATCCGCGCTTCGAGGTGGTCGGTGACATCCTCAAGCTTCGCGATGGCGAAACGCTACCGCTGGGTGCTTCCGTTGACGTCACCATCACGGTCACCGATTTGGCTGGCGAGAGCGCGAGCGACGTATTCACCATTGTTGCGACGCCTCCGGGCAGTGGCGGCAACACCAATGCGACGATTCGAGTGTTGCAGCTCGCGCCCACCGGCGGTT
>CAYGQC010000038.1:0-26115 GCA_964351875.1 uncultured Pseudomonadales bacterium
GCCGGGTGACCGATTGCATGCGCAATCGGTCTAGGTAAAGAGCAAGATCCAAACCCCGGTACACGTCTAGCAACGCCATTCCAAAACCCACCTCGCCTCCCCTCAAGGCAAACAACAGCCACAAAACGTGACTTGTCCCACAATTTGTTACCCAAAGTAACGAATTCCTTGCGCGCTGCAGCATTTCAGCTATTCTTGGTCAGACCAAATCGGTCTGACCAGCTTTGCTGCCTATGCATCGCTCGCTCAGCACCAAACAAGAGATTTACGCAGTGCAATCCCAACACAGCCACATCGCCGACGAGCTGACGGCAGAGATTCTGACGGCACGCTATCAGCCCGGAGATCGCCTGCCATCGGAGCGAGACCTGTCTCAGCGCTTCGATGCCAACCGCGGCGCCGTTCGCGAAGCTATGAAAGTGCTGCAACAGCGAGGACTGATCAACATTCAACCGGGCGGGGCGCGGGTCAATCCGGTGGAAGAGGCCAGTCTGGACGTCATCAGCCACTTGCTGGCGTTGGGCGATGTACCGGACACCGCACTCGTTGATCAGGTCCTCGCGGTTATGGGAACACTAATCGAACTGGCGGCCTCAACGGCAGTTGAACGAGCGACCAGAACGGATCTTGAGCGCATTACAGCCAGCATCGACACACTTCTTGAGATCGACGCCGAATCCAGCGGCTACGTCGAGGCCCGCTTTGCGCTGCTAGGCGCCTTTATGGAAGTCAGCGGCAACCTCGCCTGCCAGCTCATCGCGCGATCACTGCTCCTGCAGTTCATTCCACGCCTGACTCACTTCTCCGACTACGTGGAGCCGACCCATCACATCGCCATTCCACTGCTAACCAAATTGCGCAGCGCGGTCATCGCGCGCGAACGCGAAAACGTTCGCCTATTGATGCGCGAACTCTCAGCGCTAAACCGGCAAACCGTCGTTACCTCATTAGAAAAAGCCGAGCAGGCCTTGCCCGCTCTCAAGGAAGTCCAGTCGTGATCAAACAGATTCTCGTTGCCTTCGTGATCATCATTATCGCGGGACTGGGCGCGGCCACATTGATGGCTACCGCACCGGTGCTGGAACCCAACAACCCCATCCCGCTACCGACCACCATTCGAGTTCGCTCCGTCACTCCGGAAGCGCTGCGTCTGACTGTGGAATCCCAGGGCAGCGTAAGCCCAAGCAAGGAAAGCCATCTCATTCCAGAAGTCTCCGGGCGAGTTGTTTGGATGTCCGAAAGCCTGGTTGTCGGCGGCTCTTTCAATGAGGGTGATCCGCTTCTTCGTCTCGACGCGACCGACACCAAGAGCACGCTCACACGAGCATCCGCTTCATTGAAGCGAGCCGAGGCGGAACAACAACACGCCAAATTCGAACACCAGCGCCTGCTAAGCCTGGAAGCCCGACAGCTCGTCTCTCGTTCGCAACTGGAGAACTCACTGCGCGTATTGCGCATAAGCGAGGCGAGTCTTGATGATGCGCGAGCAGCTTTCCGCCAGGCACAGATCGACCTCAATCGCACAACCATTACCGCACCGTTCGATGGTCTTGTACGCACCGAGGCCGTGGATATCGGCCAGTTCGTTAGCCGCGGTAGCAACATCGGCACGATTTACGCCAGCGACAGCGTAGAGGTACGTCTGCCTCTGGCGGACAGCCAGCTTGCATACCTTGCCTTGCCCGTCGGCGTTCAAGGCCAAATTGATGCGGACCTGCAACCTAACGTCACCCTGACTGCCTACTACGCGGGTCAAGACCTCATATGGACGGGCAAGATCGTTCGAACGGAATCTGAAATCGACAGCCGCTCACGAATGATCAATGTCGTCGCCCGAGTAGACACCACCAGCCAGGAGATTCCCCTCGCAGTGGGCCTGTTTGTTGAAGCCACAATCGAAGGGGCATTGGCGAGGGAAGTCGTTGTGTTGCCTCGCTCTGCACTGCGCAACGGTGAACAGGTGCTGGTCGTCGACTCGGATAATCGGCTGCACTTTCGCGATGTTGAATTGCTCAGGCTGCACAAGGATGAGGTGCTGATTCGTTCCGGGCTCGAGGCGGGGGAACGAGTTTGCGTATCGCCATTGCAAACCGCGGTGGATGGCATGCGGGTCGAGACAATTGCGGACGCCTGACAGCGACCAGCCTGCGAGAAGCGAAACCGATGAACGTCACAACATTGCCAATCGGCCCGGGATAAAGCTGACATGCATACCGCCATAGCCTGGTTCACTCGGAACCCTGTCGCCGCAAACCTGCTCATGATCGTCCTGCTCCTCGCAGGCGCTGGCGCGGCGTTCTCTGTGCACCAGGAACAGTTTCCAAACATCGAACCGGGCGCCGTCGTGATCAGCGTTCCCTATCTCGGCGCTGCTCCGGAAGAAGCCGAAGACGGCGTCTGCACACGCATCGAGGAAGCAATCGAAGGCGCCGAAGGCATTGAGGACATGCAATCCACAGCCCGCGAGGGCAATTGCAACGTCACAGTCCTGCTGTTCGATAGCATTGATCAGATCAGCGCACTGAACGACATCAAGAGTCGTGTCGACGCAATCAGCACGTTCCCCGCCGAAACCGAACGCGCGATCGTGTCCAAAGTCACGATCGCCAGCAGCGCTATCCAGGTGGCGTTACATGGCAACACTGACGAGAAGACACTGAAAGAGCTGGGCATCAAGCTGCGCGACGAAATCGTTGCCCTGGACGGCGTATCCCAGGTCGAGCTGAGCTACGTCAGGCCTTATGAAATCGCTATCGAGATTCCGGAGCACAACCTGCGCCGCTACGGACTCAGCCTCTCCGAGGTAGCGAATATCATCAAAAACTCTTCCCTCGACATGCCGGGCGGCACCATCTACACCGATGGCGGTGAGGTGCTCGTGCGCGCCCTCGGACAAGCGCGTGTAGGAGCGGAATTCAATGACGTTGTGATTCTCACCAACCCGGACGGCACCCGGGTTCTGCTCAGCGACATCGCCACCGTTCGCGACGATTTTGCCGAGGGTGATCTGCGCGCGAGATTCAATAACCAGCCAGCGATCATGCTCAAGGTCTGGCGCGTGGGCAAAGAAGACATCATTCAGATGGCTGCCGACGTCACCGCTTTCGTCGAACGCTACAGGGCTTCGAAACTCCCCGAAGGGCTGTCGTTGTCAGTCTGGTCAGACGAATCCAAGGAGATGAGCAATCGACTCGACACGGTGATGGGCACAGCCCTTTCCGGCCTTGTCCTGGTGCTGGTTATCCTCGCACTCTTTCTGCGTTTCCGGCTCGCGATGTGGGTTGCCGCCGGCATTCCAATTGCCATGGCCGGTACGTTAGCGCTGTTTCCGCTTTTCGACCTCTCTATCTCGACGATGTCGCTCATGGGTTTCATTCTGGTGCTCGGAATTCTGGTGGATGATGCAATCGTTGTAGGTGAACGGGTCTACGGCCATGAGCAAATGGGCAAGTCGCCTGTACAGGCGGCGATCGATGGCACCTGGGAAGTATCGATACCCGTCATCTTCGGCGTCCTGACCACAGTGGCCGCATTCCTGCCTTTGCTCCTGGTCGAAGGTCGCATGAACGACTTCTTCTCGGCAATCTCACTCGTGGTGATCATCGCGCTGTTCTTCTCCATCGTGGAGTCCCAGTGGATATTGCCAGCGCACCTTGCGCATCGAAAACACGACAAGCCCGGAACCAGGCCCACCAAAGGCTGGAATCGACTCCAGGACGCGCTTTCCGGCTGGCTTACGCGCATGGCCGAGAACGTCTACCTTCCAATCCTGCGATTCGCAATCAGCTGGCGCTACGCGACCGGTGCACTGGCGCTTGGCGTGCTGGTGATTGCGATCGCACTGATCGCCAGCGGTCGCGTGGTCTTCCAGTTCTTTCCGCAAATCTCAGGCGAGCGCGCCTACGCGACGCTTGAGATGCCGAATGGCATCGCGATCAACGAAACAGAAGCCGCCGCGAAGCAAATCGAGGCCGCAATCGACGCGTTGCGCAGGCAGTTCGACGATCAGGCTAGCGACGGCAATATGATTCGCAACACACTGGTCAGCGTCGGCACGTCGATCGGACGGGGTGGCCCCGAGTTTGGTTTTGCGCCCGGTCGCAGTCACTTTGCCGAGGTCGCGATCGTGTTGCCGCCGCTTGAGGAACGCAACGGGCTGAAGGTCGAGACGATCACCGATGCCTGGCGTGATGCTGTTGGCCTCATCCCCGATGCGGTGAGTCTCTCGTTCACCGCTGCTACCTACAGCGCTGGCGCTGCGATCAACTACGAACTGGCTGGAGGCGACATCGACGAGCTGTCCCGCGCCGCGCTCGACATCCGCTCAGAGCTCTCGCGCTATGACGGCGTCCGGGATATCGCGGACACATTCCGAGCCGGCAAACAGGAACTCAAGATCGCACTGTTGCCAGAAGCAAGAAATCTCGGGTTAACCCTCGCCGATGTCGCCAGACAGGTTCGCGCCGCATTCTATGGCGTCGAAGCTCAACGCATCCAACGCGGGCCCGACGACATTCGAGTAATGGTCCGCTACCCGAAATCCGAACGCCGCTCGATCGGCAACCTCGAAGACATGTACATTCGCACGCCCGCCGGTGTCGAAGTGCCATTCCAGAGCGTAGCCAGAATCAGCCTGGGGCGCGGGTACGCAGCGATTCGGCGAGAAAACGGGCACCGAATCGTCCAGGTGACCGCGGATGTCGACCGAAGTCTCGTCGCGCCGGAAGAAGTCATCGGCAGCTTTAACGAAGAGGTACTTCCGGGCATTCGAGAGGCCTATCCCGACATATCAATCTCACTCTCAGGTGAGGCCGAAGAACGATCGAAGTCGATGGCCGGCCTGGCCCGGGGTTCAGTGTTGTCCCTGGTTCTGATCTATGCGCTGTTGGCGATACCGCTACGCTCTTACCTTCAACCGCTAGTGATCATGAGCGTCATACCGTTCGGCGCTGTCGGCGCAATCGTCGGCCACTACGTCATGGGTATTGAGCTCGTGTTCTTTTCGCTGCTGGGGATCGTCGCGCTGTCCGGCGTAGTGGTTAACGCATCACTGGTATTGGTTGACTACATCAACCGACAACGCAAAGAAGGCATCAACCCACTTGAAGCCACCCTGAAGTCCGGCGTTGTCCGCTTCCGCGCCATCATCCTGACGTCGGTCACCACATTCGTCGGCCTTGTGCCACTCATGAGCAATACCGACCCGGCCGTCTTCTTCGTTGTGCCAATGGCCGTATCGCTTGCGTTCGGCGTTTTGTTCGCGACGTTCAATACGCTGATTCTGGTGCCGTGCCTCTACTCGATCGCCGAAGACGTGTCCGAATACAAAGGACACATCGAACACGAGGACGATCCTGAGGAGTTTGTGGGGGTTCGTTGAGCAGTTGTCCGCGCGCGCCGCACCGTCTACTTAGGTCTTCGCGAGAAGAAGCAACGCTTCGACCTGGCTATCTCCGGGGGTTCGTATTGTCTTGATCAGCCGGTGTCGGGGTTGTGAATAGCGTTGATGAGCGGATGCCGGGGTTTGGCTCGGACTCTCTACCCGTCTCGCGGAAGTCCCCTCACGCGAGTTCGCTAGGCGAACCGCTGCCGGGGCAACGCCTTGCCGCGGACTCTTTGTACGACCAGCTCCGCTCTCATCGAATGCTGCGCATTCAATTGCCGCCTGGTGATTGCAGAGCAATCAGGTTGGGTCCGCGCGCTGTCGGTCCGGCACATCCCTGTGCCGGAATCTTAGCGGCGCTGATCGAGGCGTCGGCATCCGTGCCGACAATCGCTGAAAGGCTACCCGGTTGTTTGGGCATGCCCCATGTAACCTGAGTCTTCGCGAACGAGACGGAAGGTCGAGCACGGCGATTTCATCCCCTGACGAGATCACCACATCGCTAGATGCTGCGCATCCAACTCCTCGTGATGTCGGAGGTACGGGAGGGCATGCTAGAAAAACCGGGTAGCGCCTAAGCACTCGCCCGCATGGCGTTGCCCTGGCAGGGCATAGGCGCAGCCAATGCCTGAGAAGGGATGCGGGCACCCCGACTAGCAGTTTCAGAACTCCGGCACAGGGATGTGCCGGACCGCCGCCGAATGGATTCGGCGGTCGTGAAAGAGCGCAAGCACACGGAGGTGCGCCGCGCGGGTAGAGAGTCCGATCAAAACCCCGGAGCCCAAGTAGGAAGGCCATAACCAAACCCCGCTTGCCGGCATGCCAAGGCCACAACCAAACCCCGGCACCAGGTGATCAGAGCAATCCCACCCCACCGAGATCACCGCGTCGCTCGATGCTGTGCATCGGGCTCCTCGTGATGACGGAGTGTTAGGCGATCGCGCCCCCTACGTCGGCAGGAAGTGCACCGGATAGCTGATCGTCGTCGTTCGAACATCCCGCTTGCCGAAATCAAACAGGCGCACCCGGTTGATGATCTTGCCGACAACGGTTTCATCAGTAAGCTCAGAAGATACGACGGAGACGTCAACGACGCGTCCATTCGGGTCGATAACCAGCTCAAGTACAACCTTGCCGATCAGGCCTGGATCCTGGCGTAGCGCGCGATTGTAGATCGCAAAGATAGCGCCCTTGTTGGTATCGAATACCCGACGAATTTCTTCGATGCTCCGTGAGCGCGAGTCAACGGGCTTAGGCTTGCGTACGCCGCCCTCCCCGGTAGCACCAGCTGGCGCATCCACCTTGGTTGTTTCACGCCCCGACAAAGCAACTCCACCGGTATCGCTCGACAGCGCGGCAACGTTTACGCCGGCACTACGGGTCGAGTGCGTTGAGGTTAGAACGTTACGATCGATCGTTGCTGACTCACCCGCACCACGTTGAATGGCTGCGGTGTCCTGAAGTTTGCTGACATCCACGGCCTCGCGCATATCGGCGAACGCATCCGCAAACTGCAGCAAGCCTGAGGTTTTGGCTTTTTCGCGCGCGTCGGCAACAGTAGGTTGCTGCTCAACCACGGTTTCCTCAACAACCACCTGCTCTTCAGGCTTCGGTTCAGGTTGTTCCTTCGGCTCAACTTTTTGCGGCGGGGGTGGCGGCGGGATTTTTACTTCTTCTCTCTCCAGAAGAATGCGCGCTAGCTGAGGCGGTAACTCCTCCAGCTCCTCACGCTCGACCTCAGGCAAAGGAAGCCAGGGCATCGCCAGGCCGAATGCAACGACCACCGCCAAGCACACGCTAAGAGCGCTGCGGAAGCGTTGATTGTCTGACCGAGCGGTATCCCAGGGCATGCCAAATGAAGGCGTGTGAATGAGCGCCTTCATGTCGACGCTACCGTATGCGGAGTCTCTGCCGCATCGCTGGCGGGCTGGATCTTGTTGACGGCCAGCGAGATCTTCGCGAACTCGGCCGTCTGACAAGTCAGCATAATTTCCTTCAGAAGGGCATACGGCAGCTCACGATCGCCCATGATGGTGATCTCGAATCCGCCCTCAGGCACTTCGCCTTTGCGAGTCGCCTGATAGTCCAGTTCGGTCTTCAGTTCCGCGATGATCGGGTTATCGTCCGAGAGCACATTCTGAATCTGAGCAACCGGCCGGCCTTGCACTACAAGGTCGTCCTGACTGACCGAAATCACAAGCCGCTCTTCTGGCCGTTGCTCGGAACTTGAATCAGGCAGTTTGATCTTGCTGCTCGTCTGCAGAACTTCCACTTCTGACGAATTCACCATCAGGAAGAAAACCAGGATGGTAAAGATGTCCATCAGAGACACCAGGTTGAGCGCAGCGGACTTGCCTCGCTTCTGCTGGTGCTGACGACGCGTGCCGTGATGCATGCGACTCACGAGGCACCCCCCGGCAACTCACTCACTGCATCGGCGACCGCTTTGCCTCCCGGCGCATCACCTAACGAGATGACGGGGAAGAGTTCGGCGTGCACAACGTCCAGGCCTTGGACTGCCGGGTACGAGCGGACCTTGTCCATAACGCTCACGAGCGTCTGATAGTCAGTTGCCTCTTGCAGCAGGATCGTAATGTCCTGTTTCTCAGGCATCCGCTTCTTGAGCTCCTGCATAACCAGCGAAAGCGTGGCGAAGTCGTGAGCGCCGTCTTTCATCGGTACTGTCTTGATAACACCACCCCGGCCATCCGCAACACGTAGCTCGCCCGCGGTTACGACCACCTCAAGATGCACCTGGTCGGGATCAATCTCACCGGCAGACTCACCGCTGGGAAAATTGAGATCGATCACCGTGGTGTGAGTGAACACCATCGACAGCAGCAACACTGGCACCAGCACAATCATGAGATTCATGAACGGCGTGACATCCAGATCAGCTGGGTCGGTGTTCTTCTTCATGCGCCGGCGCGCGATGATATCCATGGTTGCTTACGCCGTCTTGGCTGCTGCGGGCGCAGGTTGCGCTTCGCCGCGTTGCTCCATGAGATTCAGAAACTTCACACAGGCAATCTCGAGGCTTTCCACAATGGCGCTGGTTCGAGACTGCAGCAGCGAATGCAACAGCAACAGGGGAATCGCGACCATCAGACCGAACGCTGTTGTGTTCATCGCGATCGAGATGCTCTGAGACAGCAACGTGGCCTTCTCTGCTGGATCCGCATTGGCAACCGCTGTAAACGCGGCAATCAGACCAATGATCGTTCCGAGCAGGCCGAGCAGGGTCGCGATATTGGCAAACGTTGCGAGGTATGGCGTTCGGCGTTCGATGTTCGGAAGGATCTCTAACAAACCCTCCTCCATCGCGTATTCAATGTCAGTGCGGCGCCGCGACGTCGTTTGACGATTCAAACCATCAGCCATGATACGACTCATCGCCGACTTTGACTTACGGGTCAAATCCGCCAGCTCACGCGTCTTGCGCGCTTTCAGAAGCGGCAATATGCGCTCGAAGTCACGTCGATTAGTCACGGTCTGGCCGGACAAATATACGAATCGCTCCAGGGAGATAGCGACGCCAATCGCCAACACAATAGCGATCGGGTACATGAAGGGGCCGCCTTCCTGAAAAAATCCTACAACCGTTGTGTAGAAGTCCATCCTTTAATCCTCCGTGACCACGCTTTCAAGCGTGCGGTAGTAGTTGAGTTCCCGGCGGTATGCCGGCGGATACAGTGGTCGAAACACATCCACTTCGCGCAGCGAAGAGTTCAGATCGAGTTCCGGTAGCCCGCCCGGTTCTTGCCAGGGCAAAATGTAGAGAACTTTCGGCAGCTCTTGGTTGCCGGAGATCACGGTTTCGTCAAGCTCGATGCGGCCAACGTCCTCATTGGCCGAAAGCGTGAACGAGAGCATGAGAATCAGACTGATCAGCAGGCCCTTCATGAAGCGCCACCGATTCGGCGCTCAAGATCCATGACCCAGCCGGCTACACGCCGATCGGGTTTTTCAGTCAGCTCTTGGTAGGTCCGATAAGACGCGAGCGCTTCTGGGAGGCGACCCAGGTAAATCTCGTAGAGAATGCCGAGGTTGTAGTGCGCATCGGCAAAATCGCCATCTCGCTGTAAGCAGTCGAGGTAGTAGCCCTCAGCGCTGGCGAAGTCACCAACTTCCCTCGACATCAGCCCAAGCGACGTCAATGCCTGACAGTTGTCTGGGTTGGCATCAACCGCTTTTCTCAGAACGCTGCCTGCAGCCTCCACATCGCCACGCTGACGCTCGATCTGAGCAAGGTTGGCCCAGGGACCGGGAAGCTCTGGCTGATCCTTGGTGATCTGCAGAAACAGCTTCTCAGCGGCGAGCAGATCGTCGCGATCAACCGCGGCCAATGCGAGCTCGAATCGCTCCGCATTGCGCGGTTCTACTTCATATCGCTGCGCGGTTTGAAAAGAAGACTCAGGCGGCGCAGTTTCGACAACCGGCGACCGGTCGGCTTTGCCAGGCAGTACATCCGACAGGATGGAGCCGCCGGGAATGCTTGCGCAGCCAGCCATGCTCGCTAGCGCTACAACCGCCGCCACGCGTCTCATCATCTGCCGTGGAGCGGACCTACTGAATCGTACGAACATAGGCCACCTGTATTTCCTGTTTCGCGAAACGCCCCGGCATTAACCGCTTGAGCTCGTCGAAGCTGCGTTTAGTCCATTCATCGTAAATACCGCTCCAGCTTCGCTGCAGGTTGATCTCGTGCACGCCTATCGATTGCTCTTCGAACGGGAAAGCCTGCTCTTCCAGCAAAATGTCGTACTGCTCAGCTTCCATAGCGGACAGCCCAGCCGGCCGTTCGGAGTTCATGATGGATGCCGACAGCGCCGTGTAGATGTCGGCGATATGGAACGTAGACGCGGTGAGTAGCGACGCAACCTGATACTCAGCGACACGCTCGAATGCGGAGATCGCCCTCTTGAGGCTGCGCTGTTTGCGCTTAAGCGATGACTTAAGCGGTGCGGTGAGCGCGATCGAGTCGTACTCGGCTCGAGCGTCCTCCGCGAACACGTACGCGGCATCCGCCGCCAGATACGTTGCGCGCTCGGTCGCCTGCGATCCGAGACTGGCGTGTAAATCAATCTTGCGTTGCAGCCAGAAGCGACGCTTAACGCCATCGCCGGCAGCAACATACAGTTGATCCAGTTGATGCATCGCCTCCAGGCGCTGCTCGAACGGATCGGGATAGTTGTGTGCGTAATCCCTGAAGTGCGTGATAGCCAGTTCAGAGTCACCCAATTCAAGGTAAAGCTCGGCAGCCCTGTACTGCGCCTGCTGACGAACGTCAACGGAGTCACCCGACGCGGCAAGGCGCGAATACGAAGCCGCAGCCTGGCTCGTATCACCTGAGCGTTCATAGAGGTTGGCCAATCGCTGATCTTTTCCGACAGCCAGTTCGTGACCGGGATACCGCGCATTGAACGATTCAAACAACTGAGCCGCTTCCTGCCAACGCTCGGAACGCTCAAGGATTCCGACCGCATCAAAGTGACCCTGGCTCGTGAGTTGCGCACTCGCGTCTATGTCAGCCAAGCGCATAAAGTGAGCCACTGCTTGATCTGCGCTGCCGGCAACATCCGCTGCCTCACCCTGTTTGTAGACGGCTGCCAACAACTTCTCACCGACGTCCGAGGCAACCTCAGGCGCGAGTGCGAAACCTGCCCGCAGAGTCTGGTAGGCAGTCTCGGCAGCGACAAAGTTGGCTTGCTCAAACGCACCGTGCCCAAGTATCAACCAGGCGGTCTGCGCCAACACGGCATCAGCGGCTGGCCATTCAGCGAGGAAGTTCTGCGCGAGTTCCATCGCTCCCAAAAATTCGCCAAGGCTGAAGAGCGCGTCCGCCGCCGACATCTGTACCGCCGGTGCCCGCTCGTCGCCGGAGAACAAGAGCGCAAATTCAATCTCCGCATCAATTTTCACGCGTTGCCAGAGTTCCGCATCCGCCGGCTGGGCATCTGCGACCATCCTGCCCAGACCAAGCACCGCCGCGTATCCAGCCTCGTTGGCCTTGGGAAAATCCGGATGATCGCGTATGACCAGTTGGTACGCGGCGACAGCCTGGGGATGATCCTGCGCTTCGGTGTAAACCTCACCCAGCAGGAACAACGTTTCTGCCAGCTCTGGTGAGTCTGGCGTTGTGAGCACAATCTCTTCATACCAGCGCGCGGCTGTTCGATAGTCGTCGGCGTCTCCGCTTTCCTGGGCATCCGCATGCGCGGTTTTGGCCAACTCATCCAGATACTTGGTCAGGGTCGGCAGGTACCCGCTATGAACCGCGTCGGTATGGTGATTCCAGAACGCGCTGCGAACGCCGAAGCGATGCACAAAATCTTCTTTCTTAGGCTGCACCTCAGTAGGAAAGTCGGCCGCGATCAGCGTATTGATCATGCCGATGAAAGCTGATGGCGCATTCGAATCGAGTGGGTTTTCGTCCACGTAGGTTTGCCACGTGGCGACGCTGTCGAGGTAGCGCTCTTTGTCTATATAGAAGTTCGCCAGGCGATCGTAGACCTGGAACTGCCATTTGGGCCTGGCGTAATCCTGCATGGTCTGAGCAAGGGTCGCCGCGCCATCAAGATCCGCCACCGCAAGCACTACAACACGAAGGCTGTCTTCGACGAGTTCGCGCTCACCGTCACTAAGATCATCAATCTCGCCACGGGAGAATGCTTCATTCAGCAGGCTCACAAAGGTTGCGACGCCCCGATCGAGATCGCCCAGCTTGAAATGCGACCAACCGAGCATGTAGCTGGCGTTCTGCCAGTAACGAGTTTCCTCGCCTAGCTCGACGACGTAACCGTAATCGTTAACCGCGCCGGCATAGTCTTCCGCCGAGAAGGCCATCTCCGCACGCCGGAAATGCGCTTCCGCTGCGTAGTCGCTCGCGGGGAATTCGGCGATTAGCCGGTCCAGATAACCGCGGGTAGCCTGGCTATCTCCCTGCACATCGTTGGCACGGGCGAGCTGGTAGAGAATCTGATCGAGGTCTTCGCCAGCCGCATTGGTCAGTAGCGTCTCATAGAGCGATATCGCATCTTCGTAGGCGCCGGTCACGCCTTCGATATCGCGGTCTTCACCGGCGAACATCTCAAGATCCGCCAAACGTTTGCCAACCGCGTGATTCTGCGCTGGATTCTCCACGGCACCGTAGACGCGTCGGTAGGCGTCCATAACCTCATCGCGCGATGGTGAGTAGGTCGGCGCAGGAGGCGTTTCGAATTCAGGCAAGTCAGCGATCAATTCGCCGATCGCCGGGCTCTTGCTCTTGACGACATCACCGTCGCCAAACATCGAGCAGCCTGTAGCCAGAGCGACTATGAGCAAGGCAGTGAGAATGCGCGTTAAGCTCCTCATCGCAGTGCTCCCCCCGTATCGCTGCTCAACGCGGCAAGCTGATCCGTGGCGCGGGCGATCGCAACGCGAGTGACCAGCAGGTACTGCTGGAGCCGATCGCGCTCAAGATTCATCCCGCGGCGAAGCTGTTGTGCCAGCATTTCCTGGCGGTTGCCCATGGCCATGTCCACCTGAGCAATCAGCGTTTGGGCTCGATCGTCAAAGATGGCGAAGTCGGTATGCACGCCGGCAACGAGCTGGTTTTCGGCTTCTGAAACGCGCCCGATTTGCCCATCAACGTCCGCGAGGACTTCCCGCAGCTCAGCGAGCGACTTCGAACGCTCTCTCAGCCGCGCGTTTCGCTCAGTCATCACGGTCCAGAAGAGCATCCCTTCCAGCCGATCCAATCGCTTCAGCCAACGCTCTCGTTTGTCGCCGCTCATGCCGATAGATCCGACGTCGCGCATGTGGGTGAGCTTGTCCAGCAGAGCTGCCTCGTCATCGGTTGCTAGCGCTCGAAGCCACTGGCCATCGTTTACAGGCTTGGCAGCTGAAATCCCATCAAGTACCGACTGCTGCCGCTCGATCGCGATCGAGATGCGGTGCCGATGCGCGAGCAAACCCTCGTCGGCGACCATAGAAGCCGCAAGTGAAGCTCTTCGTTGCTGCTCATCGGCTAGCTCCGAGTAGACGTCGAGGCGATACGGCAGATCGGTCAACCAGGCCTTCATCTCGCCCAGGTCGCGCCATTGCAGCAACAGATCATGCACATTCTCTGCAGCGAGCCACTCCAGCCAATCGGTATGCCCCAGTTCGTTCTGCCATCTTTCTACAGTCTCTCGCATTGCCTCATCGTTGCTTTCACGGGCAGCAAAAACGCTCAGCAAACCAGCAACCCATTCCGGGTCCGCGGAGCGCGATCCGATATCCTGCAGCGTCACTAGCCGCGCCTCGAAACTGCGCTCAGCTTCGCGATACTGTGTCAGCGCTGCCTCTGGTGAGGACAGCATTTCGAGGCTGGTCGGAAAACCGAGTCGCGCCGACGCGGTACTGGGTGTCCAGTAACCCTGCTTCTGAAGCGTCAGCCAGATACGAGCCGCGAGTTCATAATCTTCGGCCTCCATGGCGAGCTGCGCATAGCTCGCCAACGCCTGATCACGGTAACGGCTGTCGGAGGGCAGATCAGCGAGCAGCGCTTCCGCCGATGTGGCCTCGCCGAGATCGCGCCGGAGAAAGGCCAGCGCAAGCCGCGCCCGTTGCAGAAGGTCGAAGGACTCATCCGAGAAAGCCTTAGCATCCGCCAGTTGCTGGAAAGTGTCCGCCGCAGCGGCATTGTCGCCGGTGGCGCGCTGGGCAACGCCCAGGTTGTAAAGCGCATAGGCCGAAAAATCATTGTCAGGTGAAATCTTGTCGATAGCGGTTCGGGCAGCCGCGAAGTCTCCACGCACCGTGGCCACCTGAGCCGCCATGAACAACACCTCTGGATGAACCCGCTCCCGACCTAACCAGGTCTTACCGAGATCTACTTGAGCGAGTTTCTGCTCAAGCTTCTGCCAATCGCCACGCCTGTAGTATTCCCTGGCAAGGTGAAACGCCAGGCGCATTCGCTCGAGCTCCGTAAGCTCGGCCTCGGCGACGGATTCGAAGGATCTTTCGGCGTAGCCAAAGAGGCGCTCACTGAAGGCGAAACTGCCTTCCGCAAGGCGAAAACGGATCGGCCGAGTACCGAGTCGTTCCTGCTGTTCGGCCACAAGCGTGCCAACCAATGCGGCTTCGTGTTCACCCTGATAATGGTGGAACAGAACGTTGGCGTAGGTGAGATCATCCAATGGCGCCGACATCGGATCGAGACCCGCGCAGAGGAAGAGAAGCTCACAGATAAACTGTTTCATGCCGGACGGTGCCTTGGTACGCGGCTATTGGACGACAACTGCATGGAATTCGGGCTGATACTTGGCCTCGGAATCGCTGATTCGCAGCTCGACAAATGTCGGCTCGAAGCTCTTCTCAAACTCGACCGTTGCTGCCCGCTTGTAGTCGCGTCCGGACGGTCCTTTGCCAGTAAAGAAAGCGGTAACCCGGTTGTCGCCCTGTTTGACGTTACCGATAAAGAGTTTTTGAACACCGCCGCGAAAAAGCGCGTCAGCTTCGCGCTCTGTGTACAAGTGGTGAGCGACTTCTTTGCCATTCACTTTTACAGTCACAGAGTCCAGTCCGAAAAACTCACCAACATCCATGGCGAGGAAAACAGACATCTGCGTGCTCGCGGGATACAGAAGGTCTTCTTCGAGAATCACGAGATCGCGCTTAAGCTTGACCAGCTCAGTCTTGATCGCCTCCATGTCATCAAGAGCCACCGGTTCTACGGCTGCGACGCTCAAGGGAGCGGCTTGTGGTACCAGCGGCATGTTGTCAGTCGGTGTCTCGGCAAAAGCGGACTGTCCAAGACTTGCTATCGTAATGAGCGCTCCGGTTAGCAGCGCGCTTCCGACGGGTTTAGCGATCCTTTGCATAACGGCTCTACTCGCGAATGAGTTGCTTGACGATTTCCACGTATTTGGCTTCGTCACCGGGCTTGTAGCCACGATGGATGTATCGGATGTTGCCATCTCGATCGACGACAACCGTGCTGGGCATTGCTTCGAGGGAATATGTTTCCGAGACGCGCTGGCCTTCGTCGATCAACACGGGGAAAGTGACGTTGGTCTTGTCGACGATCTTCTGCGCCGGAGCAACCTCGCCTTCAACGTTTATGCCGAGTACCGCAAAGCCGGCGTCTTCGTAACGCTGATGCAGTGCATCCAGCACTGGCATTTCCTGGCGACAGGGGCCACACCAGCTGGCCCAGAAATTAATCAGTACGACCTGACCGCGATACTCTTCGAGACGCAGGTTGCCGCGCGTAAGCGTGGGCAGCGTGAAGTCCGGCGCTGCCTGTTGCAGCGCGACCGCGTCGGCTGTCGGGGCGGCAAAACTGCCAGCCATAAGGGCGGCGGCCAAAAGCGAAGGGGCGATCAAGCGTTTCATGAACTCTCCGAGCTGCCGCTGCACGACAGATCTGTGTAACTAGTCGTTGCGCAACCAACCCGACCGATTACCCGATCGCGCAGCCGTCGAGGGATCAAGTGGATACTGCTTAATTCCACTTTTGCTCGAAATCCATCCCGAGCCGATCCTCCGAATCGTCGGCGTCTGCCGATTGCGTCCTGCCAGCCTTGCGATGTTGTCCATGACATCACTTGGGTCCTGTTCGACATCCATATCGATCAGGCCACTACGGCCAAACGAGCCCGGACCCGCCGACTGCTCGGTTCCACCGAGCAAGGTGTGGCGACCCGATGGCCCCGACAGCGGGCCCGGCCTCTCTATCGAGCGCGAGCGCCCGACAGGGGGAAAGTTAGAGGAGCGAGAGAGGGAAATATGTGCGCAAGATCACGCACCGACAGACGCGCGCTGCGCCTTGAGTCTTATTGAGAACCAAGCGACGAAAGGTCGTCCGAATAGTGCAGAAGGCCGCTTCCGTCGATGACGATTGCATCGATCCCATCCAGCCGGTTGATGAGCGCCAGGCCTTCATCTAAACCCAGCACGAAAACGCTGGTGGACAGGCCATCCGTGGTCGTGGCATCCGGACCGAGAATGGTCACACTGCGTATCTCCCGCGCGGAGTCTCCCGTTTCCGGATCGAGGATATGGTGGTAACGGACGCCGTCATCATCGAAATAGCGCTCGTAGTCTCCCGACGTGGAAACCGCTGTGTTTTCCAGCGGCAGGATCGCGCTCATACGGCTTGCATCGTCCGGATGACGGACGCCCACCGTCCAGGGTTTGCCCATTCGATCGCCGATGATCGAGCTGTCACCACCGGCGCTGACCGATGCGTGTTCGAAGCCTCGAGCGCGAAGAATCGCCGCCGCCCTATCCACCGCATGGCCTTTAGCGATCCCGCCGAGATCGATACTCACGCCTGCGCGAGCGAAGGACACCGTCATCGCCTGCCAATCCAGAAGCACGTGCCGGTAGTCGATGGCCGGAAGTGCCGCCGCGATTTCATCGTCGTCCGGTTTCGCGCCGGCTCGGTAGTCGTAGCGCCGGCCGATCGACGCATAGGTGATATCAAACGCACCGTTCGTAAGCTGAGACAGCCGAGCGCTGCGGGCAAGCAACTCCATCAGTTCGCGTGACGCGGCAACCGGAACTCGAGCGGCATCCGCATTGACCCGGGACAGCTCGCTAGCCTCGATATACGGGCTCATGAGCTGATTGATTCGCTCCATCTCGAACATGACGTCTGCAAGAGCCTGACGAGCGTGCGCTTCGTCCAGACTCCAGACTTCCGCATGCACCCGCGTACCCATGATGGGCTGAGTTTCTTCAAACCACTGGGCTACCGCGTGGCTCGCAAAACTTCCTGCCACTATTCCCGCCAGAGCCAATCGCCCCAGAGCCTGTAGAAGTCCTTTCATGCCCGCAGCTTAGCCGCGTTCAGGCGCGAATCAAGGAACTGGGTAACACGACTACGTAACCTTATATCCCTTAGATGTAGCCGCGGCCTGCGCACCGGGGACAGGCTCGGTACAATTCCGCGCTCACCGATTCGGAGTTGCTCCATGGATACCCTCGACGGTTTTGCCGGAAGCATCGGCAACACGCCGCTGATTCGCCTGAAATCACTCAGCGAGGCCACCGGCTGCGAGATTCTGGGGAAGGCCGAGTTTATGAGTCCTGGCGGCTCAGTGAAGGACCGCGCCGCGCTTTGGATGATCCAGCGCGCAGAGGCCCGGGGCGATCTGCAACCTGGCGGAACGGTCGTGGAAGGCACGGCTGGCAACACCGGCATTGGTCTGGTGCACGTGTGCAATGCACGCGGGTACAAGACCGTGATCTACATGCCTGACAATCAGTCCCAGGAAAAGGTGGATCTGCTGAACACCCTTGGGGCTGAAGTTCGCGTGGTGAAGACGGTACCTTACAGGGACGAGGCGAATTATCAGAAGCAGGCCGGCCGATTCGCGGAATCCGTGCCCGGCGCCATCTGGGCGAACCAGTTCGATAATACGGACAACGCCCTCGCCCACTATGAATCCACAGGCCCAGAAATCTGGCGCCAGACGGATGGCAAGGTGGACGCGTTTGTCTCGGCCAGCGGCACCGGCGGCACGATCGCGGGCACAAGCAACTTCCTGAAGGAGAAGAATTCCGATGTGCAGATCGTGCTTGCCGACTGTATGGGAAGCGCACTGCATAGCTGGGCGACCACGGGTGATCCAGTGATGAGCGAAGGCGGCTCGATCACCGAGGGCATCGGCAACAGCAGAATCACGGACAACCAGGCGCAGGCACGCGTGGACGATGCGTTGCAGGTTGAGGACCAGGACATGGTCGACATGGTCTACACGCTGCTCCAGCGTGAGGGTCTCTTTCTTGGATCGAGCGCCGGAATCAACCTTTGCGGCGCGGTTGAAACCGCGCGTCGACTGGGACCCGGGCACACCATCGTCACCATGTTGTGCGACGGTGGCAGCAAGTATCAGTCACGCCTGTACAATCCGGAGTTCCTCGCCAGCAAGGGTCTCAAAGCGCCGACAACCTGAGGCGCCCCGGCGGGGAATCAGGAGAAAGCTCGTGCTTATTCACGTTGAACCGCTGACCCAATTCGTCAGCAAGCTGTTCCAGGCTTCCGGCGCAAGCGTCGATATCGCGGGCGAAGTTGCCGCCCATCTGGTTCTGGCCAATTTGAAAGGTCACGACTCGCATGGCGTCGGAATGATTCCGGCTTACGTTCACAACATCGCCCAGGGTCTGCTCGATCCGCAGGCCACCGGTGAGACCATAGTTGATAAGGGTGCGGTCATACTCGTCGACGCTCAAACCGGCTTCGGCCAGGTGGCGGGAAGGATCGCGATGGATCTAGCTATCGAGCGAGTGAAGTCGACAGGCGTGGTATGCCTCGGCGTCCGAAACGCCCACCATCTCGGCAGAATTGGCACCTACGGTGAGCACGCCGCCGCTGCCGGACTGGCCAGCACAAGCTACGTGAACGTTGTCGGCCACGAGCCCCAGGTATCACCTTTTGGCGGTCGCGAACGGCGAATGACTACAAATCCGTTTTGCGCCACCCTGCCCCGTCGAGGCGCACCGCCGGTCGTACTGGACATGGCCACCAGTGCCATCGCACTCGGGAAAGTGCGCGTCGCCCACAAGAAAGGCGAGTTGGTACCAGATGGCGCGTTAGTCGACCACGAGGGTTCGCCAACCAACAACCCAGCCGTCATGTACGAAGAGCCATTCGGAGCGCTCGGGCCGTTCGGCGGCCACAAGGGTTACGGACTCGCCGTGATGTGCGAGCTACTCGGCGGCGGACTCGCCGGGCATTGGACCGCGCAACCGAACCACCCCAGAAGCAGCCAGATCATTAACAACATGTTGAGCTTCGTGTTCGATCCAGACCTGTTCGGCGGCGGAGGTGAATTCGACGCAGAAATGACCGCGATGATCGACTACCTGCACAGCACCACCCCGGCGGTAGGCACAGACAAAGTACGCATTCCCGGCGAGCCCGAACGTGAATCCGAACAGCAGCGTCGACAGAACGGTATTCCGATCGACGACAACTCGTGGCAAGGTATCGCCACCTCGGCCTACAAGGTCGGCCTGGCGGAATCCGATATCCCGTCCTGACACCCCGCATTCAAGACAACCCAGGTAACAAACGCTCCGTGGAACAGCAGGATCTGAAAGAAGCCGGTCTCAAAGTCACACTGCCACGCCTCAAGGTGCTGGAAGTGTTGCGAGAATCGACGCCGCATCATCTGAGCGCAGAGGATGTGTACAAGCGCCTGCTCGAACTGGACGAGTCCATTGGCCTGGCGACTGTCTATCGGGTGCTCACGCAGTTCGAATCGGTAAACATCGTCGAGCGCCACAACTTCGACGATGGCCATGCCGTCTACGAACTCAAGCCGGACGCGCACCATGATCATATGGTCGATGTCGATACCGGCAAGGTCGTGGAGTTTGTCAGTGACCGCATCGAGACGCTGCAGCACGAGATCGCCGAGAAACACGGCTTCGAGCTAGTGGATCACGAGCTTGTGCTGTACGTGAGGAAGAAGAAGTAGGGCGACGGGGAAGCCCTGGCTGGCGGACACCGGGGTTGGGAATAGCCTTTGTAAGAGGGCTCCGGGGTTCGGCGCTTGCTCTTTACTCGCTGCTCGCCCCAAAGAGGCATTCTGAATTTCGGAGATCGCCGCAGTCAGCCTTCGGCCTCCTTCGCGAAGACGGTCTGGAAGGGTATGCCAACGCTGTACCCGAACCGTATCACTCCCGTGTATCAAGAATGATTATCATTTAGAATACCGCGATGAGTCAGACCATCGCAGACATGAGGCCGGGGGAGCAGGCGGTTATCGAATCGATCGATCCGCACCCGGACGCACCTGACTATCACACTCGCCTCACCTCAATGGGCCTGACGCCAGGCACGCTGGTACGCATGGTTCGCGTGGCGCCCCTTGGAGATCCTATTGAGCTGCGAGTCCGCGGTTTCTCACTCGCGTTGCGAAGGCGCGAAGCGGCTGTCATCAAGGTAACAAAGCCGTGATTCGCGCCGTCTTAATCGGCAACCCTAACTGTGGCAAAACGACGGTTTTCAACGCGCTGACGGGTGCGCGCCAACGCGTCGGTAACTGGCCCGGCGTTACAGTCGAGAAGAAAGTCGGCGAGTATCGACATGGTGACGGCATTGTTGTGGTCACCGATCTGCCTGGCCTGTATGACCTTGAGACAGGCGGAGCGCTGGACGAGCAGATCGCCCAACAGGCCATTCGAGACGGTGAATTCGACGTCGCCATCAACGTCGTGGACGCCTCATCAATGACCCGGGGGCTGTATCTGACCAGCCAGCTGCTCGATGGGGGGACGGCGGTTGTCGTTGCTCTCAATATGATGGACAGCGCCGACTCTGCCGGCATAACTATCGATCCGGGCGCTCTGTCAGACCAACTCGGATGTCCGGTGGTCGCCCTGATCGCCTCCCGCGGCGAGGGCTTGGAAATACTGCAGGATGTCGTCGATCGCGCCCACCGAACCGTGCCAACCAATACCGGTGACGGGGTGGTTACGGCGCCAAGCCCCAGGACAACAACGCCCGCCGAACGTTTCGGAAAAATTGACGGTGTCGTTGAGAAGTCAACGAGCACGAGCGACCCGGGGCGGCGAATATCCGATCGGATCGACGCGATCGCTCTGAATCGCATCGCTGCGATACCTATCTTCCTCGCCATCATGTACGCGATGTTCGTCTTCAGCATCAACGTCGGCGGCGCGTTCATCGATTTTTTCGACTTGCTCGGCGGCGCGCTATTCGTAGAGTTGCCCCGTCAATGGCTAACGGATCTGGGACTTTGGCCGCCGCTCGTGGCCCTGATCGCCGACGGCATAGGTGGCGGCATCGCGCTCGTCGGCACGTTCATTCCGATCATCGCCGCCCTGTTTCTGTTTCTGTCCTTCCTTGAGGATTCCGGATACATGGCACGGATCGCCTTTGTCGTCGACCGAGCGCTAACCGGACTGGGCCTGCCGGGTAAGAGCTTTGTCCCGTTGATCGTTGGCTTCGGCTGCAACGTACCAGCGGTGATGGCGACCAGAACACTCGACAATGCTCCCGACAGGATTCTCACGACGCTCATGGCACCGTTCATGTCATGCGGTGCCCGCCTCACTGTTTACGCGCTTTTTGCTGCCGCCTTCTTTCCCTCGGGCGGGCAGAACATCGTGTTTGCCCTCTATTTGATCGGCATAGCGGTTGCCGTAGTGTCTGCGTTGATCGTTCGCAAACACCTCCTGCCGGGACGAAGCGCACCGTTCGTCATGGAGTTACCGAGCTATCACCTGCCGACTGCGAGGGGAGTGCTGATCCACACCTGGCAGCGTTTGAAGGGCTTTGTGATTCGCGCCGGCAAAGCGATCGTTGTGGTGGTCGTCATACTGAACGTGCTTGACTCGGTCGGCACCGACGGCTCCATTGGCAACCAGAACAGCGACGCGTCACTGCTCTCCAAGATCGGCAAAGCGGTAACGCCAGCATTTGGCCCCATCGGCATAAGGCAAGAGAATTGGCCGGCAACAGTCGGCATCTTCACGGGCATCTTTGCGAAGGAAGTGGTCGTAGGCACGCTGGATGCACTTTACAGTCCTGCCGACGGCGGCCCAGCACGCGACCCAGGCCAAATGGCAGCGGACGCCTTCCAGAGCGTTCCAGCAAATCTAGCCGAACTCGGGGGCTCACTCCTGGACCCACTCGGTTTGAGCCTCGGCGATCTGAACAATGCAGCGCAAGTTGCCCAGGATCAGGACGTGTCGGTCTCGACCTTCAGCACCATGCGTGATCTGTTCGGTAGCAGCCTCGCCGCATTCAGCTATTTGCTCTTCATCCTGCTGTACATGCCCTGCGTCGCAACGATTGGCGCGATCGTTAAAGAGCTTGGTGGGTTTTGGGCGACGTTCTCGACGCTTTGGTCGTTCGTAGTGGCCTACTCACTGGCGGCACTTTGCTTCCAGATCGGTCGTGCCATGATGGATTCGACCCAGGTGGGCGACGCTCTGATCACTGGAGGCTGCGTCGCAGCAGTTTGCGCGATGTTGTTCTGGTTACTGATTCACTTCGGAAAACAACCCGCCCAGGCGAGCCTCATTCCGGTGCGCCAACTGCCTTGACGACGACTGCGTTGACGACGACTGCCTTGATGACGACTGCCGTGACGACCGCTGAACAGTCAGGCGGCCAGCAGGAACCAGGTTAGCTGTCTTCGCTGAGCTGTCGGTAGCACCGCAGATGCCGCCGAGCTGACAGTTCGTCACCCGCCAGCTCAAAGAGCCGCGCAAGGTTGTAATGTGCATCAGGCACATCTCCTGCTCGTCGATAGTAGGCCGCGGCCTGATCGTGGTCGTCCCGCTCGTCGAATACGGTGCCAAGATTGTAGAGCGCGAGCTGATGCTCCGGCGCGATATCCAACGCAGAGGCATAGTGCTGAAGCGCTTCCGTCGGCAGCCCGTCAAGCTGTAACAGCCGGCCGAGGTTTACGCGAGCATCAGCGTTGGCATCGTTCAGCTCAATGGCCTGGCGGTAAGCGTTGATCGCTCGGTCGAGATCAACGTCCTCCAGATCGAGGCCGAGGTTGTACCACTCGCTCGATGTTTGAGCGCAGCGCTCCCGAGCCAGCAGCCAGTTGTCGCTGTTGAGCTGAGCAACCTCAGCACTGCGGTTGGCTTCCCGGTCGCCAGCGTTTTGGTCAGCGACGAAGTCGAAAGCACCCTGCCCGCTGTCAATCTCCCACAATCGATCCGATTCGCGCACGAGAACGCGCTGGCCGTCTGCAACGAGGTGGGCACCGCAGACGCCACCTGGGGCACCGCCGGAGGTGATATCCAGCAACGACTTCAGCGTTCGCTGGCTGGATACCCGCGCATCGAGAAGTCGCTTTGCGATACGCAGTACGACAACGTCGCGAAATCCGAACCGATACTCGTTTCGAGGGCCGCGCTCCGGCATCACCAACGCGCGTCTGGCGTAGTGGCGAATACGAGCCGGCGGCAGGCCGATCAGACCGGCAACCTGGCGAGTGGAGTAACCCGTATGAGTCATAAGATTGGCAAGCAAGTGAAGTGCCGAAACGAGGCAGTAACTATAAGCGACGCAGGCCTTGTCTCTCAATGACCGCGGCATCTGATTGCTCGTGATATGGCCGAGCGTTACCGGTCTACACGCGAATCGAGAAGCCAGCGCACCAGATCGTTGACACCTAACAAGCGCTAAACCAAGCTGGCGAGGCTAGACTCAATCCAGCTTGCTCTCGATGTGGACGAGCGACGAGCGTTGCGAATTCTCAAACACTACTGCCCAAACATATCCACCCGCAAAATGCCCTATCTGGCTTAGCTCTCTTATACCGCTAACAGTCGCAAAGGATGCGCGCAATGGACCTCAAATGAGCAACAGTCGCCGGTCGCCCCGTTGGACCCGTTACATGGCAATTTGCCAGCATATAGGCGCTGAAAGCAGGCCAAACACTGCGAGAGCGGCTCTGGCGATTGGCGTAGCTGCCGCGTTGAATTTACTCACCCTCGGCGCGTACGCACAGCCGCTGCAAGCTCTGATTGTCGACAGCGCTCCGCTGGGAACCACGGATCTTGACGGTCAGCCCCAGGGCATATCCATCGATCTTCTGGAGCTGCTGGCACGCGAAATCGGGCGAGACATCGAGCCATTGATCCTGCCGAGGGAGGGTGTGCTCAGCCGAGTTGAAACCCAGCAGTTTGATCTGGTTCTCCTCTACGAGGACGCCTTCTCCGAGGACAGACTTACCTACCTCGGGCGCCTGGACGACATATCTCATGTGCAAATCATGCTCGCCGATACCGACCCGTCATCGGCGACGCGCATTGGCCATCTCTCCCAGATGGCACCCCCTCCCTCCGCGGCAGAATCAGAGCAACGCTTACCTTTACAGTCGTTCCAAACGCTAGAAGAGGCCTACGACGCGCTAACGACGGGCCTCGTCCAGGGAATCCTGCTGCCACAGCCGAGCGCGCGCGTCGTGTTAAACGAGCCACCCTTCGACTCCGGCCTTGCATTCAAATCACATGCGCTAGCCAGTTGGCCGGTGGGTTTGTATGCGCGGACTGGCGCGCTGACTGCTGAGGAGGCTGCCGCTGCCCGGCGAACCATGGAGATCGTTCGCGAGGAACACATGCTTGATTCTTTCCTCGAGCGGTTCTACCAGGCGCAAGCCTCCAACGGTGCCCGAAGCGGCCACTTTGTCGCCCAATGACCGCAGATTGCACGCCGCGTGATATGACCTTCCGCCAGTTGTATTGTTGTAACCAGTACGCGTTCACATCAAAGCAACGATCAGGTTCGAGCAGAAATCCATGCACAAACCGGCCCACCTAAGCCGACAGCTCAGCCGCCTCTATGGCACCTTCATCGCGCTGCTCATTCTGCTGACTGGACTCGCGTTTCTAGCCGGCCTATACGTGATCGAGCGCAGGGCTCTGGACGATGAAGCAACGCTGATCGCGAGGCTGATTGGGTCAGAGACGCGCGGCAGCCTCATTTTCGCGGACCGAAAACTACTGGCGCGGCATCTCGCCATTCTCAATGATCTGGATGACATCGTCGGCGGCTGCCTGCATAGCGCCGACGGCGAGTTGCTGGCGAGCGTGGGCCCCGTTGCTTGCGATCCAGTGGACTCGATCGAGAACGACCTCACGAAGACATCGGCATTCGCCCAGGCGCTTCGCGCGAGCCGGGAGATTCGCTGGCGCGATCAGACGCTCGGCACCTTGTCGCTCATTCGAGATCGCAACGCCATCTGGCAGGCTCTGAGCAAAACCGCACTGCCATTTCTGGTCTTGCTGGTGTTACTGACGCTGGTCAGCCTCTGGTCGATCCGATACTTATCGAGGCGAGCCACGCGGCCGCTGCGAACACTGGTCGCGGAGATCAACGATCTGGACGTGCCATCCGGGCAGCGTCTCGCCGGTGAAGACAACGTGGAAATAGCGACCATCGCGACCGCGTTCAACGCGGTAATCGACGAAGTGAGTTCTGCCCGCCACGCCGCTGAAGATGAGATCACTCGCCGCAAAGGCGCACAGCGAAGCGAGCGAGAGGCGCGCAGCCTGCTGAGCAACATTGTCGACACCGTGCCCTATCTGATTTTCGCCATTGGCCGCGATGGCCAGGTCAGGTTTGCCAATCGCACAGCCGCCGAGGCCTACGGCACCGAGATCGATCAGATCATCAACGGGGAGTTTGCTCGCAGCTACGGCGGTTTGCGCCCTGACAACCTTTTGTTCTCGGGCAATCGCGCAGAGAAAGACTCCCTGGGAATCAACACCTGGTTTACTGATGCGGACGGCCAAAACCGCCGATTTTCCGTCGCGCGAATGCCTCTCACATCCATTGATGCGGAACTGGTTATCGCTGTCGACATCACCGAAGAACATCGGCTACAGATGCAGCTTCAGTTTGCCCAGCGTCTTGAGTTGGTAGGCACGCTTGCCGGCGGTCTGGCTCATGACTTCAACAACCTGCTGACGCCAATTCTCGGCTACGCCTCTATTCTCGCCGATCGCAGCGATTTCGATCCGGACACTCACAAGAAGCTGACGGATATCGAAACTGCTGCCCTGCGAGCGCGCGACATCGTTCAACAGGTGCTGACGTTCTCGAGCCCCCGAGAGGATGACCCTTCCGCCGAAGTCGACCTGGGATGGATAACAACAGAGGCTCTCGATCTGCTGAAAGCAAGCCTGCCCGGCAACGTTGAGATGACAACCAACGTTGTTGGTCGCTTGAGCCCCGTGGTGGGTAGCGAAGGACAAATCGAGCA
>CAYGQC010000039.1:0-26089 GCA_964351875.1 uncultured Pseudomonadales bacterium
CCGTCGGCCTGTTCGAAACGCCCAACCCGGCTTGCCGTTGCTCCGGTGAAAGCGCCTTTCTCATGGCCGAAGAGCTCTGATTCCACCAGATCGTGCGGAATGGCCGCCATGTTCAATGCCACGAACGGCTCACTTGCGCGGGGGCTGTGGCGATGTAGCGCCTGGGCTACCAGCTCTTTGCCGCTGCCGGATTCGCCCGTGATCAGCACCGTAATGTTTGAGGTGGCCAGCCGCCCTATCGCGCGAAAAACCTCCTGCATGGCAGGTGCTTTACCGATGATCTCCTGGTCTTCGGCATTGCTCGCGGGCAATGGCGTGGCGATCGCCTGTTCGCGTGCTGCCTCTATCGCGCGCTGGACGGTGGCCACCACGTCATCCACATCAAAGGGCTTTGGCAGGTACTCAAAAGCGCCTCCCTGGTAGGCGTTGACCGCGCTGTCGAGGTCGGAGTGTGCGGTCATGATGATGACCGGCAACTCGGGGTGGTCTTTATGAACAGCTTTGATCAGTGCCAGGCCATCGGTTCCGGGCATACGAACGTCGGAAACGATTGCCTGGGGTCGTCCGCTTGCCAGCGCTGCGAGCAAAGCGTCGCCGTCGGGGAAAACCTGGGCGGGAATGTTGGCCTGGCTGAATGCTCGCTCCAGTACAAATCGAATTGAGCGATCGTCGTCTGCGATCCAGACTTCCTCGGGCTTCATGACTGATCTCCAAATGGCAGCAGGACGGAGAACCGGGTATGTCCCGGTTCGCTCTCCACCTCCAGCGTGCCGCGGTGCTGGCTGATGATGTTCTGTGAAATGGCGAGCCCGAGGCCGGTACCCTCGGCGCGACCGCTGATCATCGGGAAGAAGATGCGGTCCTTGATGTCTTCCGGCACTCCGGGGCCGTTATCCTCGAAATCGATCTGGGCGACCATTCGATGCCGGGTATCACCAATAGTGAACTGACGAGTGATTCGTGTGGATACCGTAATGGCAGCGTTTTCCTGCCCATCCAGCGCCTGCTCCGCATTGCGAACGATGTTCAGAAAGGCCTGCATGAGTGAGTCTTCGTCCGCGTAGAGGTCTGGCAGGCTGGGGTCGTAATCCCGGGTGATCTGCAGCTCGCTTCTGGCTTCCGCCTGCACCAGGCGGAGCGATCGTTCCAGCAGGCGGTGCACGTTTGTAGGGGTCTTCTGGTGGGGTTTGCTCGGACCTAGCATGCGATCAACAAGAGCGACCAGACGGTCGGTTTCTTCGATGATGATGCGCGTGTAGTCGTCCGCGTCATCGCCGCTCGGGTCTCGCGCCAAAAGCTGTGCTGCGCCGCGGATGCCACCCAGCGGGTTTTTAACCTCATGCGCAAGCCCGCGCAGGAGTTTCTTGGTCGTCTCTGCTCCCTCCACCTGGCTGCGATCCTGATCGATTCGCAGCAATCGATCCAGGGACTGGATCTCGACGACGAGGCATCGATCCCGGGTGGGTGTCACGGTGTAGTCTGCGGTGATCAAACGACCATCCCAGCGAGTGAGCTTGGCATGGCGTTGGCTGAAGGAGCGCTCTTCCGCAAGGGCGCTGCGCAGGGCATCGTTGTCAGCTGCTGGATGACTGAACAGCTTGCTCATGGGCTCGCCAACTGCCCTGTTTGCGCTGACAGACAACAGGTCTTCGGCTGCCGCGTTGACGAAGCAGACGTTGAGCGAGTCATCGAGAGCCAGCAGTGCTGTTGAGAGGTGCTCGACTACGTCGCTGAGGCTGATGCTGGTGCTTGCCAAGTCGGAGTTCACTGAGTTCTTTGCCGTTTCAGGTGCGCTGTGCGTGTCTGTTCTTGCCGGGCTCTCGAAAGCGCGCCACATGGGATTTGCTGCGCAGTGGAGAGGTTGTCGCGGCCTCGGTAACGGATGATGCAATTCCCACTCCAACTTTCACTGAAAGTGGCATAGGTCAGTGAGCGTTCACTTCGGGATCAGCCTTTAAGAACCATGCAGGTTGTGCGGACGTGGGTTAAACGCGCGCACTTTGTGCAACTCATCCGCACCATTATAGTGCAAACCACGGGTCGCTGCGCGGATGGTGCCGCGAATAAAGCGGCGGGGTTTGCTAGCGAGCGATGTTGGTCGGTGAGTTAGGCCGGGCCGCCTGGGATTGCACCGAATAGCGTTGCAGGTGGAATGTGCTGGGCTCGCCCTGGGCCAGAACGTTGCCCGCACGGTCAACCACTGCAACAGCGATCGTGTGTGATCCGCGATCGACGTTCGACAGGTCGAAGACGGTTCCGTCGGCCGGCAGGTCCGTCAGTGTGCCATCCATAACCAGCCGCAGGCTGTGGCCGCGCCGCAAAACCGGGGTGGTCGCGGCTGAGATACTCACGCTGCCCGAGTTGTCGCGAATGGTTTCATCGTTGGCTGGCGAGATGATGTCAAGACTGTACAGGGCGCCGGTCGTCGGAGCTTCGCTGCCGGATGTGTTGCCGGTGTAGGGCGTTCGAGCGGTAGACGCGGCGTAGGAGTTGCCGGACGTAACCTTGATCTTGATCTCTTCAGCGGTCTGGCCGTCTCGCGGCGGCATATCGGTGAAAACCGGATTGCCGTTCGCGTCAATCGAGCGGTAGATCGTGCGTTCCTCGGCGGTGGCGCCTGAGCAGGCGATCGCAAGCAGGGCGGTCGCCAAAAGGATCTTTGACGAAATTGAGTTGGCCTGGTGTCGATCGCGCGATGTCACGGTAGCTATCTCCGGGGGTCCGTGTGCTGGTTGCGTGGCATGCGGGGCAACTGTCGTGGCCGAGACATGCAGCGAGTCCAATGGTAGTTGTGTTTTATCAAACCTGGTGAGAAATCTCCGTTAGCCTCGTCACTTTCCCTATACCTTTCGATTCGCTCGCATCGTGAAGGTGGAATCCGTGAGTATCACCTCAGTGGGTTAACGCGCGCTGAATCGGTGCGCAGTGTCAAAAAGTATGCACCATAATGGTGCTAAAACGGGTTGTGTGTTGCTCGATTACGAGACGCGAATCGAGAACCACAGCTCTTCGCCAGAGTCTTCCCATGCCAGGAGCTTGTGGCCATGGACTCGACACCAGGCCGGTATATCGTGGGCCGTGCCGGGGTCACTCGCCAGTACGTGCAAGGTGTCGTCTGCCGCTAGCTCGCTGATCGCATCCTGGGTGCGAATCACCGGTAATGGGCAGAGAAGACCGCGAAGATCTAGCTGCCGGGTATAGCTGTCTTCAGACGTACCAGGCATCCGAAATCTCGCTTGTCTGTAGTGGCACAACAACGAGGTCGCGATAGGTGCCGTCCAACTGCTGGAGTGCGATGGTGACGCGTTCTGTGTGTTTGCCCTGGCTGTAACGAGCCACCAGGCGGGCAGCGAGCTGGATATCAGCTTCGCCTACTTCGCCATCAATAAGCGCGACGGGCCCGCCATGGCTACTCGGTTCAAGCTTCAGATAGCGCCGGCGGTAGCCAGAGAGATAGCGGTTTTCGCCGTCCTCCCGGCTGATGATTACCTTGAAATGAGGCTTGGGCCGCAGGTGCCGGCCCATCTTCAGCAGCATCACATCGTCCAGCTCGTAGTCGCGTTTGCCGCGGCTCTCGAATAGATCTTTCAGCTTGGCGCTGTAGCTTTCGTCCGTCAGGAAACAGCAGCCACCGGAGGGCTGAGCCCAGTCTTCGAAACCTAAGGACTCGGCTAGCGCGATCTGGGGTTTGCGATTGCGGCCGTGGAAGCCCAGGAGTTGGTCCCGGCTGATCCAGCCCTTGCGTTCCGGCAGGGTCTCGGGCAGGTGCTTTCCTGACAGCGGTCGCAATAGCCGATCCTCGGCGCCGGATTCCTTGGCGATCAAGGGCATCAGCGCTTTCATTTGGCTTTTCGGGCGCTGGCCCATGACCTCACCGGTGATGATGAAGTCGTAGCCGTGTTCATCGGCCCACCGCAGCGCACGCCCGACCATGAATACCTTACAGTCCAGGCACGGATTCATGTGCGCGCCATAGCCGTGATCCGGGTTCAGGACCACCTGCTTGTACTCGTCGATGACATCGATGATGTGCAATTTGATGCCGAGCTGCTCGGCGACCCAAAGAGCGTTGTTGCGCTTGGCCTTGTCTTTGTCCTGTTTGCGGATGGCGTGGGTGTGGCCTTCGACGCAAAATCCGGTGAAGAAGTTGATGCCTTCGACGTGAATACCCGCATCCATGACGATTCGGGCGGCCAGCATTGAGTCCAATCCGCCGGATATCAGGGCGACAGCCTTGCGGCGGTGGTCCATAATCGCGCCCCTTTTCAAACCGGCGGGCAGTCTAGTGACAGTTCGAGACGTGCGCAACGTGGCCATCATCGCCCACGTTGACCATGGCAAAACCACCCTGGTGGATCGTTTGCTTCAAGAAACCGGCAGCGTCGATGCTCGCACATCGATCGAGCGGGTGATGGATTCCGGCGAGCTCGAGAAAGAGCGCGGCATCACCATCCTGTCGAAGAACGCGGCGATCGAGTACAAGGGCACGCGAATCAACATCGTTGATACGCCCGGACACGCCGACTTTGGCGGCGAGGTTGAGCGCGTGCTGTCCATGGTGGACGCCGTTTTGTTACTCGTCGATGCCGCCGAAGGCCCGATGCCGCAAACGCGGTTCGTCACCCAGAAAGCGTTCGCCGCAGGCCTCAAGCCGATTCTCGTGATTAACAAGATCGATCGCAGCGGCGCCAATCCACACGGCGCGCTCGATGCGGTGTTCGATCTGTTCGTTGAACTCGATGCCACTGAAGATCAGCTCGACTTCCCGGTCATCTACGCCAGCGCCATCAACGGCCAGGCGGGATTGGAGGTTGATGCCATTCGCGACGACATGGATGCGCTGCTCGATGCCATCATCGAACACGCGCCGCCACCGAAAGTCGCGAGTGACGGCGATCTGCAGTTGCAGATCTCATCGCTCGACTACTCGAGCTACGTGGGCGTCATTGGCGTTGGGCGTATCAGCCGTGGCGTTCTGAAAACTAATACGCCGGTCTCGGTGGTTAACCGCGACGGCAAGGTTCGACGCACGCGGGTGCTCACCGTTCTTGGCTACAAAGGCCTGGCGAGAGTCGAACAGGAAGAGGCGGTTGCTGGTGACATCGTTTGCGTGACTGGTGTCGAAGGCATCGCCATCTCAGACACCATCTGCACGCTGAACGCGCCCGAAGCACTGCCGCCCCTCACGGTTGATGAGCCGACCGTCACGATGATGTTCTGTGTCAACACGTCGCCGTTCGCCGGTAAAGACGGTGACTATCTGACCTCCAGACAAGTCCGCGACAGGCTGACTCGCGAAGCGTCGTACAACGTTGCGCTGCGCGTCGAAGATACGGACGATCCGGATCGCTTCCGTGTGTCCGGCCGTGGCGAATTGCACCTGTCGATTCTTATCGAGACGATGCGCCGCGAAGGCTACGAGATGGCCATGACCCGGCCTCAGGTGATCTTCAAAGAAATTGATGGCGCGATCCACGAGCCCTACGAAGACCTCACGCTGGATGTCGAGTCGGAGCATCAGGGCAAAGTGATGGAAGGCCTTGGTGAGCGCAAAGGCGCACTCGAAGATATGACCAACACGGGTAGCGGCCGCGTTGTGCTGCGCTATCGCGTAGCGACTCGCGCGCTCATGGGTTTCCGGCCTGAGTTTTTGTCCATGACGTCCGGTACCGGCATCATGACCTATGCCTCCGCTGGCTATGGTCCGAAGATCGAAAGCGGTCTGGGCAAGCGCAGCCGCGGTGTGATGATTGCTAACGCCCAGGGTGTGGCTGTCGGCTTTGCGCTGTTTAACCTGCAGAACCGCGGCAAGATGTTTATCGGCCCGGGTGATGAAGTCTACGAAGGCATGGTGATCGGCCTGCACAGTCGAGAAAACGATCTCACTGTTAACCCGCTGAAAGGCAAGAAGCTCACCAACGTGCGCGCTTCCGGCACCGACGAAAACATCGTGCTGACGCCACCGAATCGCATGACGCTCGAGCAAAGCCTCGAGTTCATCGATGACGATGAGCTTGTAGAGGTTACGCCTAAAGGCATTCGCATTCGCAAAGCGCTGCTTACCGAGAACCAGCGCAAGCGCGCTTAACCGTTCGCTATGAGAGTTGTTCTCCAGCGTGTGACTGAAGCGTCCGTTTCGGTAGCAGGTGAGGAGATCGCTCGCATCGGCCCCGGCCTGTTGGCGCTACTCGGCGTTGAAGCCGGCGACAGCGAGACGCAGGCAAAACTATTGGCCGACAAAACTGTCGGCTTGCGTATTTTTGCTGATGACGCCAAACCGATGAATCGCTCGCTGCAGGATGTTGCTGGCGAGCTGTTGGTGGTCTCTCAGTTCACTCTCGCTGCGAGTACCGACAAGGGCCGTCGGCCCGGATTCTCAAAAGCCGAGAAGCCCGAGCTGGCGGAGCCGCTTGTTGATGTGTTTGCGGAAGCGGCGCGAACACTCGGGGTGCGAACGAGTACCGGGGCGTTTGGTGCGGATATGAAGGTCGCATTGGTCAACGATGGACCGGCGACGTTTGTGCTCGATGTGTAGATTTCGAGTAGCTGTCTGACAGCAACTTTCCCGATTATCTGGCCATTGATAGCTGACAACTGGCCGACTAACACGCGAATCTCAATCGATTGGCGAGAGGCTCATTCGGCTAGTACAGTTCGTCCTCGTTTTCCTGCAAGTCGAACTTCACTATCTCGTAGCGAATATTCAAGTTGTCGGGCAGTAACAGCCCCTCGTCTCTAGCCTCTTTCGTGTAGAGCTCACAGAGAATTTCCTCCCAGGTTGCGGTCTTGGGAAGCGCATGGATGAGGACCAGGGCGTCCCGCTTTGGGCTTGTCATTGTGTAGATTCCTCATGGCTTGGTCGGTGAAGGAGTCATCTCGGCTGTCGAAGGCTCAACGTCAAAGCACATTATCCAGGTACGTGCGCAAGCCATAGGCGATTTTCGCCACGACGCGCGTGCGTGTTCTCTGCAATGAAAGTTGCTTGAATCCCCCTGCCAAACGACGCCTGGCATTGGCAGCGGGCTCTGCCCTTTGATGTGTGTCCTCAACGCGCTGGTGTCAAAGGGATCGCGGTTCGACCTAAACGAACAATGATTGAACGATCGCTCTTTTCTATGGACGCATTTTGGCGTATTTCTGAGTCGCTAGCAGATCGGGAGTTCTTCGCATGAGTCACTACTATCCCAACGAATCGGCCGAGTACCGTCGGGCGCGAGACGAACTGGCAGTCGAAGAGGCGGAACTGATTCGCAAAGTTAAGTCCGTCGCCAGCAAGCGGCGCGTGCTGCCATTAGGTGGCCGATTGAAGCAGGACTACGCGTTCTCCTGGGCTACAGAGGATCGGCTGGATGAGCCGGTGAGATTCAGTGAGTTGTTTCGAAACAAGAGCTCGCTGATTCTCTACAGCTTCATGTTCGGTCCGAGTTGGGACAACCCGTGCCCGTCCTGTACGTCGATAGTCGACGCGTTCGACCGCATGGCGAACCAGGTTGGCCACGACGCAGCTTTTGTCGTTGTGGGTAAAGCGCCAGCACCCAAGATTAACGATTGGGCCAGGCGTCGCGGTTGGAACCAGATCGATCTGGTGTCGGGCTACGGATGCGCCTTTCAGGCCGACTACGGATGCCAGGCAGATGATGAGCGTCAGTACCCAAAGCTCAATGTCTTTCGCAAGATCGATGGCGCGATATATCACTTCTGGGGATCAGAGATTGCTGATAACGATATCGATATGGTCTGGCCGTATTGGAACCTGATGGACCTTACGCCAGAAGGACGACCGGAGCGGGGCAGCCCGCCGCAGGACTTTCGCTCGCGATATCTGGAAGAAAATTACTCTGAGTGAGCGTGGATGCCGCAGCGGATTCTTCAGGTCATGCTTTCTGGCTTGGAGAGTAGGGGAATGGCATTGTTCGAACGTTACGGAAAGTTTGAGGAATCGTGATGACAGTGCGCGCAGGATCGTTTGTGCCAGGCCAACCGTTTGATTGTCTGTACGCGATGGCGGGTGATGATTGCTCGTTGCACTTTGATTTGGGTGCTTTGACAGTGGGGCAAAAGGAAGATCACCTCGCGAATCAGGTGCTCACCGGGATGTTGCTTACTGCGCTTAACGGCATCGGCCGTCCGGGCGATTACGTCGCTATGTACGATGTGCACAACCAAAACCCATGGCGAAGCCTGTTGGATCGATACCGCGCCTGGCACCGTTTGATGGGGCTGTCAGGGGTGCCAGAAAATCAACTGTCCTGGCACCCGGTGGATACTTACTACGCCAGCGTTGCGCGAAATCTGCCTGATGTGTCGCGAGTTAATCTCTACATGGTCAGTGGTAGCAATGCGGTGCTTCACCAGGACGAGCCCGCACTTGAGATTTCGCGTGCGGTCAACTCGAAAGTGCACTTTGCCGAGCACGCGCCTGCAGCTGGGTTGCCAGTTCCCGACACGTTGGTGACGACTCGCGCCGGATTGAACGGCGCTGACGCCACTCGGTTTTTCTCCAAGCATCAGGCCGGTGTCATGGTTAAGACCCTTGGGTTGGCCGGCGCTCGTAACGTTGTTGCTGTCGATAGCCTTGAGCAGGCGAAGGAATACGTTTCGGAGTACGACGATGAGCTCGATGTACTTCTCCAGGCCAAACTTGATACGAGCCGCTATACGGAAATGACAGTAGACATCACGGTGAAGCCGGATTCACTCGTCATCAACAACGTGCGACGCATCCTGTTTGCTGATGGCGTCTGGGTTGGCAATCTTCTCGGTAGGGGCGTTGAGCTTCGAGATTCTCATCGGCAACAGTTGATCGCGGTGGCTGACTACGCGCGCCGCCATGGTTTCGTTAGCGACGAGGGCAGTAACTGCGGAATCGACTACTTCGTGGATGGTGACGACGTGATCGTTACCGAGATCAACTGCCGCTGGACCGGCGGATTGTTTCCTGCGGAGTTTCTGCGCCAACTCGATGTGAAGATGGCGGCTGTGGCCTTTATCGATTGGGTTCCTGTTGCAGATCTTGCGGCTCTGGAAGAGTTCATCGACGAGCATTTGCATCAACCCGACGGGAACCAGGTTTTCAGCGTGATCCCGATGGGTTTTGCGCCCTTCGCGATGCCGCTGGAGGGCAACGCCTGCGTTTACGTGTGGCAGGTGATTACAGGCGACTTCGACGCGTTCAAGCGAGCGCGATCCGAAAAACTGCCGGAGACAGTGTTACCGACGTCCGCGCGCATTAAGCTGAAGCTTTGAGCCCCCGCTGGGGCACTGGAAAACCCTAAGGCGACAGAGCCGAGTAACTGTGGTGGAAGGTATCTGTCTCAGGTCGCTGTCCTGATCATCGGCCGCACAACCGGTGATGAGCCGCGTTGAATCTCACCCACTACCTCAAAGCCGTATCACTCATACAGAGATACGTTTCGCTCGTTGGCTGACTCAAGGTAGGCAGGCAAACCGTGCTCGTCGCAGACACGCACGGCGTGCTTCATGTCAGTTCTGCTTCGTCGGGGGTTTGGAAGAGTGAGAGATACTCATTCATCTTTGAGGGCGGAATGATTGTCACCACGTCAGGAGAATCGCGATTCCGTAGTTTTAACCTTCTGAGCAGTTCCTCGAAAGGAACGTCCAGAAAGTGAATCTTGGTTTTTGCGCCTAGAGCAGATGCCCGATCTCTGAAGTCGTCGCGCTCTTCTCTAGCCCACAAGCCGAAATCCAGTATCACATCAAGGCCTCGCTCCAACGCCGTAGCTGCGATTTTCCATTGCAAAATTTCGATCCTTGTATGGCGTTCGTCATGGTCTGGATGAGAGGCATCCTGCCCGTAGAGAAATCTATGCCAATCATCCGGTGTGAGCCTTAGCGCGCCTAGCTCACCTTCTAATTTTTTGGCGAGCGTAGTCTTGCCAGAACAAGGCAGGCCAACCATCAAGTGCAAGGTAGCCATGGATCCGCGATGCTCCCGAAATCAATAGATCTGTGAACGCTGCCGAGTGTGACTTCTGGTCTAGTGTTCGAGAATCTCGATGTCCGTCTCACTGTGCTTTTTTAGCGGGACTTGGTCGATCCAAGCACGCAAGCTCAATTTGGCTGTCTGCTCATCGGCCTCACAACCGGTGACGAGCCATGCTGAATCTCGCCCATGACTTCAAACCCGTGTCGCTCATACAACGAGACGTTGCGCTCGTTCGTGGATTCCAGGTACGCAGGTAGGCCCTGCTCGTCACAGATGCGCACGGCGTGTTTCATGAGTGCGCTGCCGAGGCCTTTGCCCTGATGCCCCGGATCGGCTGCAATCATCGGCAGGTACCAGCATGTTTCGTCTGGATGGTAGGCGTCCATCTCCGCGAGTACTGCGCCGGCTTCTGCGAGATGGTCCGGAGCCATCAGCTCCATCATCAGCGGCATCATGTCGTCATCGTCGGACTCGACGCCGGGTGGCAGCCATAGGGCGACTGCTTCGCCGTCATTAGCGACAAACGCTGACTCGTGTTCAAACGCTTCGCCTGCGAACGCGGTGAACATCGCGGGTGCGTGAGCGAAGTAGTCTGACGCCTTCGGTACCATCCAGCGCACGAAAGGATCGGCGCTGAAACCCAGAACGATGGTGGTCAGGTAGCGTGCAAGCTCATCAGGGCGAGCGACGGTGATGGTTGGTAGCTCCGACATAGGCGGGATCTCGAGCGCGGTGGTGCCGCCAGTCTACGTTTGCGCTAGCCGCCCTGGTAGTGCCGCAGAGTGGCCATGCTTCGATGAGCCTAAGTCTGCTCGGCGTCCGGATCTCGCTTCTCGATGAAGCGCGCAGCGAATACGCCCACTTCGAACAGCAGCCACGTGGGCACGGCGAGCATGATTTGCGAGATCACGTCCGGTGGTGTTAGCAGCATGCCGAGCACGAAGCAGCCGATGATCACGTACGGCCGCTTCGCAGCCATGCTGTCGGCGTCCGAGATGCCGGTCCAGGCGAGCAGCAGCGTAGCGATGGGAATCTCGAAAGCGAGACCAAATGCCAGGAACAACTTGAGAGCAAAATCCAGGTACTCGCTAATGTCGGGCATCATTGGCGCGATATCGGGGCCCAGGCCAGCGAAGAAGCGAAATACCAGCGGAAAGACGAGGTAGTAGACAAACGCGATGCCGGTGTAGAAAAGAACGATGCTCGAGGCGAGCAAAGGTAGCGCGAGCTTTTTCTCGCGCAGATATAAGCCGGGAGCGATGAATGACCAGAGCTGATGCAGTAGAAACGGCATGCTGAGGTAGAGAGCGCAGTAGATGGAGAGCTTAAGCGGCGCGAAAAAGACAGAGGCAACGCCGGTGGCAATCATGTTGCTGCCTTCGGGCAGTTCGGCAATCAGCGGCTCGGCGATGAACTGATAGAGCTCGGCGTTGAAGTAGTACACCGGCACAAACAGAATCACGATGGTGAGCAGGCTGTAGAGGATGCGAGAACGCAATTCGAGAAGGTGCTCGAGAAATGGCATCTCGGCCTTGTCGACGGCGTCGTCGTGCACGCTCACCTTGGTTCTTGGTGTGTCGGTACTTTCGCTCATTGGGACTTCACGAAAAGGATTGGAGAGCGCTCAGGCGTTACCGGTGCGCTGGTTCTGCTCGTCTGTCTGGGAGGAGTTGTTTGTTGCCACACTCTGGTTCTCTGAATCGTTACCCGGCGCCGTCGTGGGCATCTTGCCTGCTGGTGTTTCCAGTGTGCTCTCATCGCCAAGCGTTACGTCGTCGGCGGTCACGCCGCCATGAATCGTGTTTTTGATGTCATCACCGGTACCACGCATGTTTTCCTCGATGCGCTTCATCTCTTCGAGCACGGCCTCGTTGTGTAGTTGCCGGCGAATGTCGTCCATGCCGATCTCGCGCTCGATCTCGCTCTTCACCGCGTTGAAGCTGCGACGCATGCGGCCAAGCCACAGCCCCAGAGTTCGAAGCGCATCTGGTAGTTGTTTCGGCCCAATCACCATCAGTCCGACGATGGCGACAAGGAACAGCTCTACGAAGCTGATATCAAGCATTGCGCTCGGACTTGCTTCTCTCTGCTTCGCTGGCCGTGGTCGAGCCGTCGATTACGCGCGGCTCGTCTTCTTTCTGCTTGTCTTCATCCGATACCGCGCTTCGGAAGCCTTTGATGGCTGTGCCGAGGTCCGAGCCGAGCGACTTCAAACGCTTGGTGCCGAACAGCAACAGCGCGATCGCGAGGATGATGAGTAGTTCCGGGACGCCGAGTCCAAACATGATTTGCTCCTTTCTGGCACCACCGAGTATACGCCTAGCATGCGTAGGCTCCGCGTGTGTCAGGCAACGTTAACTACGACCGGTTCGCCTTTTCAGTGTGACCTGATACGCCAAAGCGCTCTGCCAACGTGTCTAACACCCAGTCGGGACGCTGATTAAGGTGCACCATCATGACAATGGTGTGAAACCAAAGGTCAGCCACTTCGCCGATCAGGGCGTCGTCCCTTGCGGAGGTGTCAGCATCCTTGGCGGCCAGAATGACCTCGGTCGCCTCCTCACCCACTTTCTCCAGAATCTTGTTCAGACCCTTGGCATAAAGCGAGGCTACGTAGGAGTCGTCCGGGTCCGCGCCCTGGCGCGCCTGCAGGACTTTGGTGAGTTGTTCGATGGTATCCATAGCGTGGACTCTAGCACCCAGTACCGAACTTGTCGGGCTTTCGTGGTGCCGGGGCCGGCCGTGGAGTCAGGCGCGCAGCAGCGCGACGCTGGCGATGGCAAAACAAATCAGCGCGAAAATGGCCCCAGGAGAATCGAGATGACGTTGGGCGATGTCTAACGCCGGAGATGCAGCGAGGGAGATTGCGCCGATGACGGCCGCAACGCCGGCTAATCGAAGCGAGGTGCCCCTGCGTTTGTGTCGAGCCTGCAGCGACTTCAGCTCGAGTGCGCTTCGGCGTTGCTCACTTGTCAGGCGATCCAGACGACCGGTGTCTCTGCTTGCGCTGATGATCAGCTCCGGTAGCCGGGGCAACGCCTCCAAGAGCGCTGGGCCATTGTCTGTCAGAGCCTTGATGGCCGCGTTCGGGCCGGCGCGCTCATTCATCCAGGTCTGCATGAACGGTGCTGCCGTCTCCCAGAGATCGAGGTCGGGGTAGAGCTGACGGCCGAGGCCTTCGATGTTCAGCAGGGTCTTCTGCAGCAGCACCAGCTGCGGCTGAATCTCCATGCCGAAGTCCTGCGCTGTCTGAAACAGATCAACGATGAAGTGGCCAAAAGAAATCTCGGAAAGCGGTTTGGCAAAGATCGGCTCGCACAGCTCTCTGATGACGAGCTGGAATGCATCGGTATCGGTATCAGCGGGAATCCAGCCGGACTGCAGGTGCAGGCGGGCGACTTCGGCGTAGTCCCGATTGAAGAACGCGAGCAGGTTGCGAGCGAGGTAGTCCTGATCCTTCTCGGTGAGCTGGCCGATGATGGCGCAGTCGATGGCGATGTATTTCGGTGACGCCGGGTCGGTGACATCAACAAATATGTTGCCCGGGTGCATGTCGGCGTGAAAGAAGTTGTCGACAAACACCTGCTTGAAGAACGTCTCAACGCCGCGCTCGGCCAGCACCTTCATATCGGTGCCGGCGTCGATGAGTGCGTCAACGTTGCCGATCGGAATGCCACGAATACGCTCGATGACGAGCACGTTACGCCTGCACAAGTCGTGATAGACGCGGGGCACGTACAGCGTCGGCGAGCCCGCGAAATTTAGGCGTAGCTGCTGGGTATTGTCGGCTTCCCGGCGCAAGTCCAGCTCGTTGATGATGGTCGCCTCGTAGTCATTCACCACTTCGGGTAGGTGCAGTCGACGGGCGACCTCAAAGAAGCGATTGAGTCTGTCAGCGATCCATCTCAGCAGCGCGATGTCCTCACGGATCACGGACTCGATGTCAGGGCGTATTACTTTGACGACGATATCCTCGCCGCTTCGCAGCTTGCCTGCGTGCACCTGGGCAACTGAGGCGCTGGCGAGAGCGTCGTGTTCGAACTCGGCAAACACCGTCTCAATCGGCGCGGCCAGTGCTTGCTCCACGAGCGCTCGTGCGGTGTCAGCATCGAATGGCGGCACCTGGTCCTGCAGTTTTGCCAGTGAGTGCGCGATGTCCTCTGGCAGGAGATCGCGCCGGGTGGACAGCATCTGGCCGAATTTGATGAATACCGGCCCTAGCTCTTCCAGGGCCAGGCGCAAGCGTTCGCCGCGCGGCTCATCGGCTTTGCCGGCCAGCCGAAACGGCGAGATGAGCAGCAGTTTACGGTAGCGTGGCGGAAACAGCGGTTCGAGCAAATCATCGAGGCGGTAGCGGCCGATGATTCGAAGAATGCGTCCCAGCCTGCTGGAGGCGTTGGCCATTAGCTGGTCGTGCCGTTGGTTGGATCGCGAGCTCGGTCGCCCTCAGCCAGGCTCACGCGCGCATCGAGGCGATCCAGTCGCTCGCGCAGATGATCAATCGAGTCCAGTAGCGGCTCGGCGTCGCTCCATGTGGCCATGGTGCTGGTCACATCCTGCCGAAAACCCTCGGCTCCGGCTTTGAGCGCGGCGCTCGCGCCGCCGAGCGCAGCTTCACCCGCGCCAACAATTGTGTTCGCCCGATCGGGGCCGAGAATGAGCGCCAGCGGTTTGGCGAAGTCCAGCTCCAACTGGCTGAACACATCGCGCAGCGCGACGACCAGGGATTCATCACCGTCGATCGTGACGCCAGTCGGCGTGTGCTGCCACAGCCCCTGCAGCAGATCCGCCGCTTCGCCGCTAACCCGAGCGTGGGCGTCGGTTGTGGCGCGGTTGAGAATCGCCAGCCGGTCGCCTTGCACGCTGATTTCCAGGTCAATCTCTGGCCTCGTGCAGGCGAGAGCAACCCTCTGACCGTCTCGGCTTAACAGCGCTTGCTGAGCGATCGGATCCATTGCTAATGCTGCGTTCGCGGCTGCTTCCATTAGCTGCGCGGCAAAGCTCAGAAATGGGTTCATTCGGGCGCCACACCTCTATGGATTGCGGCAACGCCACCCACCAGGTTGTGGTACTCGGTCTGCTCGAAGCCGGCATCGGACATCATCAGCTTCAGCGCTTCCTGATTAGGATGCATCTCGATGGACTCAACGAGGTATTTGTAGGGCTCGCCGTCACCGACAATGGCTCGTCCGGCCGGTGCCCACAGGCTTTGAAAGGCGCTGTACAAACCGGCGACCACCGGGTTCTGCGCTTTGGAAAATTCCAGAACCAGCAGGACGCCGCCGGGTACGAGCACGCGGCGAATGTCTTCCAGCGCAGCAGCTTTGTCCGTGAAGTTGCGCAGGCCAAAGGCGATCACGCAGCAATTGAAGCTGTTGTCCGGGTAAGGCAACGCATCGCCACTGGCTTGGACAAAGCCCACGCCGGCGACACCCTCATCGATCAGCCGATCGCGTCCTACCTGCATCATCGACGCGTTGATGTCGGTTAGCACTACTGAGCCGGTCTCACCAACGAGCGGTGCAAATAGCAGCGACAGATCACCGGTACCGCCGGCCAGATCCAGAACGCGATCGCCTGCGCGCACACCCGACAGTTCCACCGTCATGCGTTTCATCAGCCGGTGGGCACCGAAGGACATGAGGTCGTTCATCACGTCGTAGCGCTTGGCGACGGTCTTGAAGACTTCACCGACGCGCCGGGTTTTCTCGGTTGGCGAGACTTTCTGGAAGCCGAAATCGACGGCTTCGCCGGGGCTTGCGATGGTCTTGCTGGTAGGGCGCTCGGTTGACCGGTCGGTAGGTGTGCTCATGGCGTCGATTCTACGCCCAACCAAAGTTTGTTGCTGGCCTAGCGTGGCTGCCAGGTACCCACGGGAATGGTCGGCAGGCGTGACGCGCTCGCGTCTTTCATCTCTTGCAGATAACGCTGCCAGTAGTCGGGCTCGTTATCGGCGATCTCTTTGAGGTAACCCCAGGTGTAGAGGCCCGTGTCATGACCGTCGTCGAATACGAGGCGCACGGCGTAGTTGCCGGTGGCTTCCATTTCGGTGATGCGCACGTGCTTCTTGCCGATCTGAATCTTGCGCTCGCCGACGCCGTGGCCGCGCACTTCGGCTGATGGGGAATAGACGCGCAGGAGTTCAGCCGCGAGCGCAGACTCGGAGCCGTCGGCCCAGGTCAGCACGAGTTCTCGAGTGCGCTTGCGGTAGTTGATGCGTGTTGGTACGTCGGTGCTCATAACGCTTTCTCTAATCGATCTAGAGGATATACCGGGACAGATCCTGATTGGCCGCGAGGTCTCCGATTGTCTTGTCCACGTACGCGGCGTCGATACTCACCTGGACGTCTCCCGAGCTACCTGCGCTAAAAGACAGCTCATCGAGCAATCGCTCCAGGATGGTGTGCAAGCGCCGCGCCCCGATGTTCTCGGTGCTCTCGTTGACGTGGCAGGCGAGCTCCGCGATGCGCGCGATGGCGTCGTCGGTGAAGCTCAGCTCCACGCCTTCCGTGCCGAGTAGCGCGCGATACTGTTCGGTGAGCGAGGCGTCGGGCTCGGTGAGAATCCGGCGAAACTCCTCAGCGCCCAGTGCATCCAGCTCGACGCGAATCGGCAGCCTGCCCTGCAGCTCGGGGATGAGATCCGACGGCTTGGCCAGGTGAAAGGCGCCTGATGCGATAAACAGGATGTGGTCGGTGCGCACGGTGCCGTATTTGGTAGAGACAGTGCTGCCTTCAATCAACGGCAGCAGATCGCGTTGCACGCCCTCTCTGGAGACGTCAGCGCCGCTGCGTTCCGCGCTTTTTGCGACCTTGTCTATTTCATCGATGAAGACGATGCCGCTCTGCTCGACCGCATAGACAGCCATTGCCTTGAGATCCTCCTCATTGACCAGGTTGGCGGCCTCCTCCTCGCGTGCTTGTTTGAGCGCTTCTTTCACGCTCATACGGCGGCTGTGGGTCTGGTTGCCGGCGATTCCCGAGAACATGCTCTGAAGTTGGGATGTCATCTCTTCCATACCCGGAGGCGCCATGATCTCTACGCCAATCGGCGTTTGGGAGACTTCAATTTCCACTTCGCGATCGTCGAGCTCACCTTGGCGCAGCTTTTTGCGGAAGAGCTGACGGGTGCTGTCGTTGCTGTCGTCGTCGCTGCCGCTCGCGCTCGGTAGTAATGCATCGAGCACGCGGTCCTCGGCCAGGTCGTCAGCCTTGTGCTGCACCTCAGCCATCAAACGCTCCCGGGTCATCTTGACGCCGGCCTCAGTGAGGTCGCGAATGATGGACTCGACGTCCCGACCCACGTAGCCAACCTCGGTGAACTTGGTGGCTTCGATCTTGATAAATGGGGCCTTCGCCAGTTTCGCCAGCCGGCGCGCGATCTCCGTCTTGCCGACACCGGTTGGGCCGATCATCAGGATGTTCTTGGGCGTGACCTCCTCACGCATACGCTCATCTAGCTGCATGCGACGCCAGCGATTGCGCAGCGCGATCGCAACAGCTCGCTTGGCGGCGTTCTGGCCGATGATGTGCTTGTCCAGCTCGTGAACTATCTCGCGCGGAGTCATGACGTTGTCAATCTGCGCGTTGCCGCCGTTCGCGGTGGGCTCGCTCATCACTTCTCCAGGGTTTCGATCAGGTGGGTATGGTTGGTGTAGATACAGATGTCGCCGGCAATGGACAGTGACTTGGCTACGATGGTGGGTGCATCCAGTTCGCTGTTTTCGACTAGCGCGGTTGCCGCAGCCTGGGCATACGCGCCGCCGGAACCAATCGCGATGACGCCTTTCTCGGGTTCGATCACATCGCCTGTGCCGCTGATCAGCAGTGAGCTGTCCAGGTCAGCTACCGCCAGCATGGCTTCGAGTCGACGCAGCGCCCGATCGGTGCGCCAGTCCTTCGCCAGTTCGACCGCGGCGCGAGTGAGGTTTCCGGAGTAGCGCTCCAGTTGGGCTTCAAAGCGCTCGAACAGCGTGAAGGCATCGGCGGTGCCGCCCGCGAAGCCGGCCAGCACTTTGTCGCCGAAGAGCCTGCGCACCTTACGAGCGTTGCCTTTCATGACGGTATCGCCAAGTGTTACCTGGCCGTCGCCGCCGAGAGCGACAATGTCGTCCCGCCGCACACATAGAATGGTCGTGCCGTGCATTTGCTCGGTCATGGTCGCGCTCTTGCCTGCGGAGTTGAGGGAGGGAGCGCAAGTGTGGGGACGGCTATGCGCCAATTCAAGGGTGGGCAGTACGGCCGCACGGGATACACCTCATCAACGCACGGTTTCCGTATCGATGCAGCGTGCGAGCACCTCTACGCCATCCTCGATCGCTTGTGCTGACAAGGCCGCATAGCCGAGCACAAGCTGAACGTGCTCCAGGGGTTTGGCGTAGTAGGGTGCGGAGGAATAGACCCCCACACCACGGGCTTCACATCGGGCTATGAGCTTGGGCGTTTCGCTGGAATCAACGCCTGGAAGGCTGAGTAGAACGTGCAATCCGGCGTCGCTGCCGAGCACCTTCGACTCCGAGCTCAAGTGCTTCTCAATGCTCGCTAGCAGTGCTGATCGGCGTTGCGCCATGCGTCGCCTGGCGCGGTGAATGTGACGGTCGAGCTGGCCGGAATCGATGAAGTCCGCGAGTGCTTGCTGGATAAGCGGCGACGGAAAGCTGTCGGACACACACTTCGCGCGGATGACCAATTCGGCGAGCTGGGGTGGCAGTACCATCCAACCGATGCGAAGCGCCGGAAACAGTGCTTTGGATGAACTGCCCAGATAGGCGACGCAGCCGTTGGCATCGAGCGACTGCAGGCATTCGATCGGCCGGCCGCTGTAGCGAAACTCGCTGTCGTAGTCGTCTTCGACGATCAACGCGGAGTGCCGTGCAGCCCAATCCAGCAGGGTCAGCCTGCGCTCCAGTGGTAACACGCCACCACGCGGAAACTGGTGGCTGGGCGTAGTGAAGACCACCTTTGGCGTGGGCTTAGATGTGTCGCTGAACGCCTGGGCAAGCGACTCGGGAATGATTCCATGTTCGTCGACGTCGGCCAGATGAGTCTTGGCACCGACGCTCAACAGGGCTTTGCGCACGCCTCGATAACCCGGCTCTTCCATGACCGCCATATCGCCCGGCGCCAGCAGGAGCTGTGTCAGCCAGTACAGGCCCTCCTGGGTACCCTGGGTGATCACAACCTGTTCAGCGCTGCAGCGAACGCCTCGGCTTCGCGCCAGGTAGGCAGCGAGGCTCGAACGTAGTGACGACAGGCCCGCCTGGGGTGCATAGCCCAGCCGTTGGCCGTTCAGGCTGCGCGCGGTTCGATTCAGTTGCCGATTCCAGGTGATTCGCGGCAGCTCGCTGTAGTCAGGCTCGCCGTAGCGAAAGTCCCAGCGCAGTCCCGATGGGCTGGACCGTTCCAGTAGCGAATCCGGAACCTCGTCCAGAAGCCTTTGACCCCAGGATGACAACTTCGGTAGCGCGGCAGTCGATGGCTGGACAGAGGGTGCGCTCCTGTAGTTGCGCTCGGGACCACGCCCGACAAACGTGCCCGCACCCGGACGCGACACCAGGTAACCCTCGGCAATGAGTTGCTCATACGCGCTAGTTACGGTGTTGCGTGAGACGCCCAGCGTGCCGGCAAGGGTTCGGCTCGCGGGCATTTTCTCACCAGCCTCTACCTCGCCCTGAAGTACGGCCCGACGCAGGTGATCCTGCAACTGCTTGCCGATGGGTGCACTGCCTTTGTCCTGTGCTGGTGTGAACAGAGATAGGTTGCTTGTCACGACGCTGACCACATTTGAGAAGTTTCCAGACTAGCGTCTCTCGGGGAATATTGGCACCAAAGAAAAGTAAATTAGTGGACCTTATTAAGTGCCAATAGGATCTATATGGTTTCTCCTGGCCAAGATGAATTCAACGAACCTCAGGAGCATTCCGATGCCGAAAGGCAACTCTCGCAACTCCCACAATGATCGAATCAAACAGACGCCGCTCACCAGGCTCAGGCGTGCGCGCAAACGCGGGGAATTCGATCGCCAGGCGCTCTACGCCATCGTTGATGCCACGCCGCTTTGCCATGTGGGGCACCTGGTCGACGGTCAGCCGGTCGTAACGCCCACCTGCCACTGGCGCGGCGGTGATCACATCTATTGGCACGGCTCTCGCGCCAGTCGGATGATTCAGGCTTGCCTTGAAGCGCCTGTCTGTCTGACGGTCACCCATCTGGATGGTCTCGTACTGGCGCGTTCAGGCTTCCATCATTCGGCGAACTATCGCAGCGCGATGATCTTCGGAGAGCCGCAGATCGTTGACGATCCGGAATTGAAGTTGGCCTCGCTCGAGCAGTTTGTTGAGGGACTGTTTCCTGGCCGATGGGAGACGCTGCGCGCGCCTACACGCAAGGAAATGAATGCAACGACCGTGTTGTCCATGCCCATCGAGGAAGCCTCGGCGAAAGTGCGTACCGGGCCGCCGAAGGAAGCCTTGGGCGATGAGCTACTGCCTATCTGGGCGGGTGAGATTCCTCTCGCTGTCACACCGGGCACTGCTGTCGCCGACAGTTATGTGACGGCTGACCAGATCGTCCCCAGTCACGTAAGCGAATACGGGCGCTAGCCGCCAGAGAATGCGAACTAACAAAAGTTAATCAGAGGTTCCCTAGCCATGCTGGAGATGCGCCCAGGTTGTGAACGTTGCAACGTTGATCTGCCGCCGGACAGTACTACTGCCTTGATATGTAGTTTCGAATGCACGTTCTGTAGCGAATGTGATGAACGCGACTTTAATGGCCAGTGTCCAAATTGCGGCGGCGAGCTGGTGCGTCGCCCAACGCGCGCCGCTGCATTGCTCGAGCGCTTTCCCGCGTCGAGTGAGCGGGTGTTCAATCCGGCAGGTTGACTGGGCGCGGCGGCTATCTACTGAACAATTGCCGCAGAGTGCTCGTGCGGAGCGTGTTCGTATGTAGGCGATCCAAGGTGTTCGCGGATCCAATCTTCCTGGTCGTGGGCTTCGATTACCGGCGTGCACGAGGTGACGAGAAACGTGCCCGAGGTGTCTCGGTCCACAGCCAGAACGTATTCATCACCCAGCGTTAACATCCTGGGGAGTTCGACCGCAATCGACTCGGTGGCGTTAACGCGTCCCTTCCACACCCGGTGAACGTCCGCTTCAAACAAGGCAAGGTTGAGTTCGACAGACAACTGACCCTGAATCGGGATGAGTGAGACGACAACATCCGCTCGTTCGAAGATTGTGGCTTGGGGATAACATGTGCTTGCGGCGCAATACTGGATTGCGCAAACACTCAGTAGCAGGCCCGCGATCGGCCGGGTGTGTCTTGGCAACATTGTCACCTGAACTCCTTGTCTGCATTGATCTTCGCCAGTCATAGCCAGTCACAGAGAGCGGGCTGGTGCGAATAGATGTTGTTAAGGCGGAGACCCCGGACGCTCTATCCAAAGCGGCGCGATATTCTGCTCGCGCAGCCCGGTTAGCGCGCGTTGGGCGTCGATGCGTTTGTCGAACGGGCCGAGAATCACGCGATGCCATTCGCCGTTGTCGAGTCTGGCGGTATCCGAGCGAACCGGCAGGTCGAGAAGGAGAAGCCTCGCGCGCAGGCGGTCCGCATCCTTTTTGTCCCGGAACGCGCCCGCCTGTAGCTCGTAGTATTTGAGAGCTTCGCTGTCGTCTGCGTCGAGCGCGTTGCTGGCGGCGTTGTCGTCGCCGACGCTAGCGTCGCGCAGTATGTCGGGGAATTCAAAGGTCACGTCGTCCTGTTGGCCTTTGCTCGCAACCTGGGCTTCGGGTGCGCGTTCGCTTTGCAGCAGCGCTGGGCCGTATAGGATCGCGAGCACGCCGATCGTGCCGAGCGCGAGGCCCAGCAGCACGCTCGGGCCATGGATCAGCGACGGCTGCGACTTCGTGTGCTGGTTGGTGCGCTTGTTGCTGCGACGATTGCCGCTTTTGTTCCTGCTTCGCGAATTTTCTCTCGCCATGTCCGGCTCTGGCTCGTTGCGTTTGGCTGGGTTGCGCAGTCTACAGTGTGTCGAAGGGATCGACGTCGATGCTCCACCGAACCTGTCTGTTAGCTTCTTTCCCGAGGGTTTTTACATGGGCTGCGAGCGCGGCGTGCAGCTTTTTCCGTTCCTGCGCCAGAAGCAGTACCTGCCACCGGAAGCGCTCGTCCCGGCGATGCATGGGTGCGGGCGCGGGACCGAGTCTGGTCACGCCTTCGTAGTCGTTGAGTTGGCTTAGCAGTTCTGCGCCTGCCGTCGGGTGTCGCGATTCGGCGCGCACGATCGCCAGTGGCACTGCGGGCGGCAGACCAGCCGCTTGCCGCTGGGCGAGTTCGAGCTGAGCAAAGCCGCTGTAGCCTTCCTTGGCCAGACAGGCGAACAGAGGGTGCTCAGGCTGGAGTGTTTGTATCCAGACGCTTCCGGGTCGTTCGGCTCGGCCCGCCCTTCCGGCGACCTGGGTGAGCAAGGCAGCGATGCGTTCGGGCGCTCGAAAATCGACGCTCGTCAGAGCGCCGTCGATGCCCAGCACAACGACGAGCGTGACGTCAGGAAAATGGTGGCCCTTCGCCAGCATCTGCGTGCCGACCAGAATCATCGGCTCGCCTTTGTTGATCGTGTCCAGGTGGGCTTCGAGCTTCGCCTTGCTGCGCGTGGAATCCCGGTCGATTCGAATCAATGGCGTATCGGGGAAGCGAGCACCCAGTTCTTCTTCGGATCTTTGCGTGCCGGTGCCCACGGAGGTGAGTTCCATATTGCCGCAAGCCGGGCAGGTAACGGGTACGGCTTCGCCGTGGCCGCAATGATGGCAGCGCAGATGAACGGGCTTGCGGTGCAGAGTTAGCTTCGCGTCGCAAGCCTCGCAGCTCGCCAGCCAGCGGCAATCCGTGCACATCAGCGCCGGTGCAAAGCCGCGCCGGTTGATGAACACCAGAACCTGGCCTTTGTTGTCCAGGTGCGAGCGCATCACTCGAATCAACTCGGGGCTCAGGCCGCCGACCAGGCTATGGCCTCGAATATCCAGCACCTGCAGGCCGGGCATTTCGGCGCCGCCGGCTCTGCGGGTGAGCGTCAGGTGCTGGTAGCGGCCCGCTTTCGCGTTGGCGAGGGACTCCAGTGCAGGCGTCGCGCTGCCCAGCACAACTGGAATGTTCAGGTTGCGCGCCCGAACCAACGCGACGTCTCTGGCGTTGTAGCGGAGCCCGTCCTGTTGCTTGAAGCTGCCGTCATGTTCCTCGTCCACCACGATGAGTCCAAGTTCGGGCAGGGGCGCGAATACGGCGGAACGCGTGCCGATGACGATGCGCGTCTCCCCGGATTGGCAGCGAAGCCAGCTACGCGCGCGCTCGCCATCGGAGAGTGCTGAGTGCTGACTGTCGACGGCGCCAAAGCGAGCCTGGAAGCGCGCGACGGTTTGCGGGGTGAGCGAGATTTCCGGCACAAGCACCAGAATCTGCTGGCCGCGTTCGAGTACCTGTTCGATCAGGCGCAGATAAAGCTCAGTCTTGCCGCTGCCGGTGACGCCGTCGATCAGCGTACAGCCGAAGCCGCTACTCACATCGATTCGCGCGAGTGCCTCGGCCTGCTCGCTCGTGGGCTCAAAGGGAGCCTCAAGCTTGCGATGAGCGTCCACAGCGGTGGACACCTCGATGGCGCCGCGCTCCGCCAGGGCCCGAATGGTTGCGCTGGTGATGCCGGCCTGGCGCAACTCGTCATCACCTGCGCTGCGTCGTTCGCTGAGCCATTCGAATGCCTGGCGTTGGACATGGGCTCGGCCGAGATCGGCCTCGTGATTCGCAATGATCCAGCGGCGCGCGCCTCGCGCCTCGGGTACCTCGGCGTCTCGTCGCAATACCGCGGGCAGCAGCGTGGCGAAGACTTCACCGAGGGGGTGGTGGTAGTAGGCGGACAACCAGCGAGCGAGTTTGACCAGCTCCTGTGGTAACAGTGCAGGTTGATCGAGTAGTCGTGTGGCCGGTTTCAGTTTGGCGTGCACGTCGCCCGGATTGACCTCGGTGACAATGCCGATGATCTCTTTGGCGGACGCGCCTCGGCCGAAACTCACGGATACCCGCGCACCCACCTGTGGGTCTGGCCAGTCGTCCGGGACAGCGTAGTCGAAACCGCTTCGCATGGGCCTTGGAACGACCACGCGAATGCTTCTCGCGCTCTGAGGGCGCGCGTCGTCTCGCGATTTGCTGCTGGTCGGTGGCGACATGTCAGGCGGGGTGAAGTCTGGCCGACTATTGTGCCGGATATCGGCCTGGATGCGCTGTTCTGATCGTTGTCCGCCGGCTGCAGGGCCGGGATTACGCCGTTGGCCTGGCTACCCCGCGCAGACGAAGGGCTTGAGGCGGAGCGGCCGCGCCTCTTGATTTTGCCTATAGCGCGCCCATAAACCTGCCTCGCCGGTCGCGCAGATCAGTTGCGCAGCAGTGCGCTTCTGGTAGACTTCGCGCCCCGTCTAAAACGTCCGAAGATTGAGTGGCTCGCCATGAAAACCGATACGCATCCGAATTATCAGGAAATGACCGCCACCTGTAGCTGCGGTAACGTCATCAAGGTTGGCAGCACCCTGGGCGAAGACATGTCCCTGGACGTATGTTCAGCGTGCCACCCGTTCTACACGGGTAAGCAGAAGACTCTGGATGCCGGTGGTCGCGTTGAGAAGTTCCGCCGTCGTTTCGGTGGGCGCGCAGCGGGCGCAGCCCAGGTCGCAGAAGCTGAAGAGGCCAGCACGGAAGAATCCAGCGCCGCCGAGTAGCGCGCTCTAGTCCCGGCCCTTTGCGGCCGGCGTCCGCACGGCCCTTTCTGGGCCAGCGTACCTGTCCAGACACCGCCCGCCGGCTGGCCTGTTGTCCAGCCGCGTAACCTATTTTATATCCGCCTGACTTAGCGCTCGAAATTCACTGCCTGTTCAGTTGAACTGGGCTAGCGTTTTACTGTTCTAATCCCGTGTCTTAAGAGCGTTTTGAGAGAGCTTCGGAGCGATCATGCCCGGTCTAGATAGCCAGTTTGCGAATTGCAGCGCGCGGTCTTCAGCGCTTCGCGTTGCCGCTTTGGTGCTGTTGTTGCTCGGCTCGCAATTCGCGGCTGCCGTGCCCAATGGCGCCAAGATGTACCGCGGGCTCGAAGAAAGTGGCGGCCTGTACGACAACCAGGAATGGCAGCAATACGTTCAGGATATTGGTGATCGCTTGCTCCTTCACGAGTTTGGCGAGAACCACCCTCAGATGGTGTTTACGGTTGTCGACAGCTCGGATGTGAATGCATTTGCGATGGATGGCGGCTATATCTTCATCCACCGCGGCCTGATCGCGCACCTGCGCAGCGAAGACGAGCTGGCTGGCGTCATCGGCCATGAGATCGGGCATATCGTCGGTCGGCATCTCGCGAGGCGCAATCTGCCGTCCCGGGTTGGCCGAACGCTGGGCTGGATCGGCGCACTGCTGACAGGGTCTGGTGAAGTGCTCGAGCTTGCGAATCTCGCGACCCAGGAGCTCGTCTCCGGTTACGGTCGGGAATACGAGCTCGAGGCTGATGCCTACGGCGGCCAGTTCGTAGCGAAGGCCGGCTACAACCCTCACGCCATGATCGAGACGATTCAAGTTCTCAAGGACAACCAGCTTTTCCAGACCGACGTGCGCGGAGCTAACCAGAGCTACCACGGCCTTTTTACGTCACATCCGCGCAACGACAAACGCCTTCATGACGCCGTTGAGCGTTCCATGCATCTGGTTACTGAGGAAACTTTAGAACCCGTCGGTGATTTCTGGGCAATGGTCGATGGGCTGGTGTTTGGCGATCAGGCGGCAGGGGGTGTCCTTCGTGACTCCACTTACTACCACGGTAGCTTCCGCTTCGTCGTGACGTTTCCGGAGCGCTTTGCTGTACGTAATACGCCCGCCGCGGTGTTGGCAAGCGATCCAGCGGAGCAGGGCACTCAGATATCACTGCAGCGAAACGCGGCTCCCTCCGAGGGGCAGTCTCCTGCGGAATACGTTGAGGAGACACTCAAACGTACCGATGTGAAGGATGGCAGTGAGTTCCAGATTGGCAGTTTCCCGGCCTATGCGGGCGAGATCGAAGTTCTCGATGGCAAGTCGGCGGCGCGGATGATCGGCATTGTTTACAAAGGCAATGCGG
>CAYGQC010000040.1:0-15136 GCA_964351875.1 uncultured Pseudomonadales bacterium
AATCGATCGTGACCAACCAGACGACAAACACGGAAGGCATCGAATTCGAAACGCGATGGCAGGTAACCGACCGCTTCCTTGCAACTTTCGGCTACTCGAACATCGAAGTGATAAACCTTGCAACCCAATCAGCGGGCAACCGGTTCAGCTTCATCGGCAGTGACGACTTGCCGCTGATTTCCGGTGACCTCTTCTACGGTGGAGCTCCTGTTGGTCTGGTCTTCACCGATGAAGCCCGTCGTGCTGGCATGCCGGAAAATATCTTTTCCGTAACCGGCACGTATGACTTCACCGACAACTTCGCAGCCCACTTCAGCGTAATCGATGCTGAGGAAGTGGACTCAGGACTCTCAGGTGCAGTAGAGCTTCCGGGTTACACCCTCGTCAATATGGGGGCGGTCTACTACACGGAGAACTGGCAGTTCAGCTTCAACGTCAAGAACGTAACGGATGAAGAGTACTTCCGGGCTAACTTCCCGAACCTGTTCGGTACGCAGATTGTGTTGCCTGAGCTACCGCGTAACTACACGGCTACGCTCAAGTACGTATTCTAAATCGGCTATTCCAAGCACTAACCGCGAGCGCCTTGCGATGATGAGACACCCAACAACAACGCAAGCGCACTCGCGCTCAAAGCGCGGCCTCATGGCCGCGCTTTCGTTTCTGGCGTTCGTAACGCTCGGCTGCTCGAGTGAGCAACCACCAGCGACAGACACTGCCTCTCAACAATCAGCCGACTCGACTGCGCCGATGCCGATCAAAGCGGTAGTTGTCGCGATGTTCGAACGCGGAGAAGTCACCGGTGACGGGCCAGGCGAGTTCCAGCTCTGGATCGAGCGACTGCCACTGGACACCGAGCACGACTTCCCGATGGGCGAATATCCGCTCTTTACAAACGACGACGGCGTACTGGGTATCTGCGTCGGCGGCGGTATCGCCAACGCGACCGCTTCGATCATGGCGCTCGGCGCCGACCCGCGCTTTGATCTGTCGAAAGCCTACTGGCTCATCGCAGGCATCGCCGGCGGCGACCCACTGGACTCATCACTGGGTAGTGCCGTCTGGGCAAGCCACGTTGTCGACGGCGATCTGCTGTATGAGATCGACGCACGCGAAATCCCCGAGGATTGGCCGTACGGCATCATCCCGCTGGGCGGCAGCGAGCCAGCCGACTCACCGGAAGATATCTATACGGGTTGGACGCTCAACACGATTCACTTTGCACTCAACAAAACCCTGGCCGACTGGGCGTTTGAGTACACAAAAGACATGACGCCCACAGACGACACCCCCGCACTGGCTGAATTTCGCACCGCATTTGAAGGCTACCCGAACGCCCAACGCCCGCCTTTTGTCTCCCAGGGCGAGACCCTGTCATCCAGCACTTACTGGCACGGCAAGCTGATGAACGGTTGGGCCAATGACTGGCTCAAGCTTTACGCAGGAAGTGACGCGAACTTTGTCACGAGCAATATGGAGGACAGCGGCACGCTGACGGCACTACACCGCCTCGGCCGGCAAGAGCTTGTCGATACCGATCGCGTTCTGGTGCTTCGAACAGTGAGCAACTTCACGATGCCGCCACCCGGAAAGACTGCCGCCTGGAGCGCAACGGCGGACTATCCAGATGAAGGCTACCCCGCACTGGATGCCGCTCAGCGTGTGGGTGGCAAAGTACTCAACCACCTACTCAAACACTGGGACGAAGAGACCGCGGATACGATTCCCGGTAGCGAACTTCGATAGCATTGCAAAATAGCGAGTGACACTTGTGATCAGAAAACTAGTTAGTGGCCTGCTTCTCTCCTGCGTAGCTGCTCTGCCTGCTGGCGCTGACTGGTTCGAAGATTTCAAGGACAGCGCCACCGACGATGAGCTACTGCGATTTCTCACCGCGATGCCCAAAGGCGGTGACCTGCATAACCACATTACCGGCGCGGTTCACTCGGAGTGGTTCTGGCAACTCGCGCTTGACGCCGAAAAAGACGGCTACAAGTACTACACCAAAACGAAGATCAACAACTGCAAATTCGCCAGCAACGAATATGGCGGTGACGCGTACCTGCTGCTTTTCAAAACAATCCCTGAGTACGCGTTGAACATGCTGCCGGAGTGCGAGCAAGTCGAGTATCAAGCTGTAGACGAACTCGACGGAGCGTTGAAGCAGCAATGGCTGGATTCCATGCGGCTGGACCAGTCTCATGAAGGCCGCGCAGAATTCTTCGAAGCTCTGTGGCCTCGCGTCGGTGGCATGTTGACTAACCCGCATTTGGTTGCCGATCTGCTGGTGATGAACATGCAGGCGTTTGGCGAGGAGGGCCTTGTTTACCTTGAGGTTCAGATTCCAGTGCACGGTTTTCGGGATTCGAGTGGTGAGCGCATAACTCCGGAAACCGTTGCCGATATCTATCGGGCGCGGCTGCGGGATGACGACGCACAGGCAACCGGCGTTGAAGTCCGTTTTCAGTTGGCGATCCTTCGCTTCATGCCCCAGGCGGAGGATTTTCTGCGCATCGTGTACAAGTTTGTCGCCGAACAAGACCTATTCGTGGGCGTCAACATGGTGGGACGGGAAGACAATGACAAAGGCTACCCGCTACGCTTCCTGCCAACGCTACGCGAGCTGCGCCAGAGTATTGGCGATGTGTCACTGTCGATTCACGCCGGCGAGGTGGACGAACCGAACGCGCACGTTCGCGACACGCTACTGCTGGGCGCTGACCGCATCGGCCACGGCGTTAACCTGATCACCGATCCAGATACGATGCTGTTGATGCGGCACGGCCCGTATCTGGTTGAGATTAATCTGATCTCGAACCTGTTACTCGAATACGTAAGCGACTACAGCCAGCACCCGTTCCCGGAATATCTGCGCACCGACATTCCCGTCGCGCTATCCACCGATGACCGCGGCATGTGGGATTCGACAATGACAGATGAGTTCTTTGTCGCCGTTAAAGAATTCGATGTCACCTGGAACGAGATTCGCAAACTCACACGTAACTCCATCGCCTATGCCTTTATCGATGATGAGCTGAAAAACGAGTTGCTCACGCAACTCGACAAGCGCACGGCTCGTTTCGAACGTAGTTTCAAACGCGGCGGGCTGACCGCTGCTGCTTCCGTCGAACCACAATATCGAGGCTTCTTATGCCGGCGCTACGACGTGTGCGCCCCTGAATAACCAATAACCCTAGCCTCACTAACCAAACGAGCCGCCTAAGGAGATATCGTGCGAACCGCATTCGCTGTACTCGCAACCGCCGCCCTGCTGTCGATCACCGCATGCAGCGAAACTGCCCAGCCAGTGAGCTGGCAGGATTGCCTGCCAGCCAAGGCGTGCGATGTTCCATTCAAAGCGAAAGTTGTCATCGTCACGATGTTCGAACGCGGCGCGGACGAAGGCGACGAGCCAGGCGAGTTTCAACTGTGGAAGGCGCGTCAGAACCTGACGACGCGAGTGCCTTTTCCCCACGGACACCACGACGTCTTCGTCAACGAAGAAACCGGCGTTGTCGGATTCGTCACTGGCATCGGCACCATGCATTCGGCCGGCACGACGATGGCTCTAGGCCTCGATCAACGCTTCGATTTCAGCCAGGCCTACTGGCTCGTTGCGGGCATCGCTGGAATCGATCCTGAAGATGCGTCCATCGGCTCCGTTGCCTGGTCGTCCTATCTTGTGGACGGCGATCTCGGTCATCATATAGACGCACGGGAAAAGCCTGAGGATTGGGATACCGGCATGTTCCCTCGCCATACCCAGGGGCCAAATGACACAGACCGTCCAAATCCCAAAGGCGAAGTGCTCATTGCCAACCCGGCGCTGCGCGACTGGGCGTTCAACCTTACGAAAGACATCACGCTGGACGATCCACCGGGCCTGGCGGAAGCGCGTGCTGTCTACACCGAACACCCGAATGCACGGAAACCGCCGTTTGTTCTGACCGGTGGTCACATCGCGGCGATGACCTTCTGGCACGGAGAACTCATGAACGATTGGGCGAACGACTGGGTACGCTTCTGGTCCGACGGCAATGCCGACTTCGTGACCTCGGCCATGGAAGAGACCGGCACCTTTCAGTCGATCACCTATCTGGACAACATCGGACTCGTCGACAAAGACCGTTTCCTGGTTCTGCGCGGCGGCAGCAATTTCACCATGCCACCGCCGGGCGTTACCGCGGCAGACAACCTGCTGGCCGAAAACAAAGGCTACGCGGGCTTCGAAGCCGCGCTGGAATCCATCTATCTCGTCGGCAGCACGGTGGTGGACGAACTGCTGACAAACTGGGATGTTGTCGCCACCGAAGTACCCGGCAGTAATTGATCCTTGACCGAGACAACAAGTCCGCACGCACCGGCAGATCCTGAATTCTTCAGGACGCTACCGAAAGCCGAGCTGCACCTACACATAGAAGGCTCGCTGACAGCGAGGCGAATGCTTGATCTCGCCGAGAGCAATTCGGTGCAGCTGCCCTATTCGAGCGTGGCCGAGATCGAAGCGGCGTACGAGTTCGACGACTTACAGAGTTTCCTCGACCTGTACTTCCAGGGCATGTCGGTGCTGCAAACGGAAGCCGACTTCTACGCGCTGACCATGGACTACCTCGACGTTTGTCGGCGCGAGAATATCGTGCATTGCGAGATCGGCTTCGACCCACAAGGTCATACCGAGCGGGGCATAGAATTCGAAACGGTACTCGCTGGCATTACGTCCGCGCTGCAGGACGCGAGAGCACAATGGGGCCAAAGCAGCGGCTTGACCATGAACATTCTTCGGCACCTGCCTGTTGCCAGCGCGATGGACGCGATTGAGCAGGCACGGCCGCACGCAGACAAGATCGTCGCTATTGGCCTGGACTCCTCGGAAGTGGGATTCCCACCCGAACCTTTCGCACCAGCATTCGCCGCGGCTCGAGACCTCGGCTGGCGCTGTGTGGCGCACGCCGGCGAAGAAGGCCCGCCGTCTTATGTGTGGGGCGCGCTGAACGAGCTAGCGGTCGACCGCATCGATCACGGGATTCGCAGCGACGAAGATGACGCACTGATGCAATTGCTCATCGAACGACAGGTTCCCCTGACAGTGTGTCCGCTGTCGAACGTCCGCCTGCGAGCCGTGCGAACGATGGCTGAGCACAATCTGATCAAGATGCTGCGTGCGGGCGCGAACGTGTGCGTGAACTCCGACGACCCAACCTACTTCGGCGGCTTCCTGTGCGACAACTTCGCCGCTGTTGCTCGCGATCTGCCGATGACAATCGACGATGCCGCGCAGCTAGCGCGCAACAGCATTACCGCGAGCTTTCTAAGCAACGAGCACAAGCAGACTATTTTGCATGACATCGAGCATTGGCTGGCAATAACCATTTGAGTTCGTCATTTTCCCGACTTCTATCATTCAAGACGCTCATCCTCGCCGGGGCTGCTGCCTACAGCATGTCCACCCTGTTCAGCGCCATGAAACCGCTCGTGCTCACGCGAAGTGCAGAACAGCTAGGACTGGGCGAGGGACTATCTGCCGTTATCGCGGCGATGCCGTTTGTGGGTATCGCCAGCGCCGCGCTGCTCGCTGCGCCATTGGTCACCCGGCTGTCCCTCACACAGCTCACCATAGTGTTCGGCGGGCTGTTGATTGGTGCTGAGTTACTCAGCGCCCAGGCGTTCGAGTCGATACCAACAACGCTGCTTCTGCAATTTCTTGCGGGTCTCTCAGTCGGCATTCTGATGGGCGCTACCTCCAAGGTAATTGCCACCAGCGACAGCGCCGATGAGATATTTGGCGTCGTGGACATGACCGCAGTGTTGCTCATGTCGGTGATGGTGTCCGGCGTCAGCATTGCTGTTGAAAACTACGGACTTAGAGGCGCCTACCTCGCTGCAGCGGGCATCAGCGCTCTGTTTGCCTTGCTTATGCTGGCCCACGGCTCGCCAGCACCGATTCAGGACAACCGAAGCAAACACGCCATCGCACCCCTTCACGTCGGTCTGCGCGAGCTCAGCGTCGTGGCGATGGCCGTCACCTTCGTTACCTTCTCGGGTGTCGGCTTTGCCTACATGTTTACGATCGCCCGGGACCTGGGCATGGGCTACGCCGTCGCGGGTGAGCAGATCGGATGGCTATTGTTCGCCTCAGCATTCGCTTGCCTCGCCGGTGGTTGGTGCAGCGCTCGCTTCGGGCCGACGAGGCCACTCGCGGTAGCATTTTTCGCCTGTGCAGCGGGGTGGCTGACCGCGAGTACCACCGACTCGCCTTTGATCTACATCGCAGCTCTCGTGCCCGCCGTGTTCTCGCTGCAGTTCTGCTTTCCTGTCCTGCTCGCCCTGTCTGGCTCACTGGACAGCGAGGGGCGATGGGCGGCAATCGCAACTCCGGTTCAGACCAGTGGGTTTGCCTGGGCCGCGATCCTGGCCGGGCAGGTGGTCGGCATTTGGGGAACTCAAGTGATCGGGATCGTCACCGCGATTGGTATGGCAATCTGCCTTGTCTTGCTCTTCTTCAGCCGACGCTCCGAATAGCCAGACAATCCCTAAAAGGCTGCTAGCCTTTACTCATGACTAGCCAAACTGAAGCATCCGACGACTCGACGTCCGGGTTCGATATCGCTGTTTCCGTACTATCGACCGCTGAAACGCCTCCGATACTCGATACTGAAGCACAGACGCTACTGTCGAACGTCCAGGATCCATACATCGATCTCGATGCGCTGGTGTCGATGATCGAGCAACAACCTGCCCTTTGCGCCCGTCTGCTGGGCATCGCCAACTCAGCTCTCTACGCTCCGGACCCACCTATAGTCTCGGTCTCCGCTGCGATCATTCGGGTGCTCGGCCTCGATCTTACCCGTGGCATCGTGCTCGGCTATATCGTCAGAAAAACGCTGCCAGTGGATGCCTGCCTCGGTTTCGACAACCGTCGTTTCTGGCGTGCCAGCCTCAAGCTCGCACGGCTTGCCCGGGAATTCGCCGCGCTTCATCAGGGCGCCGACGAAGACGACGTATCCATGTGTTATCTATCGGGCTTGTTGCACCGAGTCGGCCTGCTGGTAACGGCAGCAGTCGCATCCGATGACCTGTCCAATGCCCTCTCCTCCGAACCAGACCTGCGACTCAGAGATAGGTTGCTGAAACAACTTGGTTTCCATCATCTGCACGCAACAAACGCGATTGCCGACGTTTGGGGCGTACCCAGGGCCGTCGCCGTAAATCTCGCGGAAGACTCGCTACCTGGCCAGCCCGCTTGGTATGTCGAGCGGGCCAAGGGGTTGATGGACGCGGACGATAGCGGGGATTCGCAGCAATGGGAGACCGCTTGCGAAATGATCGCAAAGGCGCTCGACGTCGACGCTGAGGTAGTTCGACAGCGATATCAGAAGGCAGAACTGGAATGCGCGGCGCTGGCGTCGGCTTTCTGAGAGCCGCCTGCGAAAAGGTTGAACCAGAAGCTATCGGCCAGCGTGTGAGTCCACCGCGGCTGAACCCGGCTTGAGCTGTCCGGGCAGCGTCGGCAACAGCTCAGACGGATAACCAAGTCCGTAGCCCTGCCCATAGTCGACCCCCAGCCCTCTCAACACGGCGAGTATCTGATCGTCTTCAACAAATTCAGCGACCGTCTGAATCCCCATGGTCCGGGCGATCTCGATGATGGACTTTACGAACATCCGATCGACTTCGTCATCGACGATATTCCGCACGAAGATGCCATCAATCTTAATGAAATCAACAGGAAGGCTCTTCAGATAGCCGAAGGACGACAGCCCTGTGCCGAAATCATCGAGCGCAAACTTACAATCAAATGCCTTGAGCCGAAGCATGGCATCACAGGCTTGCACCAGATTGCGAATGACCGCTGTTTCCGTCACTTCGAAATTCAGCATGCCAGGTGGTAAGCCGGAGTTATCGATGAGCTTCTCAAGATCTTCCAGAAACTTCTCATCACCCAGGCTTTGTCCCGAGAGATTGATCCAGAATCGCCGATCTTCAGCAAACAGTTCGACGTAACTCTTGAGCAGACGTACCAGATGATTGATCACCCAGCGATCAACCCGAACACTTAGGTCGTAACGTTCGATTGAGGAGAAAAAGGCGCCCGGTGCAATCATGCGCTGGCCCGCGTAGTCACGAAGCCTCAGCAGGACCTCACAACGAGACTCCCCGGAATCCTCGGCACAAATGGGGAGTATCGGCTGCGCGAACAACAGGAAGTCGTCTTCCTCGAGAGCCGCGTTGATTCGGCTCACCCATTGCATCTCGCCTTCGTTGCGGGCCAGTTGCTCATCGTTAGCACTAACGTGGTAAATCCTGTTTCGGCCCAGGTCTTTGGCTGCAAAGCAGGCCGTGTCCGCCTGGCGCATGACCTCCGTAATGTCGCGGTAGGCTGTCGTTGCGGTCACCATGCCGATGCTGACACCAACGCGAAAGCTGTGGTCTTCCCAGAGAAAACTGGCGGACTCGACCTCATGGCGAATCGCTTCTGCGATGCCAAGCCCTTTCTGTTCATCGCAGCCATAGAGCAGCACAGCAAACTCGTCGCCACCCAGGCGCACAACCAGATCATCGGGCCGCACGGTTGCTTTGAGAAGTCGAGACACCTGCATCAGTAGCGAATCGCCGGCGGAATGACCACAGGTATCGTTCACCACCTTGAACTGATCCAGATCCATCAAGCAAAAGGCAAACGTCGGCCCTCCGTCTCTCAGTTCCCGGTTAACCGACGCCAGTTCCGATTCGAGCACTCTCCGATTCGCAAGCCCCGTCAAGGCATCGTGAGTCGCCTGAAACGCCAGTTCCTGGGAAAGCCGAGTCGACTCTGTGATGTCCTGTAGCTGTAATACTGAATAGAGAAAGCCGAGCCCCTCTGAAACAATCGCCGACGCGCTAAGCACACACGTCAGCTCGAGCTGACCGGAATTCACAATGGACGCTTCGATCTCAACGTTAGAGATCTCGCCAGAGGCCAGTTTGGCGAGCTCTCGCCTGACCAGTTCGGCACTATCAGGCGTAAGGAAGCTCGCAAGGACACCTGCTTCGCTAGCATCGATACCCAGCAGCCTATCCAGACGTCGGTTGCGCTGGAGGAAAGTGCCTTCAGCGTCAATCAACGCCATACCGATGGGCGCGTTGCTAAACGCGTTCTCGAACCTGAGCCTGCTCTCGCTTAGCGCGTCCTCAGAGGCGCGACGCTGCTCGATCTCCTGCTTAAGCTCTCGATTCCGTTCCTGTAGCTGGGAAGTTCGCTCGGCAACCGTCTTCGCCAGGTCCTCGTCGCGAGCGCGGATCAGATCAAGCATCTCGTTCACATGCCCGGTCAACGCACCAACCTCGTCAGGATTAGCCACGACCGCTCTCAGCGAGTAATCGCTTTGCTCCCGGACACGTTTAACCAGCGACGACAACGCTTCGATGGGCTGCACAACGTAGGATTGCAATCCGTACGTAAGCGCCAGACCTACTAACAGAACGACTAACATGAGAACCAGTAGCGGTGGAATCGCCCCCTCCACCGCGGAAGTTACTTCAATATTGGTGGCAACAACTTGCAGTTCCGCCAGAGATTGATCGCCGTCCAGTACCGGCATGGTTACCAGGAACAGGTTTTGACTATCTGCGCCGGCAGCGTTTCGAATCGGCAGAAAGGTCTCGCCCCCGGCTCTCGCCGCTCCGACAGCTACGACGGCGGCGCCATCGACATCGACAAGTCGCGCGCGAATGACCGATTCATCCGTCAGCAGCGATGAGGCCAATTCACGAACCGTCTCCCAGTCCTGGAAAAGCACCGCAGCACCCAGCGTGCTGGCGACGAGCTCGGCCTCTTGCTCGATACGCTTTTCAAATTCAGCCTGCAGCAAGGTGCGCAACGCTGCTAGCACAGCAAAAGCAATGACCAGGAAGACAACGGCGATAGACACCGAGTTGACCAGTGCAAGTTTGTAGACAATTTTCAGACGAGCAAACATCGCCTAATTCAAGGGCCGGGCAAGCTGCAACAGCTTGGAACTGATCTGAAAGTTCGCCTCCTCCAGCCCCACGGGATTGACAGCGAACCGAAGCTTGTTCGCCTGTAGAAAGAACTCGAAGGTAAAACCGCTGTCGAGCGAACCAGGCTCGTCGCTAATGCTTAGCGGGGGTGCGCCAGAGACGCTCGCCGCCATGACTCTCGGAGCGCCGCTCCGCTCTGACACTGGTTCGTGAGTACCAAAATACATGTGACAACCCTGCAGATCTGTCTCGATCTGACGCACCAGCAGTGTCCGCCCTGAATCAATCTGCCGGCCATCCAGTGCGGCAATGCCTTCGCTAGTCGACGGCCGTGTGTTGATACAGAGAACGATCTGGTCCGGATTGTCCGGCCAGCTTACGAACTTCGCGAAATTGAACAGATACGCGGTTTTCAGTTGATCAAGAGCAGCCGTAGCATCCGTGGCGCTGGCAGTCAGACTTCCTGCCAGGAGCACGAAAGCGACAACGCGCTTTGACAGACGAGGGGACACCACGCGGGCTTCCAGCGCCTCTAGTGCTGGTCGCGTTGATAGCGAAGAGTGACGAACGCCTCTCGACCAGCAATTCGACCATCAAACCCTGTCAACGTTTCATAAGGTCTTTCGTTTGTCAGGTTCTTAAGCAGAACGACAAGACTCAAGGGTCGGCGACCGCCTTTGGCAAAGAACGGCAATTTGTACTCAGTTTTTAGGCTAACAAGGGCATAGCTATCGAGGGGTCGAACTTCGGGGTCACCGAACACAATCGGGTACCAGAATGCCGGCGCTGTATATTCGTCACGCCAGCTTACCTCCAGGCGAGTTTGGAGGTTAGCGTTGGGATCGATGCTCACCCCAAGGTTTACCTGGTGCCGGGGTGCATAACTGCTATCGAGCTCTGCCCCTACCGAATCGACGCCAGTGCCGGACCGGCTGTGCCTCAGGTATGACCAGTTTGCAAAGCCGCTGAGCCAGTCAGTCGGCTGTCCGTGAATCTCGGTTTCCACACCCCAGACACGCATGTCCTGGGGATGATTTTCGTTGCGAAATAGTCCGTAGGCCATCGCGATAGGGTCTTCGACCACATTGCGAAACAGATCGACTTTGGCTTTCCACCGATCATTCCACCGGTACTCTCCGCCCAACTCCACCGCGGTAATCTTCTCGGGCTGCAATTGGCCATTGGGCAGGAACTCCCCCAGCGGTATTACACCGGCACTCGACTCAGCGGCAACAAACCAACTGTTCTGATACAGCTCACTAAACGAGGGGTAGCGCGCGGCGCGGCTGTAGCTTGCGCGAAGAACGGATTGGTCAGTCACCGCGAATACGGCTGACAAGCGCGGAAACCAACGCGACTTAAACAACTCCGGTGAGGTCTGCGTCTCGTAACGCAGACCGCCGACAATGGTGAGTCGATCGTTGACCAGGCTTACCTCGTCCTGCACAAAAACCGCTGCTTTCCGATAGGACAGAACCGAATCTGAATGCGGCATCGCTCCGAGCTGCGGCGCGCCGTGTAGCTCATCGGAGTGATCACCGGCTCGAATTCTTCGCCACTCGGCGCCGACAAGTGCTCGATGCCGACCAATCTGACCGGACTCGAGGCGCACGTTGGCGAACGCCTGACTACCGTGATCTTCCGATTTTTCGAAATCAGAGTTCTGCGCGCGCGCGTGACACGCGGCGCAGTGGCTACCATCCCTGTTAGCAAATGACACGTTCGAACGCACGGACCAACGCTCAGGGTCCGGAGCATACTCATAGCTCAGCGAGGCGATATTGATCGTCTGCTCAATCTCCTCGGCGCTGCGAAATACCGAGTCGGGCGGCAGAGTCGGCGAACCGACAACGTCAACATAACCATCGAAGGCATCTTCCCGGCGATAAAACGAACCGGTAAAGCCAGCCACTCGCCCTTTCAGGTAGAGGTCGTAACCCTTCGCTTGCGCGTCGTTCTCCATCCAGAACTCAAGTGGCAGTTGGCTCTCGACGTGTCGGGCAGCAATGAGAAAGCCTGCGCTATCACTCAAGCTACGGTCATAGGAGGCGGTAAGAATCTGGGTATCTCGATCCCCGCTCGATATAGAGGCTCTCGTTCTTCCCGAACGACTGTCGCTGTTCAGCGTGATGATGTTGATCATGCCATTGAAGGCATTCTCGCCGTACAACGCTGAGCCGGCGCCGCGTACGACTTCCAAGCGCTCAACGATATCGATGTTAAAAAAGTCGAAACCCGGGTGCTGGGGGAAGCCGCCTTTGTTCCAGGAGTTATAGGGGACACCATCGATCAGAAGCAGCACACGAGAGGTAAATGGGTTTGCACCGAACCCCCGAATGCTGATCGTCTGCACCATGGGGTTCCAGCGAACGTTGACGCCGGGCACCAGGCGCAGCAGCTCGGGAATAGTGCGGGCAGCAGAACGATCGATCATCTCTCTGGTAATCAGCGTAACGGCACCTGGGGCCAGAGCTAGAGGCGTTCTCGTCTGCGTCGGGGTAATCACCTCGACGTTCGCGAGTTCCTCAAGGCTGAGCTGTAGCAACTCATCCAGCGCTTCATCGGCACTTACGCCTGCCGAGAAGGATGCCGCCGTGACGACGGCGACCACCGCGACTAGGCCGCGGCGACGGCGGGATAGGCGGCTTTCGACAGATTGTTTGATCACGCTGGCTACGCTCAATACACAGTGACGTAGCTTTTAGTGTAGGACCGCTCAATTAATCCGCCATGATTGGCAAATCAGGCCTGCCGGGCGACAAATGCATCGAGATCGCTGATGAACTCGCGCTTGCGCGAATCGCTGAGCCAGGCGATTTCAAACGCATTGCGATTGAGCTGAACGATCTCGTCCCGGCTGTAGTCGCCTTCGCGTTGCAGCTCGAGAAAGTTGTCCGTCAGATACGCGCGGAAGTAGGCCGGGTCGTCCGAGTTCACCGTTGCCTTAATGCCGAGCTCCAGCATCCTGCGGATCTCATTCGACGTCAGTGACTGCACAACAAAACGGTTAGACACCGGGCAAACCGTAAGGCCCATACCGCGGCGCGCGATCTCTGCGGCCAGGTCGTCCTGGTCCAGACAGTTCACACCGTGATCGATGCGGTCAACCTGAATCTCATTCAGACATTCCCACATGTGCTCATGGATGTCCTTCTGATTAACGTCGCAATGCATTGTGAGTTTCAAACCGTGTTCCCGCGCTTTGGCGAATACATGGGCAAACTTGCTCGGCGGGTTGTCCTTTTCGTCCGAGTCCAGTCCGACACCGACCAGCTTGTCCTTGTGCGGCAAGGCCATCTCCAGGTGCTCCATCGCGGACTCGGCGCTCATGTCGCGCAGAAAACAGAGGATCAATTGAGACTCAACGCCAAGCTTCGCTGCGGCATCGGCTTGAGCCCGGGAGATGCCATCGATGATGGTGGCGAAAGCTACACCACGCGATGTGTGCGCTTGGGGATCGAAGAACGGTTCGACATAGACAATGTTGTCAGCGGCCGCCTTCTCGAAATAGTGATAAGCAAGCTCATAAAAGTCCTGCTCGGTGCGCAGCACATCCATCGCGGCGTAGTAGATGGTGAGAAACGATGGCAGATCATGGAAGTCGTAGGCGTCAACAACTTCCTGGGGCGTCTTGTAAGCCAGCTCAATCCGGTTTCGCTGCGCGAGCGCGAAGATGTGCTCAGGTTCAAGCGTGCCTTCCAGGTGTACGTGAAGTTCCGCTTTCGGCATGGCTTCGATAAACGCTTTCATGAACAAGCTCCTCTTGGTTAGGCGATTTGACCGACTCACAGTCTACGATGCGGGAACCTTATTCGGCACATCGAGTCTCCCAATGTGACGCTCCGCGGCAACGTGAGGGCCCATGCTTAATCGCCGAGCGCGCGCTCAGCAAGGTGGCTGCGTTCCTTCGAGTCGAGCGCGATCACATAGGCCGCCGCATAAGCGCTACCGAGCACCACACCCGGAGATAGCGTCATCAGAATCTCTGGAGTGCCCGCGCTCCAGTGCAGCACGTAGCCCAGTGCGGTCAAACCTGTGCAGCTCAAGAAAACGGTAGTGAGGCTGCCGCGCCAGCTTGGGCCAAACGCGTGCCGGAATCGATCGAGTAGCAATGTCGTCACCAGCGCAGCGGTGAAGCTGTAAGTGCCCTGGGTGATGGCAGCAGAAAAGCCGAGCGCCGATCCGTGCTGAACGTTGGCGAAGAAAGCCCAGCATGCATACGCTGATCCGCCGAGCAACGCAGCGATCAGCGCCCGCAGGCCTGGCGAGATTCGGTGCGTAACGTCCGAATCGTCTTCGTTCTCCTCCTGCAGTTCGCCGCTGGCATCCACCGCAATCTCTGCCAGCTTTCTATTCGGAGCAGGGCCAGGCAAACCGGACGTCTGTCAGTTAGCCCGCTCGCGGCGCAGTGAGCGCGCCGACGAAGGTCAGTTGCACGTCGACCGGCACGGCGCGGGAAATGCTGGGCAATCCGGCGAGGGACTGCAGGGTATCGAGCGCGTCACTGATCCCCAACAGGCCCGCATTCAGCAGAATCGGTTGCCTGGATGTCACCACCACTTCATCGCTAGCCAGCTTGAGGATCGTCATCGCTACCGACTGGGACAGGGTGACCGGACCGAAACCTATCTCAAGTTCTACCTGCTGATCCATCTGCGAGCCGGGAGGGAGCGCCAGAATAGCAGCCACATCCAATTCGGCTGAGACCGTCGCAGTCGCAGCGGACCCAGCCGCCGCTATCGGCCCAAACACAATCTCGCGCATTCGCTCGTCGCGAATCTCTATGCCGGTATCTACGCTCGACAGATCGATGGACACCAGCGCCGAGCCGTCTTCATCGACGTCGCCCGACAGGCTCTTGAAATGGTGGGTTTCCGGCAAATCGCCCGCCTTGATAGACACGAAGGCCAGGCTTGAGCGCTCATTATCGAGCACCCAATGGCCGGGACTCTTGATCGACGTACCGGCTGCACCGGTCTGGCCGGCCGGAGCAGGCGCGCACGCAGCCACTAGCCCGAGACATGCGCCTGCGGCGATGAGGACAAGCGATCGACGAGTCAAAGCAAACATAGAATTTATCCCAATGGCACCGCTCGGCAGTATGGCGCGGCTATCACTCCGATTGAAAGCGCCCGCGGCGGATAAACAACCGCGGCGG
>CAYGQC010000040.1:15236-25997 GCA_964351875.1 uncultured Pseudomonadales bacterium
GCGGCGGTTAAGAGCCGACGGCGTACATGAGCCGGTTTTAGACCGTTTGCCGCCTAACACTGGCAAACCCCCAATAATGCCGAGCCTGCGTGAGCAAACCCTCAAAACCGGAACCCGACAATCCCGGCCAACCTTCACCGCTGGAGTTGGCCGAGACTGTCCCTGCGCTGGCGGAAACTCTGCCCGCCTCCGGCGCTGCAGGCACGCTGCCGCCCGACACCATTGAGTCCACCGCGACCACTGAAAACAATCAGCTTCAACCTGGCACAACACTCAAGCAACGATTCGTCATAGAAGAGTTACTCGGCCAGGGTGGAATGGGCCGCGTGTATCGCGCCCAGGACCTGCGCAAGGTCGAAACCGGCGATAAGGACCCCTACGTTGCCCTGAAAGTGCTGAATGCGGACCTGCGAGCCGATCACACCCTTGTGGTTGCCCTCCAGCGGGAAGCTCGCAAAGCACAAACCCTGGCACACCCCAATATTGCGACGGTCTTCGACTTTGATCGCGACGAGGATCAGGTTTTCCTCACAATGGAAGTCCTAGCCGGCCAGGCGCTCGATGAATGGCTGAAGGACAACCCCGACGGGATGCCTCGCAAGCAAGCGACAAGCCACATTCGAGGGCTCTGTCTGGGCCTTGCCTACGCTCACAATCGCAACATCGTGCACAGCGACTTCAAGCCGGGGAACGTATTTCTGACTGACGCGGATCAATGCAAGATCCTCGACTTCGGCATCGCCCAGGCAGTGCCAAGCCCGCGCACAGGTGATGCGAGCGAGCCAAACCAGACAACGCTCTTCGATCCGTCGAGTCGCGGCTACCTGACGCCGTCGTATGCCTCCCTCGAGATGCTCGACGGCGCACGGCCAACCCCGGCAGACGACGTCTACGCGCTGGGGCTCGTCATCTACCAATTGCTGAGCGGCAGGCACCCCTTCGGCTACCAGACAGCCGTATCCGCCCAGGAAAAGAAACTCACGCCTGCACCAATCCGCGGCCTGAATCGGCGCGAGTGGCGCGCGCTATCTCGAGCGCTGTCGTTCAATCGGCGAGAACGGCAGAGCAACGCAGCTCTCTTTCTGCGCGACTTCGAGGGTTCGTCAAAGGTCAGGCTCATCGCGATCGCGGCCGTCGGCGTCGCTGTCATGGCCAGTGGAATTACCGTCCAACAGCAACTTGTCCAGCGTGAGTCTGTACGCCCGGAGCAGTCACTCAGCCAGCTACCCGCGGCTCAGCAAGACGCATTCAATGCCGCAATGCGTGAAGGCGAACAACTGCTGCGCTTTACAGACTACGCGGGCGCTCTGGTCAGGTTCCGCACTGCCTATCAACTGCATCCGCGGAATCCGCAAGCAGTGAATGCGCTCGTTGCTCTGTTCTCAGAACTGGAACAACGCACTTCGCACCAGACGCGTTTGGCACTGGCAGAAAACCTGGCAGACATAAGAGCCATCGATCCGTATCTCGGGAATCACAAGGGTTTGAAAAATATCGCCGCCTCACTCACGGACGATCAGTGACGCGCCGTGGAAGCACATACCTATCGCTCGGCCGCTGACGTGACACCAAGAATTGTCGGCCACTCGCCAAGCCAGCAACAGTCGTGGTCCGCCCGGGGCACGTTGATAAATGTCGCTTCGGGAGCTACCTGGCGAAATCGCCCGGTCGTCACCGAAGGTACAACCGCATCCGCGCCGCCTTGCCAATGCCACTGCTTTAACCGTGATGGCCAGCTCGACAGCTCGGCCGGATCGATGGACTCGGACAGGGGTGTAAAGCCGTGATGCGCAGCCCAAGCAGACAGGTCCAGCGGCGTGGAGACGGTTACTACGCGATCGACGGCGTCGAACTGACGAGCCAACAGCAGAGCCAGAACACCGCCGCCGCTGTAACCATAGATCGAGACCTTCACCGCCACGTGCCGCGCCAGGAGGCTATCCAGAGCCGCGACCATGGATTCAAGCACAACGCGTCCGTAGCGAGCGTGGGTCCAGAGTATCGGCTCACATGGCGGCTGTTCGGCACGCCCGTGGTAACACGGGCGGCCCAGATAAAGCGCAGGCGTTTCATCGAGCGCCATCAACTCGAGGGTGAGAGAGCGAGCGGTTGGATCCCTCGAGACCCTCGTTCGGTTCAGCCAGGCTCGACCATCCCCACCGAGATACAGATGCAGGCGATCGAGCGGTTCATCTCGTTGGGTAAATGCCGCGTTCGCGACAACCAGATGATCGAACTCCGCGCCTTTTTGCCAACCCAGATCTCGCAGACCAGAGGGCAGTGACGTGCAACCAAGCATCGCCGACAGCAGCAGCATGAAAAATATTTTCCCCGTGAGGCCCGCTGACCGACGCACACAGGATCGCCACAAGATTTGGGGTGCGTATTTGTTGCTGACCACGTTATCCATCGGCAGTAGCGTAGCGGTAAATGCGGCCGGACAACAAAGCGAGTCAACGCAGCGAGCAGAACTGCAGATCGTCGACTGTCTGCTGCCAGGCCAAGTACGACGGCTAGGCAATCGCACCTATCTCACCGCCCGCCGGCCACTGCGCACAACCGCCGGCGACTGCGCGATCCGCGGCGGTGAGTATGTCGCGTTCGATCGCGCCGACTATCGCACTGCGCTAAACGTCTGGTTAGCCGCCGCCGAAACGGGCGATGCCGAAGCCCAGACGAACGTCGGCGAAATCTTCGAGAAAGGCCTCGGTGGCGAGCCAAACGTCGATGCGGCATTAATCTGGTATCAGCGCGCCGCCGAGCAGGGCTATTCGCGAGCTCAGTTCAACCTCGGGACGCTATTCGAGCAGGGCAAAGGCGTTGAGCGAGATTCGGTAGCCGCCCTCAACTGGTACCGACAAGCCTGGGGGCTCGATGCGGACAGTGTGATGTTTGCCACGGCTGCCCGCGCCCAGCAACAAACGCTGGCGGACGAGCTGAATCGGAAACTAAGCGAGAAAACCGCCCAGATCGAGGCGCTGGAGGAGCAACTGCAAAACCTGCGAGCAGCGCTTGATGATTCAAACGCGCAGGCGGCGGCGAGTCTTTCAACACTGGAAGGATTGGTCGCAAGCCTTCGCTCCGAGCGGGCGACTCAGGATGCTGAGCTTGCGAACATTCAACAAACCCTGGCGGTCGCGAACCCTCTACCGAGCACAAGCAGCCAGACCAGCTCCGTGCGCGAGCCCGGGCACTCAGCTAGTGTAACGGAGCAGGTTGCAACTCTGATCGAGAGCGCCGGCGGCGACGCTGACAAAGGCCTGGGCAACTACTACGCGCTGCTTATCGGTAACGCGGAATACGACCGCATGGAGAATCTGGCTACGCCCCGCAACGATATCGAACGAGCACGGAAGATTCTGGAAGAGCGTTACGGCTTCACGGTGTTTACGCTAACGGACGCCAGCGACGTCGCCATCATGCAGGCGATCAACGATCTGTCATCCAGCCTCAGCGAGAGTGACAACCTGCTGATTTTCTACGCGGGACACGGCTCGCGTCTTAACACCGGCGAGAATCAAACCGGCTACTGGCTGCCAAAGAATGCCGAACGCCCTCCTCGCAACACCTATTGGGTAGCCAACGAGTTTGTCACCGGCCATCTGTCCCGGCTGCAAGCCCGGCGCGTGCTGGTGGTTGCGGATTCCTGTTACGCGGGGCTGCTCTCTAACGAGCCGAGCTTGCTACTGCTCGGCGACGACATGCCCCAGTACAGCGATCCCGAGTTTCTGAAATTCAAACTCAACAAGCGTGCGCGGCTGCTACTGACATCCGGTGGCGATGCCCCGGTGCTGGACAACGCCGGTAACGGTCACTCGGTCTTTGCCAGCGCGTTTCTGGACGCACTCGAAGCCAACGACGGTCTTCTAGCCGCGCCCGAGCTCTTCCTGCGTATTCGCAGCGCCGTGACCGACGTGGCGGCTGAACAAGGCTTCGAACAAAAGCCGGAACTGAAAACCATTCGGGCGGCTGGCCACGACGTCGGAGATTTCTTTTTCCAGCCGATATCCGAAAGTGATCCGGGCGACACCGAGGAACCCGATAGCACGAGCTGACCTGTTTTTTGCTTCGGTTGCGCCTAGTAGAAAAACAACAGAAGAGCGCTGCTGGACGTTGCGCACACCCGTGAGACAGACACATGAAATCGACTTGCACCAAGAGCCGGCAAACTCGGCCGACCGCCTCTGCCTCGCGACAGCGCTCCTACGTTAGCCGCTCACTGACGGCCGCGACTCTGGCTCTTCTTTTCAGCCAATCGCCAGGCGCGGTTCTCGTCTCGGAAGACGACGACATCTACGGCACAGACAGCATCACGCTAAGCACTGACACCGGAACCCAGTGGCTCGACCTGACGCTATCGACCGGCCTGTCGGTCAATCAGATCCTGGATGGAGACGGTGGTTTCATCGAGAACGGCTTTCGCGTCGCAACCGCGGACGAGGTGGATCTGTTTCTGCTGGAAGCAGGTTGGGACGGTGTTGATCAATCCGCTGACGTCGATGGCAACGTTGCAAACCTCGCGTTCGTCGAACTGCTACACGGGCTGCTCGGCGTCACTGGAGATGCGTCGATCGACGGCGGCAATCCAGGCGATACCTTCTTCACCGAGGGCTGGGCGCTAACGCCGGACAATGCGACCAACGGATTGCTGTCTCGGCCCTTCTTTACCATCACGCAAAACGGCGTCGCCGGCCGCATCTCTTGCACTTCCGCATCCATTCCAGTCTTTACGACCCAGGACTTCTCTGGCTGCCTGCGCGATCAGGATGCCGCGTTTTCTTTCATCGGAACCTTTCTGGTTCGCGCCCAGGAGGGTGCAGCGCGTTTTGAAGCAATCGCGCCCGTGAGCGATGAAGGCAACGCGTCGATCTCGATCGTGGTCCAGCGCATCGGGGGGAGCACAGATACGCTCACAGTCCAGGCCGTCACCGCTGACCTCACGGCTACAGCCGGGGTCGACTACAGCCCCGTCAATCAAACGCTTATCTGGCTCGACGGAGACGCCAGCACGCGAACCGTCACCATCGACCTCCTCGATGACAACGAGCAGGAAGGCCTGGAGACGTTCGAGTTGCAGCTTATCGACGGCAACGGCGACATTTCCCGCCAGGTAATCAGCATCGTCGACAACGAGTCGCGGGACATCACCGCCCTGTCGGCAACGCTGTTCTCACCGAACCAGGCGAGCCTCGCCGGCTACTTCGATGACACCTGCGATGCGATCAACACCGGTGGCGTAGATGCCGGCGAACTGAACAGAATCTGTAATGGCATTCGCAGCCAGCAAACGACCGATGCCCAGGTAGTCAGCGCGCTCGATGCGATCAACCCGGAAGAGCTCGCCGTACTCGCCAACACCGCCCTGCGCTTGACGACCATCGGCCATGGCAACCTTTCCACCCGAATCAATGGTCTGCGTGCCGGCGCGACCGGTATCGACTTGTCCAAACTCACCTTGCAGATAAGCGGCACCCAACTCGACGGATACATCCTGCAGGAAGGCTTGAACGCCTGGCTCGGTGGCAATGCGGGTGCGAGCGACTTCGGGCGGCTATCGTTCTTTGCCAATGGCCGAATCGTGTTCGGCGACAAGGACGCCAGTGAGAACGAAGCTGCTCTCGACTTTGATACGTACGGCGTAACGGTCGGTGCGGACTATCGACTTCGAGACAATTTCATCATTGGTGGCGGCGTTACCTACGGCCAGGTGAGTGCAGACTTCGCCGGCGGCGGTGGCGCTGATATCGACAGCATCAACATAGCGTTGTTCGCCACCTACTTTATCGAAGACAGCTTCTATATCGATGCGCTCGCCAGCATCGGCACCAACGACTACGACACCGAGCGCCGCATCCGCTACAGCGACGCCCTCGGCAGTATCGATCGATCCAGCGAAGGCAGTACCGACGGCAAGCAATGGTCCGCATCGGTGGGTTCCGGCTGGGACTTCAACAAAGGACCCTGGACCTTCGGACCGCACGTCGGTGTTAACTATGCCCAGGTAGATGTGGATGAGATGCGCGAGCGCGGCGCAGGCGGCTTGAATCTACGCATCGGCAAACAGGATTCAACATCCTTTACCGCTAACGTCGGCGTACACGTATCTCGAGCGTTCACCCCATCCTGGGGGGTACTGGTTCCCTATGTGCGGGTCGATACAGTGCGCGAATTCGAAACAGCAGAAAACACCACAGACATCGAATTCCTGAACGATCCGTTTATCGGCGGTGGCGGCGGTGGGCCGGCATCAGGTTCGATCTTCACCATCAGGACCGATTCACCCGACACGAGCTTCATGGTCTGGTCTGCCGGTATGTCCGCCCAGTTCGTGCGTGGCTTCTCGGGCTTTGTGAACTATCGAAGCATCGCAGGCTCCGAGGGCCTTACCCTGAATGAGGTGAGCTGGGGAATGCGCTACGAAAAAGCGTTCTAGTACGGCTTCGTTCAACTGATCGGCGCCACGAACTGCTGCGTAAACACTATGATCACGGCGTAACGCAGCGCTTTGCCGATCGCTACCAGCACTACAAAGACAGCCGGATGAACCCTGAGCACTCCGGCAACCAGGGCAAGCGCATCCCCAATCAGCGGCAGCCAGGCGAACAGCAACGCCCACACACCAAATCTCGAGAACCACGCCTGCGCGCTCGCGAGCCGTTCTGCATCAGGCAGCCAACGCGCGCGCATCCGAACCGACAGCGATACAAGCCCCAAGCCTAAAAGGTAGGTCACCACCGACCCGAGCGTGTTGCCGATCGTGGCCACTGCGCCGGCAGCCCAGGGCGATGCACCCGCAGAAATCACGGCAACCAGCACAACCTCGGACGACCCCGGCAGGATCGTTGCCGACAACAACGCGCTGACAAACAGCGCGACCAGCTCCGACATTGCTTCGCTCACTGCAACTCAGGGCCATCAGCCATGAGCCACTTTTCGCTGTTTCTGCGCCTAGAGCTACAGAACACTTGGCTCTGCGCTACCTGGAGGGCCTTCGGGAGGGGAAAACTCATGAACAGAATCCTGATACTACTGACCGCGATGTCCGCACTGTCTGCGCTACCGTTACTTGCGGCACTGCCACCACTGTCTAGCGATGACCTCTATAGCCTGGCCAGCCACGTTATCACCGGCGAAGTCGTCAGCGTAGATCGGTTCGAAGGCCGTGAACGGGACGGCTATCGAGACGATTCGTTCCACATTCGAATCCAGCTGACCCAACCCTCGAGCGGAAGCTTGCGAGCCGGCGATATCGTCGTCGTCACCACGACGCAGGCTGGCGCGCGCCCGATGGGCTGGGCTGGCCCCAGCGGACAGTACGACATACCAGACGTTGGTCAGAACGGTGTGTTCTTTCTGAACGCAGAACTTGTGCTGCTTAATCCCAATGGCTGGCTGCCGTTGTGAGCCGGTTTCACTCGACACCCAACCATCAACAAGAACACAACAAGATGCCCATCGGAGACCACACCATGAGACTGCTCACCCAAACGCTCAAAAGCCTCACAGCAATCATCGTCTCGATGACATTGCTGGCCGGCTGCGACAAGCCGCCGTCTTCTACGTCCACCACCACAACGCGCGATGCCACCATCGAGATGGCGATGTGGGATGACGGAACGACTCGGATCACGGTTGCCCACGCGAATCGCGCTCCGGCCACCCCAGAAGAACTGAACGAGGCTGCGAAAAACGGCGACGTTCTCGCCCACCAGCTACTCGGCACGCTGTATTGGCAGGGCTCAAGCATGACCATGAACGGAGTTGATCCGCTGCCGAAAGATCTAAACGCGGCGCTTTGGTACTACCGCAAGGCAGCCGAGATGGGTGACCCGACATCCGCCTATTACATGGGCCACGCTCTCGAATTCGGCACAGGCGTCGAGACCGATACTGTGGCGGCTCGCCAGTGGTACGAGCAGGCTGCACAGAAAGGCAACCTGCTCGCGCACGGCCAACTCGGCTACTTCTATGTGATGTCCGAAGGCGGTGTTGATAAAGATGACAAGAAAGCCGTCGAGCACTTCCGCTTTGCCGCCGAAGGCGGCGACAGCACCGCGCAATTCAATCTCGGTGTGATGTTAGCCAACGGCGATGGCATCGAGCAAAACCTGGAGCAAGCGGCTCGCTGGTACTGGGCGAGCGCTGACCAGGGCAATACCGGAGCAATGGTGCAACTGGCGCTTCTTCTCAAGGACGGTAACGGTATTCCGAAGGATATCGCCGCCGCTCGGTCATGGCTGCAGATGGCTGCCAGTGAAGGCGATGATGCGGCCCAGGGCCACCTCGACGCACTGTCCACCTGAAGCACTGATCCGGAGCATTCACCATGAGTCACCTCTCTCCAAGTCGCCTGTTGGCAAAGTTGCTGGTCGTGCTGTTTGCCGGGCTCTGCCTTAGCGCCAGCGCAGCAGACACCGCCGACTGGACACTCATGGTGTACATCGCCGCGGACAACAATCTGGAGGAAGCCGCGCTGGTCGACCTCGACGAGATCGAGGCCGGCATGCCGGCGTCCGGTGTCGAGGTTATTGTCCTAATCGATCGATCAAAAGAATACGCCGAGGGAATGGGCGACTGGAGCGACGCACGGGTGTTGCGCATGCGGCCCGACCAGCAAAGCGGTGTGCTGGCCTCCGAAGTGCTGTTGAACCTCGGCGAGATAAACACCGGCGATCCGATCCACGTTCAAAAGCTGATCGAGTTCGCCACCAGCAACTACCCGGCACAGCGCTATGGCCTGGTGATGTGGGACCACGGCGGCGGCTGGCAGGGTATGGCTGACGACGAGGACGCTGGACCCGACGGCGCGCATGACAACCTGTCGCTACCGGAGCTTCGCGAGGCGTTGTCTAACGCCATTCCAGCCGGCAACAAACTCGATCTCATCGGCTTCGACATGTGCCTGATGGCGCAGCTCGAAATCGCGTACGAAGTCGCCGACTTCGCCGACTACATGGTGGCATCCCAGGCAACCGAACCGGGCTACGGCTGGCCCTACGACGCGCTGCTGCCCGAGTTCGGCAAGGCGACCGCCGGTCCGCGTCGACTCGCGCAGAACATTGTTCGTCGCTACGCCGATTTCACGGAAGAGGCTGACGAGCGCATCGCGACCCAATCGGCCATCGATCTCTCCAAAGTCGCCCGCATTAGAGAAACGCTCGACAGCTTTGCCGAAAGCGTTGGCCCAACCACCAGCACCACCTGGACAGCACTGGCGCGCTCCGTGTTCTGGGCAGACAGCTTTAACCCCAGGGGTAAGGACGCGAACCGACGAGAGGACAGATCATCGCTGTCGAGTTCGGATCTCCTCGACCTTTTAAAGCGCGCACGCTTGGCCATGGGAAAGACGTTTCCCGCAGAAGACGAGTTCCGCGATCTGGTTGAGGCGATGGATTCCGCCATCATTGACAACCACGCGTCCGACCGGCACCGGCTGAGCCACGGGCTATCCATCTATGCGCCGCCTAGCGAGGCGACATTCAACCCGGCGTATCTTGATACGCAATTTGGCGGTGACAGTAGCTGGACGCGACTGCTGCGCGCCCTGCACTCGGAGCAGAGCCGGACTTCGAAAGCACCGGAGATAACCCTGTTTCAATACGTCGATTCGACAACCGGGCAGCCCGCGCCGACCACGTCGATGCTCGACAACACCACGCTTCGGCTGAAAGTTCAGGGCAGCAATCTGCTTTGGGTACAAGCACGGACCGGCCAGTACAGCCCCGAGGACAAAGGCCACCTGATCCTCAGCAAAGGCTATATGACCGACACACGCTTTACGGCCGAGAAGCTTGCGGCGTCCGGCGATACCGCCGAGCTGATCATGCCAAGTTTCAAAGGCAACACGGCGCGTATGGAGATGGAGGTGTCGCCGGCGACGTACACCATCAGCAACGGTGAACACGCTGGCTTTGCCACCATCGATTCAACCGAGATTCAGCGCGGCGAGGGCCTCAGCATCGCTATTCTCGCCGACTACGCGAGCGGTGAACTCGGCAAACACCGGGCGATCATCACCTTCAACATGCTGACCTGGAAGGCTGACGGAGTCGCGCTGCTGGTGGAAATGAAGGACGGCCGCGTCGTGCCAAGAGGCATCGAGCCTAAGCCAGCCGACGAGGTAACGCTGCTCTACGAGTTCATCCCCGATGGTGACGACGACACGTCATTGAAGGCCGGCGCAACCATGGCCTGGAAGGACGGTCTCGAACTGATTATGAGTGAGGTGCCCAACGGCCAGTACACCACCTGGGCTATCGCCGAGAACCTGTCCGGCGAGATATCTGTTGCCAAGACGTCCATCAACGGCGTGTCGCCGCAGATGAACGTAGCAGCCGGCTTCGACGGCGCGCGGGCGCTGGATATCGACAAGCTCGGCGGCGTCTGGGCAACCACTGACGGCACGCCGGCTTTCGGAATCGGAGAACGTATCGGCCGCACAAACCTTGCTGACATGATGATCAACAAGGACGCGCTGCCACCTGAAGCCAGGGACTACACATTCGCCGTTCAGTTCGACAACCGTATGCTGCCGATCCTGAGTTTGCTGACGTTTAACGCTGACGGGGATGATCTGCTCGGACGCGAAATCTTCATGCTGCTGGCAGACCCAACCCAACCGGATCGGCTCTGGATTAAGTCTATGGTCGGTGGCAACGGCCAGGCTATTGGCGGCGTACTCGAAGTTGAGCGCGGGCAGAAACTCGCCTCCCACGACTCCGGCGGTGGTGGAGACGACTCTGGCGGTGGCGGTGGCGGTGG
>CAYGQC010000041.1:0-3875 GCA_964351875.1 uncultured Pseudomonadales bacterium
GCGGGTCTGTGTCCACGAAGGTACTCACTCCTCTTCAATCCAGCCCATGGAGATCGCTGCCGGCGCGTTCGCGAGCGGCGGCGTGGATCGAGGTGTTTCAGTGCCGCTCGGCCTCATGCCGGGACGCTGACACTGGATACGACTTCTGTCTGCTTACGTCGCTTCCTACTGGCTGTGGCACACGGTTTGCAATTTCTCCCGTATCGTCGACAAACTCGATGTTTTGGCCGGTAAAGTTAGCGCTTCAAGCCATTAATTGGCATATATGGCCACGCTCGAGCTCGACTAACTGAGGAGATCACACGTGTTGGAAGTAGGCGGCCTACTGGGCTTCATCGGGCTAATTCTTTGGGTATGGGCATTGGTCAAAATTGTCCAAAGCAGAGCCTCAACCGGAAGTAAGGTGTTCTGGATCGTACTCATACTGATCCTGCCAATCCTCGGATTCATCATCTGGCTGTTTTTTGGCCCGAGAGGCTGACGCTACCGGCTGCGATTGACCCACTACACTGATCCTTACAGGCCGCAACCGCGGCCGTGGTGAGGAGTTGGGATGTACGGGTTAGTCAACGAAGCCATACGCGGCATGGTGCTCGCGAATTTTGACGAGCAGACTTGGGAGGCGATAGCCGAAGAAGCGGGTGTCGATGATGAGTTCATCAGCATGCACTCCTACGACGATGCTGACACCTATGCTCTCGTGAGCGTTGCGTCGCGCAAGTTAGACGTGCCGGCTCAGCAGATTCTCGAAGGCTTCGGCAAACATTGGATTCAGTTCACCGCCGAAGAAGGCTACGGCAGCCTGGTGGATATGATGGGCGACACCCTGGAGGTGTTTCTGCGACGGCTTGGAGATGACATGCACGCCCGAGTTGTGGCGGCCATGCCGCAGTTGCGCCCCCCAGAATTTGTTGTCGATGAACTGTCTGCCACGACGTTTGAGATCGGCTATACGAGCCACCGCCAGGGGCTGTCGTCTATGGTGCAGGGCCTGCTTGAAGGGCTCGGTGAGAAGTATTCGCGAAGCGTTAAAGTGACAATGCTGTCGTCCCAGGACACGGACGCTGGTGCGAACGCTCGTTTCCGTGTCGATATTCTGGATCGACCGTAGGCCATGTTGCCGGCGCTTCTCGATCGTATTGCTCCCTTTCATCTGAGCCTCGATGAAAGCTGTGTACTGAGACACGTCGGTCCGTCGCTCGCGAAATTGAATCTGTTTGCGCTGGATTTGCCTCTCGATGATCAGCTTGATTTGACCCGGCCGTCTTCGCTGGCTGTTCTACCAGCCAAAATGCCGGAACTCCTCAATCGACAATGTGTTGCGAGTGTGGCGGGATCAGACATCAAACTGCGCGGGGGCTGGTATGACCTGCAGCCGGGCTGGCTGTTCGTCTGCGCGCCGTGGTTGGCAGACTTCGACCAGGTTAAAGATGTTGGCTTGGATGTTCTGGATTACCCGAGTCACGAGCCAACCTTCGACTTTCTGCTGGCGATGCAGCAACTCAACCGCTCTCTTGAACAAGCGATGGCCATGGCGGCCAAACTGCGTCGTAAGAACAAGGACCTCACCGAGGCGAAAGAGCAGGCGCTTGCCGCGTCCAAGGCGAAGTCGCAGTTTCTGTCCACGATGAGCCACGAGATCCGCACGCCGATGAACGGTGTTGTGGGGATGGTTGAATTGCTGCGTGAAACCAACCTCGACGGTGAGCAACGGCAGATGCTGCACACCGTTGATCGTTCTGCCGAAACGCTGCTCAGGCTGATCAACGACACCTTGGACATCGCGCGCATCGAGGCTGGCCACTTCTCGCTGGACGAAGGGCCGGTGGATTTGCGGGCGATCTTCGGTGACTTGAGGCGCTTGTTTGAACCGCAGCTGCGTGACCGGCCAGTGCAACTCGATTTCCAGATTGGCTCTGACGTCCCGTCTGCCTTCCTGTCGGATCCTGTTCGACTCAACCAGATTCTCTATAACGTCCTCGGTAACGCTGTGAAGTTCACCGATGCCGGACGCATCACGTGTACCGCTGGCGTCTCGCGCGATCGACATACGATTGAGCTAGCTGTTGTCGATACCGGAGAAGGCATGGATGCCGAGGCGCTCTCGCGAGTCTTTGGTGCGTTCGAACGGGCTAACGTTTCGCGCTCGCGAGCGGTTGAGGGGACCGGGCTCGGGCTTGCGATTGTGCAGCGCGTCGTCGAGCTGATGTCTGGCACGATTAGCGCGGATAGCCTTCTTGGAGAAGGCAGTACGTTCACCGTTACGCTGCCGTTGCGCGAGGCGCCGCTCGTGGCCGCATCTGGTGATGGCTTAGTGGCGGCTGCCACGGAAGATGCGCTCACTGGGCGAGTGTTGGTTGTCGACGACAACGAAACCAACCGAACCATCGCCCAGGCACATCTGCGTAAGCTCGGTTTGGCCGTGACCCTGGCGAGTGACGGGCAGGACGCGTTGCAGGCTGCAGACGAGCAGGAGTTTGATCTGGTCCTAATGGACTGTCAGATGCCGGTCATCGATGGTTACGAGGCGACGCGGGTACTGCGCGCCAGCGAAGACTGGCGCGCGAGCGTACCTATCCTCGCGCTGACTGCAGCCGTTCTTGGTGATGCTCGCGAGCAGTGCCTGGAGGCGGGCATGAACGATCTGATGGCCAAACCGTTGCGACGGACTGACCTGATTGAGGCGTTAACCCGCTGGCTCCCAAAGTAGCCCGGCTATCAGCCTCCCTCGGGAATGCCCATAGATGCCATGAACTCGGCCCCCGTCAGTCGTGGGTGCTCGCCTGCGAAGTCGTAGCCTTGCGGTTTCTCGTCGATGTAAATCTCGCCGGTTAACGTGAACGGGCTCTGATCATCGAACGTGCCGGACCATACGATGTACTGGCTCGGTTCAATCATGTGGTAAAAGAGATTGCTGCCGCATTTGCTGCAGAATCCGCGTTCTGCCCAATCGGAAGATCGGAAGCGCGTTATGTTCTCTTCGCCAGCAAACGTAATCGACTCAACTGAGGCGGCGAGTGCGGCGGAGCCGGACCAGTTTCGGCAGGTTGAACAATGGCAGGCGTGGACGTGTGTCTGCACGCCAGTCGCGGTGAATGTCACGGCGTTGCACAGACAGCTACCGGCAAGTTTCTCAGCTGGCGCAGCCTCGGCGTTTTGGTCAGTCATTATTCGTTCTCCATCGAGATATCCAAGTCGACGAAGAGTATCAGCCATCACTGCTGACAGGGTTTGTCAGCAGTGATGCTCGGGCAGTTCCCGCCGCGTAATTAGGTGTAACGCAGCGCGCCGTCTTCGAGATCTGCGGCCGGGAAGATGTCCTTCTCGCTCCAGTAGTCCTGGCTGAAGACCCAAGGCTCGATGTCTCCCTGTTTCGGCATCAAGTGCAACCCGCGGGTGAGGTAGCCGGGGTTGAAGTTGTCCCCGTCGATCCAGGGTTTGATGTGCATATTGCTGTCTTCCGGGCGCAGCTCTGGTGTGACGACCGTCGAACCAATGCTGTCCATATGCGAGAACATTCGCATTAACAGCTCCGAGATGAGGTCTGCTCGAAGCGTCCAGCTGGCACGGAAATAGCCAAACACCCAGGCGAGGTTCGGCACGCCCGTAAACATCATGCCTCGGTAGGTGACGGTGTCGGCGAGATCGACCGGCTTGCCATCGACATCAAATTCGATGCCGCCGAGCACGAGCAGGTTGAAGCCGGTCGCCGTGATAATCAGGTCGGCCTTCAGCTCTTCTCCGGATTTGGTGCGAACACCTTCTTTGGTGAAGGTGTCGATCTCGTCGGTTACCACACTCGCCAGTCCCTGCGCGATGCCGGTGAACAGATCGCCGTCTGGAATGAACGCCAGGCGCTGCTGCCAGGGTCGATA
>CAYGQC010000041.1:3885-24313 GCA_964351875.1 uncultured Pseudomonadales bacterium
CGATACTTCGGTGTGAAGTGTTTGGCGATGTCGAAGTCTGGACCGAGGAACTCGCGAGCGACGTCGAGCAATTCTGTTTTCAGCGCCTCGGGTTCTTCGAAGGAGCGGCGGGTGATTTCCTCCTGATCGAGCAGGATCTTCTTGCGCACGATCTCGTGTGTCCACTCGTCGGGAATGTCTAGCGTGCGCAGCGTGTCCGCGAGTTCGTTACTGTTGGGGTTGGGTGCGAAGTAGGTCGGCGAGCGCTGCAACATGGTGATGTGTTTGCACTTGCCGGCCATCGCCGGAACGATCGTCGCAGCGGTTGCGCCAGAGCCGATGACGAGAACGTTCATGTCGCTGTAGTCGAGATCCGTCGGCCACTGCTGCGGGTGAACGATTTTCCCCTCGTATTGATCCATCCCTGGCCATTCGGGCGTGTACGGTTCTTCGTGCTTGTAGTAGCCCTGGCACATCCATAGAAAGTTGGTGGTGATAACCTTTGACTCACCCGTACTCAAATCGTCGACTACAACCGTCCAAAGCTTGTCTTCACTGGACCAGCTGGATTTGCTTACTCGGTGTTGGTAACGGATGTACTGGCGAAGATTGTTCTCATCGAGCGCTTCGTCCAGGTAGCGGATGATCTTTTCCGAGCTGGCGATCGGGTCATCGACCCAGGGCTTCCACTTGAAACCGAACGTGTACAGATCGCTGTCTGAGCGGATGCCCGGATACTTGTGGGTGTTCCAGGTGCCGCCGAACGTCTCCTGGGTTTCGAGCAGAGCGATGCTTCGGCCAGGCAGGTGCTTACGAACGTGGTAGGCAGCATCGATGCCCGATATTCCGGCACCGACGATGAGAATGTCGATGTGCTCTGCCGCCTGCTGGGCGGTGCCTGCACTCTTTACGGCTGTGTTCATGACTGTTTTCCTGACTGCTTTTCTGAAAAGGACTCGTACCCGCTCAATCGTGTGGAGCCGATCGTGAAGATAGTTGTCGGCCGATGATATCAACGCACTGAGTGCCCGCGCCTCGTGGAAACTGACTAGAGATTTGAGGCGAAAGCCTGTGGCGGGGAAGGGTTTACTCGGTGCTGACCAGCTCCAGCATTTCGTCCCGGGTCGGGCCGCGTTGAATACGCGCCACGGCGTTGCGCCGCCGACCACGGAGCATGTAACCGAAGATGATTGCGCGTGTCCGCCAGTCCTCGAGGAAAGCACCAGGCTTCTCGAGCAAGTTGACGGTGCGCATCATTCCCCGCAGGACGTGCAGGTTGTAGCGCGCGGCGGCCGCAAGCGCATCGCCAAAGGCCATGGCAAACCACTTCTTGAAGGAGTCTGGTTTCTCCAGTAGCTCGCCCTCGGCGGCTGCAAGTGATCGACGGATGCCGTTGCGATCTTCCGACAGAGATGCTGCGAAGATAGGGCGAATCTCGTCTTCTGTGCGTTGGTTGAACTGCAGAGCTCGCTCGGTTGGGTCCGACGTTTCAGCAAGCACGTCGGCGAGTATGTGTGCGTGCAGGATTCCGGTGCTACAGCCGCGTCCGTAGAGTGGGTTCGTGCGCAGGGCAGCGTCACCCACCGCGAAGAAGTTGCGGATCAGCGGCTTGTCTTCGCGCACGTAGTGGCGCCATACCGCGTGGATATTGCCGATGCCGAATGGCGCGGTCGTCGCGTCGACACAGCCCTCCGCTAGCCAGGGCGCAAGGCCAGGAATAGATCGGCAGATATCGTCAAACTTATTTGGATCTCGAATGCCATCGAGCAAGGCCTGCTCAATGTTGTGAACGCACACGATGATGGCGAAGTTGCCGTTGTCGCCTGGGAAAACGCCGTACTTGATATAGCCCAGATCGCCTGCGGCTCGATCTTTGCCGCCTCGGGGTGGTTCTTCGACGCCAGGGCGGCGCTTGTAGTGCCGGGTGTAGTACAGAATCTCAGCGTCGTCGTTTTCTTCTTCTACATCCACGCCGAACTCAGCGAACCAACGCGCAAAGCGACTGCTGCGGCCACAGGCGTCAATGATCACATCGCCAGTTATGAGCTCGCCGTGTGCTTCCTGGCAGTCCCGGCGAACCTTGAGCCCGGTAATCGTGAGTTGCCCATCGGATTGTTCTGCCTGTATGCCGTCGATGTGCAGGTGGTTGATGATCGAAATGTTGGGCAGGCCTGCAACGTAGCGACGGAGTACCGTTTCAATCGTCGCGCGGCGACACATCAGAACCCACAGTTTCTCGTCGCCTGGCTCAGGTGTGTAACTGCCTTCCAGCTCTGCGGACAGCATGTCTTCGAAGTCCACTCGGCGTGCGCCCGCCGCGTAGAACTGCTCGAGAAGGTCTGGGTAGTTGTCCTGCAGCAGGTTGCACATCAGGCCAAGAAACGCGTGCGGATGGCGAAACTGCGTCGCGCCCCGTCGTGGCCATTCGAAGAACGCCTGGTCCGCGTCACCCTGGGGTGGCGGGGTGTCCCGCTCGATGACGGTGACCTGATTGCCGCGAGTGGCCAGCGCCAGCGCGGTACACATGCCGGCAATACCGCTGCCGACGATGATCGTATTGTTACTCATGGCGAAGAGAGTGCCTGAATTGAAGTCGTGAAAACGTGAGCCCTTGGGTTATCGCAACAGTTAACGAATCGATTAACGCGACGCCGAATCGATGTCCGCGAGAAACGCGAGAAGTTTTGCGTTCACTTCATCCGGTGCTTCCTGCTGAGTCCAGTGTCCGATCTCCGGGATCAGATGGTTGATACGCAGGTCGGTGACAAACTCCGGCATGGCTTTTAACGCTTCAGCCGCCATCATGATGACACCGTCGGCAGCACCGGCGACAAACATCGCTGGCTGGCGTATGTGGGTAGGGGCGTCTTTGGTCAGCTCCCAGGTCAGGTCATGGTTGCGGTAGTAGTTCAGTGGCCCACGCATGCCGGAACGCGTGAACTCGGCGGTGTAGAAATCCAGGTCGGCCTCTTCGAGCCAGACGGGCAGCTCATCCGGGTTGGGCAAGCCGGTAAACATGTCGTCATCTGGGCCTTTGGCGGGGAGAGTGGATAGGTCTGTTCCGCCGGCTCCGAGGACCAGAAACTTCTTTAGTGCCGTTCGGATGTCTGCCTCAAACTCTGCCTCGGCGACGCCGGGCTCAAAGAAATAGATCTGGTAGAAGAACTGGCCTTCAAAGATTGCTCGCAGGGCAGGCATCGGTTGCACCGGAGAGCGTTGTGAAAACGGCACTGACAGCGCGCCGACCGCACGTACCTTGTCCGGATGATTCAGCGCGCAGGCCCAGGCGGTCGGAGCGCCCCAGTCGTGCCCGATGACGACAGCATCGTCATAGCCCAGTGCGTCTATCAGGCCAATGATGTCGTTCACGACTTCGACCTGGTTATAGGCGTCTATCGCCTCCGGTGCGTCGCTCTTGCCGTAGCCGCGCATGTCCGGAGCGACGGCGTGATAGCCGGCATCAGCCAATGGCTGGAACTGGTGGCGCCACGAGTACCAGGATTCGGGGAAACCGTGCAAAAGAAGGACGAGCGGACCGCGGCCTTGTTCCGCGACGTTCAGTTCTATTCCGTTGGTGGCAACCCGGCGTTGGCTGATCGCGTTCGTCGCGTTTGAACTCATGCTAATGACCTTGAATTAACTGTGCGCGAGAGGGAGTGTCGCAGACCTTAGGCTGCCTCATCAATATTGATGATGACGCGCAGCTAGATGTGCTTAAGCTTCGTTGTCAGCTTTGGCCGTTCCGGCCGAATCACGGGAGTAGAGCGATGAGGCTGACACGAGTGCTGCTACTGGCAGCAAGTATGTTTGCCGCCCACTTGAGCTGGGCGGTGGCGAAAGATGTTGTGGTGCCAGGCGGAGCAGGAAACGCTGGCCAGAGCATCAGTTTTGTGACCGACTCGGGCCAAGCGATACCGTTTGAAGCGCGTGACGAGGGTGATGACCTGGTCGTCACTCTGATGTTTGACGGCGACGCGAGCTCAGGAACGCTGACAGTCGGCGGCCGGGATTACCACATTCCTGGCGGTAGCCGCAGCCACCGAATTCCGGAGACGAGCGTGCCGGGCTTCATACCCGATATCACCGGCATGATTCCCCGCGGCCCTTCCATCAGGATTGGCTATACCGGCGGTGGTGATTCGGAGTGGGGCGACTACACCAGCCACGCGGTCGAGCTTACTGGCGACGGCGAGTTTGCCATCGCGAGCAGCGACGACTCAGTGGATACCGATGGCTTCAGTATTGGCTTTGAGATACCGGTCGCGATTGGTGGCATCCGCGCCGACTACGAGCAGTGGCAAGGCGATGATCGCTACGGCCGTGACATCCCATCGGGCACAGGCCAGTTCGCGATCGTCAACGACAACTTCTTGAACGGCGATCCGAATGGCTCCACGGGAGCCTGTTGCGACACCGGCATCAATACCGTTAACGAACTCGACTATGAAGCCGAGAGGGTGAATCTCGAGTTTTCGTGGCCCTGTTCCTGGGATGCACCAGGAAACGGAGTGTTCATGCCCCACGTTGGCCTCACGCTCGGCTCTCTCGATGTGAGCCAACGCAGTTGGGATGCATTCGTGACGCCTGGTCTCGAAGGGGTTAACACACGCAGCGATCTCGATTTTGAGAACAAGTACTACCAGCTTCGCGCCGGCGGCGACTATGCCCTGCCGTTCAACGATCGCTGGGGACTTCAGACCAGGCTCGGGCTGGCGCTACAGTACAGCGACAGCAGTGTCGATCTGCGTCAGGACGTCACCGTGTTTACACCGGCCGGTGGCACCAGCGTCAGTGAATCTGTGAGTGAAACGTCGCTGGCTGCGTACGGCGGTGTTGGTCTGTATGTGAACGCGAGCGACCGGATTCGCATCGACGCTGGCTACTACTTCGACTACCACCAAGCGCCGGACCCCACGATCAACCAAAGCGGTGACGACCTGTTCGTCGACAACCGAACCTCGACCGTTGATCTGGCCTCGGCGTTTGATACGCGCTTCTCCCTTACCGTTCGAGCCTCGCTCGGCGGTAGTCAATAGCGCGACGGGAGATACCGAACAGTGATGAGACGACCACGCAGGAGGCACGGCGACGGGTTTAACCATCGCGTTGTCGCGGTCGTCGCATCGCTGGCTTTCTTTCTAGCCGTCATGGCCGCGGCCCCCGTCGAGGCCAAGCGCACCGAGAGGCTTGCGGATGTTCCGATCGCCGTGGCCGTCATCGACAGCTGCGAGCTTGCCCCAGACCTGGTCAATGTCGCTGAACTGCTGGCAACCACGCCGCTGCCGCCGAGCGTTCGTGGTTGCATCGTTTAGTTCCCTGCGGCCCGTGCCGACGATGCGCTGACAATTCGAGGCATTACCGCGATAGAAGATCGGCGACTGCCCTCGTTGGAGATACTCTCGGTTGAGCTCAACGAGATACCCGGCTGCTATGGCGCGCAACAGAGCGAAGACGAAGAGACGGACCAGGAGGACGGATTCTTCGAACGCGAGTTCAACGAGCGTTGGCGCAGCCGGCTTGCCCACGCGAAGGCAGATGCGCGAGCCGAGCTGTCTGAGCAGGCTGGCGTTCTGGTTCGAGCACCCGATCGCTACACCCCTGAGCAACTGATCGAAGGCACGGTGACCCAGTGGACCGAGCAAGATGCGAAGGGTCCGGTCTACTACCTGGTTGCCGGTGGCGCCTTTGAGCTGATCGTGACCGATGAGGCGACGGGCGCGGCGGGTGTTGGAACGATCGACGGTGGCACCGTGACTGTGCCAGCCGGGGAAATTGGCGATACCGTGATTGTCGAGGAGATCGACCAGTGCACGACTCAGACCACAGTGGTGCGCAGCTCTGGCGGTAGCACCACCACTCGCCCGCCTGGCGGCAGCGAGGAAGACGAGGACATTCACTTGTTCCCTGGCGGCGGAATCCCGCCGAGCGTGCCGCCTGGGGAAGAAGAGGATGACGAAGAAGAGCCGTTGTATTGCACCATTCGAGATAACGAGATCCTCACACCGGTCACGCGCGAGTATCTCTCTGCTGAAAACAGTAACGAACCCGCGTCCTCCAGGCATAGCCCTGCGATAGGCGCGCTAGGCCTACAGCTCGGCTCGGGGCGATGGCTGCAGACTGAAACGGATCTGCACGTGACGTCGCTTGGGCACGACGTCGTTATCGAGCGGACTTATGCCGGTCATATGGAAACGGCTCAGGGTGGCAACCTGGGACATCGTTGGCAGCTCAATCTTGATCGTCGCATCACGGTTGAAGCCTTCACCGAGGAACGCGAAGGCCTCAAGGTCGAACCGCTTTTCGGTGATGCTCGAATCAGCTACGCCGATGGTTACGGCCGTCTGGACAGCTATCAGGGCGCCTCGAAGGAGGTTCACGACGTACTGAACTTCGGCGTGAAAACGCCGTTTAAGGCGCACATCACGACGTTCGTGTCGCCTCCCGGGGCCATGCATGAGATTCAGCGCTACATCGCGGTTAAACCGCGGGGCGAGATGGGACTCGAAGCGGACCCGACGAAACACCCGTTTGCGAATCACCCGAACGTAGACACCGAACACGGCGAAGCGCTGTTCTATGTCTTGCGCACCCCCGATCACGATCAGTATGTCTTCAACTGTCGTGGCCAGAACATTGCAGTGCTTGACCGCTTCGGTCACGAAACGACCCTCGAGTACGCAGGGGCGATCAACCCTCTGACCCACAATCCGGTGCTCACTAAGATTCGCGATGCGTCTAAGCGAGAGTATGTTGTTAAGGCGGATCGGAGCTTTGAGTGCGCACCGTTTTTGACGTGGTTTCGCGGTGGCGTGAAGAGCAACGCGTGCGCGCCAGTGCCGCTGTTCACGCAGGTCATCGATCCCTGGTCACGAACCGTCAAATTTGGCCATTCAGCGCAATCTCAGCTCGAGTCTATCGAGCGAAACATGGGCGGCCACTCCGCCACGTACGGTTTCAGCTATGCCGCCGATGGTGACGCCAAACACCTGGTCCGTACGGCCTGGCAACCTGTTGGGGGGCGTCAGAAGCCGTACCTGGTGATGAACTACACCGGGGGTAAGGTCAGTGCGCAGATCCACGGCGGCTTTGCCTATGGGGTTAAGTATCCATCGTCGACGAAGACGGTAGTGACCAATCCTGGTGGGACCGAGGTGAGTTATCAGCTCGACAAGAAGGCGTCTGGCACGGTTGCGGCGGAGGTTGCCCGGAAGGCCGATGGTGAGACTCTGACCACTCGTTTTGCTCATAACACCGCCGGCCAGGTTGTGCTGGTCAGACGGCCTCTGGGCAACGAAGTCCGCTTTGAGTACTACGGCCGAGGGGCGCCGGTGCAAATTCCCGAGGCGCCGATGCAGAACCTGTTTGATCAGAAGACCACGTACAGGAACCCACTCTCTGAAGGCTTCCTGAAGAGCGTGACGCGGGTTAGTAACCAGCCGGATGACGATGTCGATTCGATCGCGGAGACGATCGAGTACGAGCCGCTGTACAACCAGGTCACGAGCCAAACAGACGGTCGAGGGAATACGACTCGACATACCTACAAGTACGACCGGCCTGGCTTCTATGGCCGGCCGGCAGAAATACAACTCTCCGATAGGACCAACGCGGACGGTGACAAGGAGTCGGGCTTCACGGTGACCTTCGGTTATGACAAAGACGGTCACAAGATTGTGGAGAGAGATCCCACGGGCGCCTCGTCGAGCTATGCCTACGATGGCAATGGCGCGCTGGTGGGTATCACCAATTCACTGGGTGCTCGGCAGGCCTTTCGACGCGACGAGCGGGGCAATGTCGTTGAGGAGGTGAGGCCGTCCGGGCTCGTATTGCGGTATCAGGTTGATCTGCGCGACCTGCCGACTCAACTTATCGAAGACCCCACCGGCGCTCGTGTCGTGTCGAGCTACGCGTACGATGCGAATCTCAATCGAACGAGCGCAAGTCGGCAGGTCAAAGACCTGTTCGCCAACGTATCCGGCGTCGACAAAGCCTCTTTGAGTAACGTGAGTGAAGAGATCGAGTACGACGTGCTGAATCGAGCGATTCGCGAACGGCATGTGTCCGGAAACATAACACGAACGATTGCGCGGACGTTCAATGCAGCCGGCGGCGAGCTGTCGTTTCAGACCGAAGGCGCAACAGTTGCGAATACCTACGACGGTTTTGATCGATTGGTGAAAACTCAGTCGGGTCCAGTGATCAACGAGTATGGCTATGACGACAACGGCAATCGCACGTACGAATTTGACGCGGAGGGTAACGGCACTCTTTACGGCTATGACGGTTTGGACCGGCGAACGCTTATCGTCGACCCACTGGACACTCACTTTCACCAGCGCTTTGACGCCGCTGACAATCTGATCGAGCGCCGAGCCGAAGGGGTTACGGGCGCGGTAGACGGCAGCCGTCGAACGCTCCAGCACATTCGCATCAAGGTTGATGAGCACCACAAGCCGATTGAGATGGCGGAGTCGAGCCTCAATGGCGGTTACGGCGACGTCGTTACCCGGTTTTTCTATGACATGTCGGGCGCGGTTGTGCGTGAGCAGGTTGGGCGCGATGTCGTCACGCTTACTGAGCGAGACAGCGAAGGCCAGCCGGTTCGGGTTGTCGATCCGGTAGGCAACGAGTTGCTGATGGAGTACACGTCGGATGGACTCGTATCGAAGCTGGTCGAGGTTGAGCAGGAGCAATCCTGGGACCCGCTGAAGAGGTCATTCACGACGAACCCGAAGCGGTACACCACAGCGTTTGAGTACAACCTCTTTGGCCACATGGTTAAGAAAACCCAGGACATGTTGGTCACCCGCTTGTGCTGGAACAGCGCACACGACCTGCGTTGTGAAGTGAATCCAAGGACCGGACGCAAAGCCGTTCGGTATCACGCGGTCGGTAAGCCTACGTTTTTCAGCTTGAATGGCTCTGAGACCACTCTGACTTACAACTCGCTTGGCCTTGTCGAGCGGATTGACTCACCGTCAGGAAAAGAAACCAGAGAGTACGACGAGATGGGGCGGGTGACCAAGATCGTCGGATCGGGGTCGACTGTTACGTCGCGCTACGATGTGCTCGGTAATCCTGTTGCCGTAACGGATGGTAATGGCCTGACCGTTCAAAACACGTTTGGGCCCACTGGATTGTTGGTTGCGGCCGAGACCTCAACGGAACTGGAACGCTTCCGCCACGATGGTCTGGGGCGGGTTGTCTTTGCGGGCTCGGGCGCGACTCAGAACATTACGGTCGAGCGCGAGTACGACGGACTCGGTTTGCTGATCGCCGACAAACAAGGGCTGAATGGAGACGTGCAGACGGCAACCTCGACATCGAGCCGTAATCGCAGCAGAACGCTGACCTTTCCAGAGCTCGCTGGTCCGGCCAAGGTCACTTACATTACGGATGCTTTGGGTCGTATTACGACTATCGACGGGCCGAGCACGATCGCCAGTGGCTCCTACGTGTACAGCGGAACGGGCCGGCTTGCGGGGCGATACGCGGGCGACCATGTCAGCGATCTAACCTACGACGCGGAGCGACGGCTGATTACAAAGGTCTTGTACGACGCGGTGCTTGGCGAGCCGAAGCGCTGGGAAGGCAACCTCTTCTACGACAAGGGTCGGCTGCAGAGCACGGCGCAAACCTTCTACCCAGTCTCGTCCACCTTTGGTGCGAACAAGCGCAGCAGACATCGGTTTCATTACGACGACAACGACCGGATCGTACGATCAGAAACGCAGATTTCCACCCGCGAATTCGTGACTCAGCCCTGGCTGCATCAATCACAGGTTAAGCACAACGATTACGCGCGCGACGGCAGTCTTAGCCGTGTCGCCACGTCATTTGCGTCGGTCTCATCGGAAGGTTTCTTCAGCAAAGAAGATATTCGGCGCGTCTCCGAGGTGCGAGTTGATTCGTTCTCTCGAGATGCGGCGGGCAGGGTATCGAATACGGCAACCTCGGTGGTTATGCCAAACACCCAGATTGACCTCGCTGCGGTTGGGCTGGACTTTAACGACATCGATTACATCGTCGGTCAGGCGGCTTCCTACGACAACTACTACCTGCACCCCAATCAGGCATACCGATACGACGGCAATGGCAATCTCATCGAGGATTCGCAATTCACATACAGCTACGACTTCCGTAACCGCGTTACCCATATCGTCGACAAGCTGGCACGGCAGTGGCAACGAGAGCAGGAACTGTTTATCCGTTATGACGCGCTCGGTCGGATCGTTGCCAAAGAGTTCCGTCTGAGAGGAATCAGCCGAACGGCGTTTGATCGCAAGGATATGCGTCTTCTGTACTGGCAGCGCGATCTGATCGCGGAGCTCGCGCGCGAACCGGGTGCCGGTGCGAATTCGGCATGGAAATCTCTGGCCAGATACGTTCCTGGCGCGAGCGCAGGCGAGACTCTCTTGATGCAGCGGCGCGAGAACGACTCTCTGGCGGCTGAGTTCAAGACTTACTATCTGTATGAGGGTTTGCGCGGCGATATGGCATTTGTCTCCGAACCGGTGGGACGCCTCAAGCGAGTGTTGAGAACCCCACACTTCACGGGAGAGGACGCGTGGACGCAAGGAATGCGAGAGGAGCCGTTCATCGCTGGTACGACGACTCGAATGCCAATCACGGGGAAAGGTCAGCGCTTTGACAGCTTCTCGAGGATGACCTTGTTCGAGGGGCGGCCCGGTGGCGTCGTCGACTACCAGTCTGCGCCCATGCTTGAGTACCAGCGGTACTCAACGGAAAACTACAGCGCGCTCATCGAGCGTATTCAGGAACATCACCCGAAACCCGAGTTCTTGAGGAATCTCGAGTACGGTGCATCGGGAGCCATGTTGCTGCTGATGGCGCCGATGCTGCCGGTTGCCGCGGAGGGTCTGCTGCTGATGGAGCTCGAGGGCGCTTTGGCAGTAGGTGTTGATATTGGTGTGTCGGCGGCCACAGGCAACAAGGTTACCGCCGATGGGCTCGCGCAATCGTTCGCGTTTGGCGCAATTGGCGGCGGCGTCGGTCGTATTGCCGGTGGCATGTCGACCATGGCGTCATTGAAAGGTGCCAAGAAGTTTGCCTCCGGTTTGGCTGTCGATACGACCGTTGGGGTTGCTCTCGATGTCGGTGTGGCGGGTGGTGATTTCAGCAAGGCGCTTGCGAGCAACCTGCTGAGCTCTGGTATCAGCACCGGGCTTGGTGCTGGCTTGAATGCAGCGAAGCGCTTGCTACCGGAACGCCCAACTCGCGCTCCCTCGAGAGTCAGCGCGGACCAGACCAGCGTGAGTGACGCGTTCGCAGACCCAGGTCTGCCGGTACGGCCCGACACGGTTCCCTTCAGCGCGACATCCATCGACAGCCAGTTGCTCGACGCGGTTAACCACATCGGCAAATTGGCGGCCAGGGGCATGCCTGTCGCACAGGAGTTCATGAAAGATTTCCGCAGCAACAAGTTTTTGCTTATGCCGCCTTCGAGCCCAAGTCGAACGATGACGTCGCGGCTCTACAAGTATCGGCGGCTGTCTAACTCAACCGGTAAGACGGTCATCAGCGTCGATCCAGGCCTGAGTGCTGAGGGTTTCCACCACCGGGTCGGAAAGAACGGTGCGGTCGCCAACCAGGTGATACAGCTCAAAGCCGGCATGACGCCCAAGTTCACCGCCGTCACGCTGTTGCACGAATTCTCCCATGCTCGCGGCGCCAACGAGCTGCAAGCGTTCCACATCACCTACGACGCGATGCAGCGCTTGCGGATGTTGTCGGGCCCTCATCCCGGGGTGAGCGCGGATCTTCAACACAACGCGCGCACCTATCTGAACGAGATGAATGCGGCGCACAGTCGTTCTGCACGGCGGCGCGTCATGAGGCATCTAAGGGAAGACATCATCTTCGACTACATGCCCAGATTCTGGACAAGCTTGCCGCTGGCCAAGTTCAAGACTTCCCCCCATGGGTGGGTCAGTGAGCTGGGAGCGAGGCCATGGTAGGTCGTTGTCGATGGCGACTCGCGTGTGTGCTCTGGGTCTCAGTACTCACCCCCATGCCGGCACATGGCAGTTGGTGGCTGGAGTCCATTGGCGTTGACGAACGCTCACCCGGTCAGTCGGTGATCGTTGCGGTCATCGATTCGGGCCTCGATTTCGCGCACCCCGATATCGATCCGTCGCGTATCTGGCGGCATGGCACCGAGTTGCCGAACGGCAAAGACGACGATGGCAACGGCTACATCGATGACCTGATTGGCTGGGATTTCGTCGACAACGACAACAACCCCTGGGACACGCTAGGCCACGGCACGTTTGTGACCGGGTTGATCGCGGCCACGGTGGATAACGGTGTTGGCATTGATGGCGTCACCAACAACGTTCTGATCATGCCGCTGCGCACGCTCAATAGCGCTGGCTACGGCACGCCCGATGCAATGGCCCGGGCTTTTCTATATGCCATCGAGTCGGGCGCCCAGGTTATCAATCTGAGCCTTGGTCAAAACGGGGTTCTCGGCGTCGAAAAGGCGCTATTGCGCTACGCGGATGAGCGCGGGGTTGTGGTGGTCGTGGCAGCCGGTAACCTGGGTATCGATGTTGCTGGTTTTGGCCCGGCCGGTTCGGCCTCAAGGCAAACCCTTGTCGTTGGCTCCGTCGGGCGTTCCGGCGAGCGCTCAACATTCTCCAATCGAGGAGCCGGCCTAACGCTGACCGCGCCGGGCGTAGATCTTGAGTCGCTACGTGCTCGTCGGACCGACTTCAATCGTGTGTTGCGGGTGCCGAGCTATGAGGCTGGCGATGGGTTTAGTGGCACGGCGAACCAGAGCTACCGCGCGGAAGGCACGTCATTTTCAGCTCCCATCGTTGCTGGAGTGGTTGCAGAAGTCTGGGCTCAGCGACCCGCACTCAGCGCAGCCGAGGTTGTCCGCGTCGTCACCCAGAGCGCTCTAGACCTCGACCTGCCTGGCAGAGACTGGCGAACCGGCTTCGGCTTGGTCAATCTTGCGGCTGCGCTCACCGCTGATGAGGATCGTTACATCCTGGCTGAGATCGATCGAGTGGAAGTTGTGACCGAGGGCGGGCGGCCGGCAATAAGCGTTATCGGCGAAGCGGCAGCCGATCGTTTCAAGAGCGGCGAGTTAGAGATCGCAAAAGCCGGCTCCCAGCGCTGGCGGCGCGTGGCTAAAGTGTCGGCCAGCGACGGCGAAGGCGCACTCGGATTCATTGCTGCCAGCGAGTTTGCTGGTAGCCCGGAGTGGCAGATCCGCCTCACCGTTCGACACCGAGACGGTGGCGAGCGAGTGAACCTGTTCGAGCTTCGGCTGAACTAAGACCAGTTTGATCCGCTCAACATAGGATGCGCAGGTTGGATAGACTGGCCGGATGCCGACTGCCAGTCATACAACCGAAGCCCTCAGCAAAACCATTGCCTGCTTGTACCAGTTCGCATTGGATCCGGCTGCCTGGCTGGATCAGCAAGCGCAATGGCTCGCGCTGACCGACGAGTTCGATCCGCTGGAACTCGAGGCAGCCCTGCTCGCGCCGCACCTTGATGCGATTGAATCGCTAGCCCAGGACGTCGCGCCGATGCAATCGGAGCGGCGACCGCCGCTCGGCGTTCTGCACATGGACGGTGACGGTCGGGTCTTGTCCGCAAACGCGCAGGCGACCGCCGTTCTACAACCGCTGAACGTTGCCCTCGACTCAGGCGAACATCCAACCTGGCCCGGTCCCGAGGGCGCTGAGTCGATCTCTTCCTACCTTGCCGACGTTGACGGCGGCAGAGAGACGGTGATTGTGCCGTTTCGTAGTCTCGGCAAGATTGTGCTTGGTCTGTTGTCTCCCAGCCGTCTGATAGCGGACCGCTTATCTGCCGAAGCTCTACCGGCAGCGGCACGCTATTCCCTGTTGTTGCCCGGATTGTCGTTTACCGATGAATCGGTGGGCTGGCTTCGGGCCAGGGGGCTGACCGAAACGGAGAGCACGGTTGCACTTCGCATCGGCGGCGGTCTGTCACCCCAGGAAGTCGCAGCGGACATGGGCACGAGCATTAATACCGTGCGGACCCATGTTCGAGCGATCTTCGACAAGCTCGGCGTTAACCGGCAGGGTGAGTTGATCAAAGCTGTGAGCGATCTGGCGGCGATTGGACAGTGGCTTGATCGGGAGCTGGCTGCGGATGTTGCGGCGGGTGGCCAGACACTCACGAGTGCGACGATGATGTTGCCACGGCAGACTCACACGCTCCCGGACGGACGGAAATTGTCTTACCGCGTCTATGGTGACCCCGCTGGCCGGCCCGTTGTCAGTTGGCACAGCGGCTGGGGCCACACGTTACTGCTGACAGAACAGCATGCGATGCTCGAACGCGCAGGCATCGCGTATATGACGCTTGAGCGTCCCGGGTTTGGGCGTTCGGATCGACAGCGCCCCTATTCGGCACAGTGCATCGCCGAGGATGTCCAGCATTGGCTCCAGACGCTGAACATAGATCGTTGTGCCTTTGTTTCCAGCGCGTCGGGCGTGCGCTTTGCGCTTCATACCGCTCTGCATTTGGCCGGCTCGGGCGTGGCGATCTCGGTTGTCATGGGCCTTGCCCCACGCAAAGGCAAACCTACGCTCGCAGGCCCCGAAAGTTCCAATCCCTTTGTTCGGCACTACATGCGAATGGCTCGTAGCCCATCGCTGATCGAATCGTTCGTGCGCCTCGTCGCGTTGCCATCTCGACGTTTTGTCTGGCGTCGTTTCGTGCGCATGGCGTTCGGCGTCGGTCTCGATCACATTGATCCGGAAACCCGGGCGGTCGTGCATGATCATGCGGTGGCGTCGGCCATTGACGCGACTAAGACGTCCACTTATGGCATATCCGATGAACTCGCGTATCTGGTTGGTCAGACTGAAGTACCTATCGGTGATCTCGCTTGCCCGCTGATCGCGTGGCGCGGTGATCAGGATGATCTGTCAGACTTGCGAGAGCTCAAGCGCTATCTGGCTACCGCGCCGGATGGACGGCTGCAATCGGTTGCCGGAGCCGGCACACTGATCGAGTTCAGCCACTTTGATCGAGTGATCGATCTGCTCAGTGAATTCCTCGGGCCTCGCTCTGTCCAGGCCGACACCGGTGCGGATGCAAGTGATATCGCGTGAACCCGAACAACGCAGGCGTGTCTTGGCACAATTTTTTGATTACCTCTACATATCGACCATCAATAATAGGATCCAACCATGAGCGACATTCCAACATCCGGCAGGCAGCTACAGTCACTGGTCACGAGCGGCGGCGAGCTTCAGCTCTCCATTGCCGATGTGCCAGTCAGAACGCCAGGCGACAACGAAGTGCTCATACGCGTTGAAGCGTCGCCCATCAACCCCTCTGATCTCGGTTTGCTGTTGGCTATGGCGGACGTCACGAAAGCCGTTCAAGGCGGCTCGGCTGACAACCCAACCGTAACAGCTCCGATTTCTGCTGGCGTGCTGTCAGCATTGCGCGCTCGTCACGACCAGGCGATGCCGCCCGGTAACGAAGGCGGCGGCGTGGTCATCGCTGCTGGCAGCTCGGATGCGGCCCAGGCATTGCTTGGCAAGACCGTCGGTGCACTGAGTGGCGGTGGTATGTACGGCGAGTACGTAACGGTCAATGTGCAGCAAGTATTGCCGATGAATGAAGGCGTGAACTCGCGCGATGCGGCGTCCTGTTTTGTTAACCCGCTCACCGCGCTGGGCATGGTTGAGACCATGAAGCTGGAGGGTTTCGAGGGCCTCGTTCATACCGCCGCTGCGTCCAATCTCGGCCAGATGCTGCTGAAGATTTGCCTGAACGATAACGTGCCCCTCGTGAATGTTGTTCGTAAGCCGGAACAGGCGGAACTGCTACGTAGCCTCGGCGCGAAGCATGTTTGCGATTCCAGCCAGGATTCGTTCACCAGCGATCTGAAAACCGCGATTCAGGAGTGCAAGGCCTACCTCGCATTTGATGCCACGGGTGGCGGCCTGCTCGCAGACCAGTTGCTCGGCAGCATGGAAGCCGCGGCGATCGCGTCGATGCCCGAATACAGCCGCTACGGCTCGACCCAGAACAAGCAGGTCTACATCTACGGCGGGCTGGAGCGAAGCGCGACGACTCTCAAGCGTAGCTACGGCATGGCGTGGAGCCTCGGTGGCTGGTTGTTGACCCCGTTTATGCAGAAAGTCGGTCCAGCGAAAGTTGCGGAACTTCGTCAGCGAGTCGCCGATGAGATCCACACGACCTTTGCGAGCAGTTACACCCGCGAAGTGTCTCTTGCGGATGCGCTGACTCTGGAGGTTTTGCACGACTACGCGCAGCAGGCGACTGGCAAGAAGACGCTCGTTAACCCCACGCTCTAGGCCGACAGGCTCAAAGGTTCAGGCGCCTCGACAGTGCCTGAACCTCCCTCGGGCTAACCGCCGCTGCGACGATAGTTCAGTGGCGGGTCTCGATCCCCGAGCAACGCGCGATATTCGAAGTCTTCACCCTGACGCGAGTGCATCTCTGCCCAGGCTTCTTTGATCACTTCTGGCGACGTCATCAGCTCAATCCCGGTTTTCGCCAGCACTTCGGCGGCGAGCAGCATGCCTTTGTGGCCGATGCTCATGCCGCCCGCCGCGACAGCCTGCCATGAATGGGCCGACGTGCCCGGAACCCAGGTGGCCGTACGCAGTCCCACGGTTGGCACCGTCCAACTAACGTCACCAACATCGGTTGAGCCGAAGCGCTGAATGAATTCGTAATCGGCAATCTCGCCTTCGCTGCCGAGCTGTCGCTTCACGTCGCCCAGCGTCGCGTAGATTGTCTCGGCGAAGGCCTGCTCCTCGGCGTCGTAGCTAATCCCACCTTCGTTGATGAGATTCGCGTGCATCAGTTTTGCCAGCACATCGTTTGGTAGCAATGGATAGTTGCCGTGCATCACTTCCACTTCCATGCGCGTATCTGTGCCCATGGCTGCCGCGTTCGCCGCTTGTACAACTCGATCGAACAGCGCCTCGGCGACCGCCGGGTCGGGATGCCTGACGTAGTAGTACGCCTCAGCAAATTCCGGAACGATATTGGGTGCGTCGCCTCCGTCCGTGATCACGTAGTGGATGCGTGCGCTGCTCGGCACGTGCTCACGCATCAGATTGACCATGTAGTTCATGGCCTCAACACCATCGAGAGCTGACCGCCCCCGGTGTGGTGCGGAGGCTGCGTGCGCGGCAACCCCGTGAAACTCGAAGCGGCCGGATTTGTTTGCGGTGGTGCTCGACGGTGATGCGTCGTTGCGATCGGATGGATGCCAGTGCAGAACAACGTCTGAGTCATCAAAGACGCCGGCCCGGGTGAGATAGACCTTGCCGGAACCGCCTTCCTCGGCGGGTGTGCCGATCACCTGCACGGTGCCGGGTTTGCCGCTCTCGCGAAGCCACTTTGCGATGGCCACGGCTGCGGACGCGGACGCTGCACCAAACAGGTGGTGCCCACAAGCGTGGCCGGCCCCGTTGTCGACTAGCGGTTTGCGCTCGGGCACAGCGTCCTGGGAGAGCCCTGGCAGCGCGTCGAATTCGGCCAGGATACTGATGACGGGCTTGCCTTTGCCGTAGCTGGCGACGAAAGCGGTGGGAATGTTCGCGACTTCGGATGTGATGCGGAAGTCTCGATCGCTTAAGTAGCGTTGCAGCTCATCGCTGCTGCGGGTTTCCTGATATCCGAGTTCTGCCAGGCGCCAGATCTTGTCGGCCAACGCTATGGCTGGCGCTCGCTCGTTGCCGATGAGGCTTGGTGCTTCGCTGGCATGTGCAAGAGTCGTCGCGCCCGCGAAGGCGGTGAATACGAGGGCCAAAGCGAGCGACGGGGCTAAGTGGGTTCTACGGGTAGGGCGCATGTGATCATCCGAGTGATATCCAGTATCCGGAGAATACCAACTTCACGGTCGGGGTCGTCAGTGCTCGTCGCTATCCGTCTCTGACGCAAAGTAGCTCACGTACTCCGCTAGCGGCTTGCGCGTGATCGCCGGCACCCTCGCATCGCTAGCGGCTTTACCGACGACCAATAGCACGAAAGCTCGGTCCGATGTCGGCCGCTGCATGATTTCGTTCATGAAGCCCATCGGACTGGGCGTATGAGTCAACGTGGCCAGGCCCATCTGATGCAGCGCGCTGATCAACAGGCCTGTTGCGAGCCCGGTCGATTCGGTCGGGTAGTAATGTTTCACCCGCGCGCCGGTTTCATCCTCATGATATTTGCGTACGAAAACGCCAATCAGGTAGGGCGCGATTTCCAGGAAAGGCTTGTCAGCGTCGGTTCCGATCGGGGCCAGTGCTTCGAGCCACGCATCGCTCGCGCGCCGGGAGTAGAACTCACGCTCTTCGGCTTCCGCCGCGACTCGAATCTTCCGCTTCAACTCGGGGTCTTCGATGACGGCAAAGTGCCAGGGCTGCTGATTAGCGCCGCTGGGAGCGGTGCCGGCTGTCGCGAGAGCAATGTCGATGAGTTTTCGGTCGACAGGCTCGTCAGTGAAATTTCGAATGGTGCGCCGCCGTTGCATGATCTCGAGATAGTGCTCGCCCGCTGACATTGCGGCTTCTGCGTCAGTGACGAGAGGTAGCGGCGCCGGGAGGTCACGGCGATTGTTCACTGCGCGGTCTTGCTCGACGAATCAGCTTCAGCAAGCTGGCCGCATTCGCCAGCCTCCAACAGGAACAATTGCCCCGTGTTTTCATGTCTCACCCAGCATCGCTGGCCTGAGCTCAGCAGCTCGAATCGCTCTGGCTCGGTCATGATTCTGCCGTTTGCGGCGCGCGCATTGGCGCCGGTTACGCCGCCGCGCTGGATGATCAGAATGTTGGACGTCGTAAATGGCGCCGACAGCAGAATCCTGTCGCGTTCGGCCTCGGTTAGAGATAGCGCTGACGCGATAACCGCACGCACTGACGCGTCGATGCTCGGGTCGGCCGCGGCGAGCGTTGCGGGTGAGAGCTCCTCAAGCGACGGAACTTGAACGGTGGATGAGCACGCCATGAGGCTCAGGATGCTACCGATGGCTAGCATCGATCTTGCTGAACGCCACCACGTCAACGCAGTAGCACCGAACCCGCCCGGTTCGGCGCGCGAAGCTGCTGGCTGGGATCCGGGTTGGTTGCGATTCGAATCTGGCCTGTGGCGGGCGGGCACGTGGCGGTGTCCCGATAATCGAGGGCGGTTGCCAGCAGGCCTTCGGCGGGATCTCCCAAGGCGTTGCTAAAGTCATCCGCAACGGAGCAGCCGGTTACACTCGTTGCGACCGTCGGTGAGTTCGACGGCGTGAACCCATCCGCATAGTCGCCGAAGCCAACTGCGTTGATGCCGCGGAACTGAATTGAGAAGTAGGTCGTACCGCAATTGTCGGTGGCGTAGAAGCCATAGGGCTTGCCGCATGTTGTCGAGCCAATCTGAATGACCTCGACGTTGATGCCGCGCAAACCGTTGATGATCGCCTCGCTGGCGGAGCAGGTACCGGCTGTCGTCAGGACAAAGACTCTCGGCAGGTTAAGGCTCGGCAGCGCTTGTCCGGAGGCGAGAGAGAAGCCCTGCGTAGTCTCGTGAAACGGCGTCGGGCTGAGTGCCTGCCCGGTAACCGGGTTTCGCGACGTGTTCTTATCGTTGAACTGGATCTCGTCGAACGTTCGTCCGGACGCCGCGGAAGGACCGGCAATCAAGTAGGCCAGCATGATGGCGATGTCGAGAAAGCCGCCGCCGTTGTAGCGAAGATCAAGCACGAGATCGGTAACGCCCGCATTGGCGAGGCCGGCCACCGCGTTGACGAGCTCGGCTTCAGCAGGAGCGATGTGATCACTGAAAAATAGATAGCCCACGTCGCCAGTCGGTGTGCTGATGACCTGGTCGAACTGAACGGGATCACTGGTAATCTGGGCGGAAGTGAGGCTTACCTGGGTTGTTGCTGATTGGCCAGGTAGCACGATTCCCAGGGTGTGCTGCTCGTTTGCAGCGCTCGGGAACAGGCCTGCGTTCAACGTGTCGACATCGCTACCGTTTTCTACGTCAACGCCGTCAATGGTGACGATTCGCGTGCCTCGCACGAGGCCAGCGTTCGCGGCGGGCGTGTTCGGATTCGTAAAGGCCACCAGTATCTCCCTGGGCGGGCTCGCCGACAGCAGAGCGAACTGGGCGCCGTAACCGGCAGAGATACCGGATTGAGCTAGTGCCTCATATTCATCCGTTGGAATGGTGAAGTGGAATTGGTCTTTGGGTGCTCCAGAGGCTGTCGTCTGAAAGGTCCGCATCAGATCGAAGTAGGCGGGCGTGTCATAGGAAGCCGGATTTTCGTCTGTGATTTCGCTGTACCACAGATAAAGCTCGTTGCTCCAGGAGCGCAGCCAGTTGTTCTCGTCCTCGGTTGTACCCGGTGTGTCTGGGAAGTTGCCAGAGCGTGGTGCTTCGCACATCGCCGCGAACAGATTGGAATCTTCGAGCTCTCCAGCAT
>CAYGQC010000041.1:24323-25526 GCA_964351875.1 uncultured Pseudomonadales bacterium
CCGCCGCTAGCACGGAGCGGCTGACGTTGGCTTGCGCTGTCTTGTGAGAAACTGGTTGGACCATGTTGCTGTTTTCCCTTGGGCGGCGTGGGGTGATCCTGATCGATCCACCCTGAACCCACGCTGGCTGCTACTGCTTGGGAGACTCCAGGCGCGCGTAGGCGCCTCTTTTGCCGCGATTCCTTGCGTGGCCCTGCATCCCTGTTTGGTTAGGGCAGGCTAATGCGGCTCCGCGCGGGTTGCAAACCTCCTTGCCAGACAACGTGGTCAGATTTGCGCTGCGTCGATGATCTGAATTGTGCGCCACGGCAGCCGAGTGGCGACGGCTTCGATGGTGGCGAGTTGTCACGCGCGTTTCACAAACCTTGCGTTGTGCTTACCGTTCCTCCCCACAACGCTCGAAATGTCATGTCGGATTACGTGGTCACGCAGATTTCTGAACAGCTCGCGCCCGAGCTGGCGGCGCTCATCGATCGATTGATCGCACGCGATGAGCCGCTCTCCGCTGTTTTCTTCAGCAACCTGCGGAGTGCGCTCGACCGGGCGAATACTGAGGAGGATCTCATCATGTTCGCAATGGAGCTCTCGCAGTGCGCTTTCGTGGGGCTCGACTACGGCTTGGCATCGGCGAGCGAGATCGATCAGTTTCTGGCGCTGGCGGAGGCCATCTCTCACACGATGAGCGTGCAACCGGGTGGCCTGCACTGATTCCGGGACCGTCGCGCTGACTTTACGATCCCTGACCTATGGTGGCCTGGGCGCCGCGTGGCAGGGTGGGCACAATCGAATGAGACAGTTCGTGCACCGGCTCGCCTTCGCCCCTTACACTGAGCGCTTGTCATACAAGCAACATCAGGGGAAATGGCTATGAATATTGGAATGATGATTGGCGCCGATGGCGCATCTGCAAGCATCAACGACGTCATTGCAAAAGCGGTGGACGCAGAGAACGCTGGCCTCGACAACGTCTGGCTGGCGAACATCTTCTCCTTCGATGCGATTACGACGCTCGCGCTCATCGGCCAGAAAACCAGCCGTATCGGTCTGGGTACGGCTGTGACCCCCACTTACCCACGGCATCCAACGGCGATCGCGCAGCAAGCGCTGACCACCGCCGCCGCCAGTGGCAATCGATTCACCCTGGGTATCGGCCTGTCACACAAGGTTGTGATTGAAGACATGTTCGGCCTGTCCTACGACAAA
>CAYGQC010000041.1:25536-25783 GCA_964351875.1 uncultured Pseudomonadales bacterium
CAGATCCTCGGACTCTCCTACGCCCGCCGCGCCAAGCACATGCGCGAATACCTGAGCGTTCTGATGCCGTTGGCGCGGGGCGAGCAGGTGAATTTTGATGGCGATGAGTATCGTGTCCATGGCGTCGCGCTCGATATCCCTGGCGCGGAGCGAATGCCCGTGGTCATCGCCGCGCTCGGGCCTCAGATGCTGAAGATCGCTGCCGAGATGTGTGACGGCACGAATACCTGGATGGTCGGGCCAAAGA
>CAYGQC010000042.1:0-4626 GCA_964351875.1 uncultured Pseudomonadales bacterium
CCATCTCTGTCCAGGCTTTGCCTGTCTCCGCATTGAAGGACTGAACGGCGAAACGGAATGGCTGCATGCTTTACCCCTACTTCCGCAGTCTCACCACCGAATGCGGCCACGTGCGGACGACTAAACGATTTTCACGGAATGCTATCTGAAGAATGCTACGGCCGGCCTGGACGACTCCTGGCCGGTCGTAGTGACCTTCCGAAGGCCAGGAAAAACCCGGCCCACGGAGTTCCGAGGCAGCAGTCGCGCTCTAGTACTGGATGCGCTTCGTGAACGCGCCATCGATGACAAAGTTCGCGCCGGAGGTGAACGCTCCGAGCGGAGACATCATCAGTGCGATCTGGGCGGCAATCTCGTCAGCCTTGCCCATTCGACCTGCGGGGATCTCAGCAACCGTGGCGTTGTAGAAGTCCGCCATGTTGTTCTTGATGAAATCCCACGAGCCGCCTTCGATGAAGACCGGACCAGGCGTCACGGAGTTTACCCGAATGCCCTGTGGAGCCAAATCGTGCGCGAGCCCGCCTGCGTAGCAGATGAGCGCCGCCTTCATGGCGTTGTAGGAGCGAGCGGCGATGAACTTCTCGAGCGCCGCCGTGGATGAGATCATGATGATGCTGGCGTTGTCAGACTTCGCCAGGTGAGGCGTGCCGGATTCAACCAGGCGCACGGTTCCAAGCACGTCGTAGTTGAAGTTGCCTTTCCAGGCGTCCTCACCTTGCGCCGATGGGCCGGTTACGTTCGAGACGATGCAGTCGATTCCGCCCAAGGCTTCAGCGGACGCATCCACCCAGCCTTTCAGCGCGTCGCCATCGCCAACGTCGAACGCCTGGCCGAACGCCTTAACGCCCTTCGCCTGAAGCGCTGCAACCGCAGCGCTGACGTCGCTTTCCGTGCGCGCACAGATGCTGACATTGCAGCCCTCATCCGCGAGACGGTCAGCAACCGCTCGACCAATGCCTTTGGTGCCGCCGGTGATAAGCGCTTTGCCGCCAGAAATCTGTAAGTCCATGGTGTGTCCCCTGCCACTCTTAAGTGGTGTTAGATGTGATTCGAAAACCAGTTTTACGATACGAAACTATTTCGTGCAGACTCGTGCAGACTCCTGCGGGCAAGTTCGCTGGGAACTATGCCGCCGGCTCTTTCTCTAGCCGCGCCTCCCCGTCTCGATATGCACCTTGCCCGCTTGCACGTACGCGGTAAAGGTTTGCAATGTCGGTAGGCCTTCAGGCGTCAAACATTGTCCGCTCGCCAGATCGATGCGCGCGCCGTGCCTGGGGCACGTGAGCACACCATCCGTCACTCGCCCAGCCTGCAGAGCAGCCCCCGCGTGCGGACAGCGATTTTCAACCGCCAGGAGTCGTCCTGAGTCGAGGCGCAATAGGACGTCTATGCCCGCGACGTTAACCGCTACTTGCTGCCCCTCGGATAGTGCCGCCATCGGCATCACTGCGGTCAACTTGTGCTCCCCACTCTTCGCCAACCGTCCTCGTTGCAACCGTTGTAGAACCGCTGCAGTCAGGGCAGCTTAGGAGCGGCAAAATAAACAGTCAAGACAGATTTTTTTCTTGCGCGCAGCCCCGTAGACTCGGCGTTCGACGGGAGGAAGACAAGCGTAGGCGAATCACGCTGAATCCAGCCCTATTACCGCAACCACAGATTAGAGGCGCTATCGCGTGACCACCATCAATCGACAATTCAGGCTCGCCGCGCGCCCACAGGGACTGGTCAAAGAGACCGACTTCAGCTACGAAGAAGCTGCGGCGCCAAGCGCCGGGGAAGGCGAGTTTGTCGTGAAAACCGAGTACCTCTCGCTGGATCCGTCCATGCGCGGACAAATGGAGAACCGTGCTGACTATGTGGCGCCGTTGGAAATCGGCGATGTCATGCGCGCCGGCGGTGTCGGCTACGTGGTCGAATCAAAGGATCCGGCCTACCCCGAAGGAGCCCTCGTCGCAGGGACCTTTGGCATGCAGGACTACGCTGTGGTCACTAAAGACATGCCAAGGGTTCGACGCTTACCTGAAGGCACTGATCCAGAGCTGGCGCTGGGCGTCCTGGGAACGACAGGCATGACCGCCTATTTTGGTTTGCTGGATGTTGGCCAGCCTAAGCCCGGCGATGTTGTTCTGATCAGCGGCGCGGCCGGCGCTACCGGCAGCGTTGCCGGCCAAATTGCCAAAATCAAAGGCTGCACCGTCATCGGCATCGCGGGTAGCGATGATAAGTGCAACTGGCTGACTAGCGAGCTGGGTTTCGATGGCGCCATCAACTACAAGACTGCGGATGTCGGAGCGGAAATCGATCATCTGTGCCCGAACGGCGTGGATATCTACTTCGACAACGTCGGCGGAGAGATACTCGACCTCGCGCTTGATCGAATTCGCGACAATGCCCGGGTTGTCCTGTGCGGAGGAATATCCCGTTACAACGCAACCGGTCCGGTACCGGGCCCAGTAAACTATTTCAACCTAGTGTTCCGCAGAGCGCGAATGGAGGGTTTCATCGTGCTCGACTACGCGGCCGAGTTTGAAGCCGCCGGCGTTGAGATGAGCCAATGGATCAACGACGGCTCGCTTAAGCAACAGGCCACGATCAAGGATGGTTTCAAGCTGCTGCCGAGCGCTCTGATTGATCTCTTTACCGGCGCAAATACTGGCAAGATGATGGTAAGAACCAGCTAATGGGACTACCGATAGTCGATCATCAACCAATAGCGACATCCAGACGGCCCACGGCCCGAGCAACCAATACCCCAGGAGATACGACATGGCCGAAGCAGACTATCTGACCAAACCGCTGGCAGAAACGACTCCGATGAGCCCGGACGTGCTGGCCTGCCCGCACGCCTACAATGCGCGGCTGCGCAGCGAAGCGCCCGTAATGCGTTGCCCGCAGACCAATATCGTTTTCGTCTCCGACTACGCCACGATTTGCCGCATCGCCAAGGATCACGAGACGTTCTCCAACAAGTTTGCAGGCGCGATGCGCACCGGCGGCGAGATCGACCCGCGACTCGTGGACATACAGTCTGAAGGGTATCCGGCGGTAGACACCATGCTCACCCAGGATCCGCCACTGCATCGCCGCTATCGCGGCATGGTCAACCAGGCCTTCACTGCACGCCGGGTGTCAACTATGGAGCCTGCGATAGAGCAGTTGTGCCACGATCTCATCAACAGTTTTGTGGAGTCGGGAGAGTGTGAGCTCATAGAGGATTTCGCTGAGCGTGTGCCCATGACCGTAATCGCAGAGCAGCTTGGTGTGCCGCTAAGCGACTATGAGCTGTTCAAATCCTGGTCTGACGCATTCGTCGCTCAGCTATCGAGAATGGCTACACCCGATGAGGAATTGGAAGCCGCTCGACTGATCGTTGAGTACCAGAAGTACTTTGCGGCGAAACTTGAAGAGCGCCGAGCCCAACCCCAGGACGACATCATCTCCGATATCGTGCACGCAAAGCTGGACGACGAGGTGCCCCTCGACACACCGGAAATGTTATCCGTTATTCAGCAACTGTTGGTCGCCGGCAACGAGACCACCACCAACTCTATCGCTGAAGGCATCCTGCTGCTGATCGAGAATCCGGATCAGCATGCGAAGTTGAAGGCGGACCCGTCCTTGATCCCGAATTTCTCCGAGGAAGTTCTCCGTTTGTCGACGCCGACCGCCAACATGTGGCGTGTCGTCACGAAAGATACTGACATCAACGGCGAGCCCGTCAAAGCCGGCGACATGGTGCAGATCCGCTTCTCCTCCGCGAACCGCGACGAAGAAGTCTTTCCAGCTCCTGATGCCCTGGATGTAACCCGAGGCAACGCAAACCGAAATATCGCATTCGGTCACGGCGTACACATGTGCGTCGGCGCAAGCCTCGCACGCAAGGAGCTGAACGTAGCATTTCGTGTGTTGCTTGAGCGGCTCGACAACTTTGAGCTGGCCTGTGACCCGGCCGATCTTGTGTATCCGCCGAACGTGCTACTGCGTGGGGTGGCGAAACTGCCGATTCGGTTTACCGCACGCCGCGACTGAGTGGATCCGTCGCACGCGGAGTGTTCGACTCTGCTTGTGATGACGCAATATCCGTTGTGGCGAGCATCGCCACAACCACCGTCGTTGCGAACGAAGACCGTAGGGCGAAGTGCGGCAACCTCCTGCCAGTTAGCGACATCACCGAGAATCGGAGATCGCCGCGTCGCTGACACCGATCGCGGAGCTATTGACTGGATTCTCGCGATGGCACAACCACCGTCGTTGCGAGGAGTTGGCCTGCTTGGCAGGCCTGCGACGCGGCAATCTCAGTCAGACAAGCATCGTAGTTGAATGTCCGAGATCGCCGCGTCGCCGACACCGATAGCGGAGCTATCCACCGGGTTCTCGCGATGGCACAACCACCGTCGTTGCGAGGAGTTGGCCTGCTTGGCAGGCCTGCGACGTGGCAATCTCAGTCAGACAAGCATCGTAGTTGAATGTGGGAGATCGCCGCGTCGCCGACACGGATAGCGGAGCTATCGACGGGGTTCTTGCGATGGCACAACCGCGGTCATTGCGAACGAAGACCGTAGGGCGAAGTGCGGCAACCTCCTGCCAGTTAGCGACATCACCGAGAATCGGAGATCGCCGCGTCGC
>CAYGQC010000042.1:4726-23851 GCA_964351875.1 uncultured Pseudomonadales bacterium
CGGCAACCTCCTGCCAGTTAGCGACATCACCGAGAATCGGAGATCGCCGCGTCGCCGACACCGATAGCGGAGCTATCGTTGCTGGCTCCTCGCGATGACAGTATGAAGCTCCGCGGGCAACTGCCAGTGGCTCGCCCTTGCGGGCGAGCTAACTTCTCATTGCCCGCTTCGCGGGCAACTGCCAGTGGCTCGCCCTTGCGGGCGAGCTAACTTACCCAGTCGATGGCGTTTCGCAGTAGTTGCTGAAAGTGCGGGTTAGCGTACGCGACGGGATCGTCGCCGCACTGCAAATAGACAATGCGACTGTTGCCGTAGGTCTTACACCAGCCAATGAGATTACTCGCCGGCTTGTGCTCCCAGCCGTCGTTATCGAACATCTTCCCGTCGCGCACCACGCGCGCGGCCGAGTAGAAATTCTCCTGCACAAAATCAAAACTGCTGGACAGCAGTGGCGTTACGTCCGCTTCGAAAACCTCACACAGGTACAACTCATCCGTGATATCGAATTGAGCCGGCAAACCCCTGGTCACCGGATGATCTGCTACAACGCTCACCGTGTGCTCGACACCGTGGCGATAGCCCGAATCCTGGCGCGGTTCACCCCGCAGTTGTCCGGGCAGATAGAGAAACCTGCCCCCAATGATCTCTGCATATTCCGCCCAAGCAGGCCAACCTGCGATCGCGTGATGCAGGAATACAAAGCCGTAACCTGTCTCCAGCAACTCGAGAAACCGCCTCTTGAAGCGCTCATCGGGTTCGGCAAAAACGGGCCCGGACTCGCCGGTAAAGGAAATTCCCGGCATGTCGTAGAGAACGAACGCATCGAAGCGTGCTGCTTCTTCGACGCTGAACAGAGCCTGGGCTGCAGGCTGCTCGACATGGGTGTATCCAACGCCCTGCATAGCATCAAACACATCAAAGAACGGCTGTTTTTCGAAGGGGTGACCTTTTGTCACCAACAGAATTTCCTTGTCCGCCACGGGTTGCGCCTCCCTACCCAATAATTGTGAGCCGCTTGCAGCGTGCTAGCCGCGAACCCTACCATGCCGACGAGCGGCACTAGAAACCGATCCTTATTGAGCACGCGATGAGCAACGACGACAGCGATTCAGCCAGCCATAGCGCGCAAAGAAGCGGCCCCGACGCCAGCCGAAGTGATCGAAGCTGGCAGAAGAGGAAAAGCAAAAATACCCAGGTCGCCATCCTTGACGCAGCCCTCGCGTGCTTCCACGACCTGGGATATGCGAACACAAGCACAGAGAACATTGCCAAACGCGCAGGCGTCTCCCGAGGCGCAATGCTTCACCACTTCCCCACGCGCAACGACTTGATTGGCGCGGCAGTGCGCCATCTCCACGAGCTGCGCTTGGCCAATTTCAAAGAGGAAGAATCGAAAGTTCAGTCCGGCGCGGGACGCACTCGAGTCGGTGCAGGTATCGACGCCTATTGGCAAATGCTCAACTCGCCTCTATTCGTTGTGCTGCAGGAATTGCGCATGGCAGCGCGAACCGATAGCGATCTCGCTGCCGCTCTGAAGCCCGTGTTGGCCGAATATGCCGATGAGCAGTTCGAGGCGACTAAGCAGATCTTCCCGGACCTCGCGCTGTCCGAGGCATTTTTACGCACCAACTACCTGACGTTGTATCTGCTGGAAGGCATGGCGAGCGCCAAGATGATCGGCGGCGCGCCGGTTCCAGAGCAACGCATGCTGAGCTGGTTGAAGCGGGAGCTGAAGCGCAGCTACCAGGACGTTCTGAACGATCAGAACGAGGGCAACGACGACTGAGGCTCAACCCGGCTGAGCTAACTTACCCGACCACGAAAAAGGCCGCCCGCAGGCGGCCTTGTGAGTGTCGAGTTCGCGAAGCATCAATGCTCGTATTGAAACTCGATCGAATAGGTCGCAGGCGCACCCCAACCCTGAAAACCGGTCGTTGGGCCACCCAGAAACAGCGCCTGTTCTTTCCACTCTTCATCGGAGAGGTTCTTGCCGATGAGCGATACGCTCCAGGCATCACCATTCTCACGTTCGACCGAGTAGGCAATACGGCCACTGATATCCTGATAGCCACCCTCAAAGAGGCGCTGATCTGCGCCGCCGCCAGTGTTCACCAGCAGGAAGTTGCCAACCTTCTTCCATTGGACATTCGCTGAGAACTGGCCTGCGCCAACCTGCTTGTCGTAGGCCAGGTTGGTGGACAGGTTCCAATCCGGCTGACGGGAATCGTCGTTACCACCGCGCTCCCTGAGAGTTCCAGAGGGATCCAGAACGCCCGGGACACCCGTGGCACACCCATCAAGCACGTCGCACGCAATGCTGTAGCGCTTGTTGTTCACGTCGATCAGGCCAGCGTTAAAACTGAAGGTCCAGTTTTCATTGATCAGGAACGCAGTCTCCAGCTCAATACCCTCAATCTCGACCTCACCACCGTTGTTGATAATCGTAGTTGTGCCCGGAATCGATCCCGGCGGCAGCGTGATGATGGAGCTGAACTGCGTGTTGTCTCTGACGAGGCGGAACATCGCGAGGTTCGCGCGCAATCGACGATCAAGAAACTCGTTCTTGAAACCGATCTCGATCTGATAAGCGTCTTCCGGATCGAATGCTGCCTCGGACGGGTCACGCGCTGAGCGAATAGAGAATCCGCCGCTGCGGAAGCCTTCCGAATAGCTTACGTAGGCACTGTTGTTTTCCGCGTAGGCCCAGTTCGCGCTCGCTTGAATGATGATGTCATCCCAGGAGTCGGAAACCGAGTACGCCGTACCAACTGTAGACGGCAGGCCCGTGAAGTCGAACTCGTCAGGCCGACCAGCTTCATCGTCATACGTGCCATCGGTGAAGTCGAAGTAGGAATTGGTCGCGTCCTTCTCCTCATCGATCCAGCGCGCACCCACACTGAACTCAAGGTTGTCGGTCGGACGCCAGTTGATCGAGCCGAAGACTGATACTGACTGTACGTCTTCACTGGCGATCTGCTGGCTACGCGCATTCGGGAACTGGCACAGGAAGTCCAGCCCAGCTCCCTGGTTGGGCCGCAGCCCAAACGCTGAGCCGGGGCAGGCAGCCACACCTAAAGCAACCGTTGGCAGCTGCAGAACATTGCTCGTCGTCTGCCGGAAGCTCAGCTCAGAATCGAGATAGTACAAGCCGACGTTAACGTCGATCTTATCGTTGACGTCAAAGCTCGCTCGAATCTCCTGGGTGAAGACTTCGTACTCCTGATCGCGAAGCGTGTGCAACTGCGCAAACGGAATGGCGGCACCAGTAATTGAGCCACCGTCAAAATCCTGGTTTACCAGATCATCGCCTTTGTGCCAGCCGGTGATGTTGTGGATCGTGACCGTGTCGGAGACATCCCAATCAAACCGAATACCGAGCTGATTAACGTCGTAGTCAGCAGGCTCGCGCTTGTCGGCCAGGTTGACGAAGGGATCGTCGCCGTCAAAGCGCGGATCCTGCGGTGGGATTTGCGATCGGTCCCGCGTGAAGTCATAGGTCACCGTACCGTCGAAGGCATCGTTCGGAGCCCAGCGCAACGCAATCGTGCCGGCGGAGAATTCCACGTCGCCGGCCGTGCCGCCGATCGTCTTGTTCTCGTAGTAACCTTCTCGCTCTCGATAGGTGCCGCCGATCTTAAGCGCGAGAGAATCGGCGACCAGCGGGATGTTCACCCGGCCTTTCACGGTACGCGAATCGTAGTTGCCGAGTTCAACGCTGGCCTTGTAGCCGAACTCATCAAGTTGCGGTCGCACGCGATTCACGACGATGTTGCCGCCAATGGTGTTCTTGCCGAACAGCACGCCCTGGGGGCCGCGGTTAATCTCTATCGACTCGACATCAAAGACGTCGATCAGTTGCCCTGTGCTCGAGCCAAGCTGCAGGCCGTCGACGATAACGCCCACCTGAGGGCTCTGGGTTTTCTCAATATCGGCATAGCCGACGCCGCGGATGAACAGCGCGCTGGCACCCGGCCCGGCGGTATTCATACCGATATAGAGGTTCGGCGCAAGGCCGTCAAAGTCTCGCAACGTCGTTGGCTTCAGCCTTTCAATTTGTTCAGTGCCGAAGGCGGTCACTGACAGCGGAACATCCTGCGCCGATTCTTCCGTGCGCCTGGACGTCACAATGACTTCTTCGATTGCGCCTTGATCCGCCTGCGCCGTAACGCCGATCAGCGTCGATAGCGCGACTCCTGGCAACGCCCACGCAAACAGTCCGGCACTTGCACCGGCCAGCGCGCTAACCGCGCGCCTCTTGATTCCTGACATGGTTTCTCTCCCCATTTGCACACTGCGGCAAACCCGCGTGTGCTGTCGCTTTCGCGTTTAAAGACTCCTCTGTCCCATCGGACACGCTCGCCAACAAATTGACGAACGATTGCCTGCGTACTGCGTGACGCTGCTACTGCGGCGTCGAAAATCCGCCTTGTCGAGCTTCCAAGCCCCTGGGCCAGTGCTCCTCAACACAGGCCGCGGGATCCCAATCTTCGCGTTACCGCGAGACCGGGTTTGCAGCGAATCGGTTACGATGACACCAATCCACGGGCGATGGCAAAACCGCCATGCAGTGTTTTTATTGCACTCTATAGTCCGAGTCAATCACCCTGCGCTGACCCTGGAGTAGACAAATCGGTGAATCGGCGCGGCCGAAGCGGTCGATGTCCGGCGAACAGACAGCGCGATCACCGCCGTTCGAAACACCACGCATTGAGAGAACGCCATGACACTTCTGGATACCCAGTCCCTGATTCAACCGGAAGTCCAACAGGCGCCGAACGACTACCACCATGCACTGCTTTCGAAGGGCCTGTTCTTCGACCCAGGACTCGGCATGCACATCTGCGCCAGCTACCCGCTAATGCGCGAAATCCTGCGGGATACAACAACTTTTTCTAATATCGACAGCCAGAGCACGGCCGACATGCGGCCGCCTCCGGAAGAGGCGGAGCGAATCCGCCGCTCGGGGTATAAGCCTGCGAACACCCTGGTCACGAACGATCCACCGGATCACACCCGCATTCGCAAGATGATCGACGACCCGTTCCGGCCTCGCAGCATCGAGAAGCTGACGTCGGACATTCAGCAGATCGTTGACGATGTGGTCGACGGTTGCATAAGAAAAGGTGATTTCGACGCGGTTAGCGATCTCGCCATACCCGTTCCGATACTCGTCATCGCAGATATGCTGGGGCTCGACCGCGCACTTGCAGGCGACATCAAACGCTGGTCAGACGCATCCGTGGAACCGCTGGGCATGATGGTCTCGGATGAACGCCTCATCGAGTGCGCACGAATCATTAAGGAATTTCAGGACCTCGTCGCGAGCGAGCTACAGATGCGCCAGGTCGACCCCACCGACGACCTCCTGACTGCGCTAGTCCAGGCCCGAGATGAGAACGATAGGCCCTACACCCTTGAAGAAATGATATCGCTTACCCAGCAATTCCTCGTCGCGGGCAACGAGACGACGACAAACGGAATTGCGGCAGGCGTGCGCCTGTTGATAGAGCAACCCGACAAAGCCGCTCAGCTACGCGCAGCTAATGACGTGAACCTCACCCGAATCTTCGTCAACGAAGTGCTGCGCCTGGAGTCGCCGGTACAAGGCCTGTTTCGAGTGGTCACGCGGGACGTCGACATCAACGGGGTCAGGTTGAAGGCAGGCGACCGCATCATGCTGCGCTTCGCCGCTGCGAACCGGGATCCGGAAAAGTACACAGAGCCGGATGAGCTGAACCTGGCCCGCAAGAACGCCGGGACTCATCTGGCGTTCGGCGCAGGCATTCATCACTGCATCGGCGCAAACCTGGCGCGGGAGGAAATGACGCTCGCGTTTCACACGTTGCTGCAACGCTCCAGCGCGCTGGCTTTCACGCCCGGGCTGAACAACTTTGAGCACCATCCCTCGCTCATCCTGCGCGGATTAAAAGCACTGCGCGTGACCATCAAATGAGCACGCGCCCTCGGCGCCAAGGCTAACCCGCCTGAGCCGGAGCAAAAACCGTCGAGGATGCTTGTTTTTGCTCAGGCAACCGGCACAATGACCCGCTGCACAACCATTGGGGAGCCTACGTGAGCGACGCTATCAGTAAAGAGACACTGCTCGACATCCACCGGCGCATGGTGCGCATTCGCCACTTTGAGAGCACCGCCGGCAAGCTGATGGAAGACGGCAAGATTCCGGGCGCGCTACACCTATACGTCGGCCAGGAAGCTGTCGCCGCCGGTGTCATGGCGAACCTGACGGACGATGACCAGATCACCAGCACCCACCGAGGCCACGGCCACTGCATCGCCAAGGGTGGCGCGTTCAACGAGATGTTCGCCGAGCTGTACGGCAAGGTCACAGGCTACTGCAAAGGCAAAGGCGGCAGCATGCATATCAGCAATCAAGCGCTCGGAATTCTGGGTGCTAACGGCATCGTGGGTGGCGGCCCGCCAATCGCGGTGGGTGCGGCTTTTGCCAACAAGTTTCACAAGAACGGCAAGGTAGCTGTGCCGTTCTTCGGCGATGGCGCGAGCAACGAAGGCTCCGTGCACGAAGCGGCGAATATGGCCGGCCTATACAAGCTGCCCGTTGTCTTTGTCTGCGAAAACAACGGCTACGGCGAGTACACGCCCCAGGCCAAACACCAGGCGATCGTCGATGTCGCCGACCGAGCCGCCGGTTACGGTATGCCCGGTGTCGTGGTCGACGGTATGGACGCGGTCGCCGTGTACGAGGCTGCCAAGGAGGCTATCAACCGAGCTCGCGCTGGTGATGGCCCCACCCTGCTCGAGTGCAAAACCTATCGCTACTACGACCACGTCGGTATTCGCGGCATGGGTCTGACCTATCGGACCGACGAAGAAGTAGAAGAGTGGAAGAAAAAAGATGCGATCGACGCACTCGAGCGGCTTCTGGCAGACCAGCAGATGCTTTCCGCTGACGAGGCGAAAGCGGTCCACGACGAGGTAATCGCGGAGGTTGCGTCAGCAATCAAGTTTGCCGAAGACAGCCCATTACCCGATCCGGCAACCCTGCTCGACGACGTCTATGCCTAAATTCGGCGTGTAATGCCGCCTGAGCAAACGTCGAGCCACGTCGCACCACCATTTGAACGAATTCCCGGAGAGAGATCATGGCTGAAGCCGCTACCAAGCCCCGCACCCTGCCCTACGTCGCCGCGATTACCGACGGCGTTCGCGCTGTGCTGAACGAGCAACCCACCTCGTTTGTCGCCGGCGAAGACGTTGCCGAGGCGGGCTCCGTCTATGGCTACTACAGTGGCCTGCTGAAAGAGTTCGGCCCCGAACGGGTCATTGATACACCGATTTCCGAAGCCGGCATCGTCGGCCTTGGCGTCGGCGCAGCCGCTGCTGGCTGCCGGCCGATCATCGACATCATGTTCATGGACTTCCTCGGCGAGTGCATGGACGAAGTGGCCAACCAGATGGCCAAGATTCGCTTCATGTTCGGCGGTAACACCAGCCTGCCAGTTACGATGCTGACGATGGCAGGAGCTGGCGCCAGCCTTGCCGCTCAGCATTCCCAGTCGTTGGAAGCCTGGATCTGCCACCTGCCAGGACTGAAAGTTGTCATGCCGACAACGCCCTACGATGCGAAAGGCCTGATCATCGCAGCCGCCCGGGACGACAACCCGGTCATCGTGGTGCTCAACAAGATGTCACTGGCGATCCAGGGCGAGGTGCCGGAAGAGTCCTACGAGATTCCCATCGGCAAGGCAAACGTCGTGCGCCAGGGTAGTAACCTGACCATCGTTGCGCTGGGTCGCATGTTGCATGAGGCGCTCAAAGCAGCGGAACAACTGAAAGAATTCGGCATCGACGCCGAAGTGATCGATCCTCGCAGCCTGCAGCCGTTCGATACCGACACGGTTACAGCATCCGTACGCAAGACCCATCGCGCGATCGTGGTTCATGAGGCAGTTCGCTTCGGCGGTTTTGGTGGCGAGATCGCCGCACAGATTCAGGAGCACGCGTTTGATTATCTGGACGCGCCAGTGGGCCGCGTAGGCGCGCCGTTCTCGCCCGTGCCATTTAGCCCGGCGCTGGAAGCGGTTTACGTGCCGAACGCAGAACGGATTGTCGCTGAAACCAAGCGCCTGCTCGGCTTGTAGACGCTTGTCCGCAAAGCTCATTCGGCCGGCCCAGCGACAACCATGCTGGCGGGGCGCAAGTCGGGCGATATTCGACCGGACACGATGAGCGGTGATGAGCGGTGATGAGCGGTGATGAGCGGCGATAAGAAAAAATGAGTAGCAAAGCCACATCAACGGCAGGCGATCACACCAACAACATATTCGGTGTCATCGCCAATCCGGCATCAGGCAAAGACCTGCGCCGGCTGGTCGCGCGTGCCTCGGTGTTCGACAACCAGGAAAAGCAGGCGATTGTGCAGCGGGCACTTGCTGGCGCGATTGCCGGCGGCGTCAGAGACATCCGTTACATGCCAGACACCCACGGCATCACGGAGTGTGCGCTTAAGGAAGTCGGGCGCGATGCGCCGTTTTCGGCAAGCCCTGTTGACTCAACCGACACAGCCACAGCGCTCGACACCATATCCGCAGCTCGAGCGATGGCGGCATTGCCTTGCGCGCTGATCATGACGCTTGGTGGCGACGGAACCAATCGCGCCGTTTGTCTCGGTTGGTTGGACGCCCCGCTTTTGCCTATTAGCACGGGCACCAACAACGTCTTCCCCACACTGATTGAAGCTACCGTTGCGGGCGCCGCTGCAGCAGCCGTCGCAACCGGCCGCGTGGCACTCGCCGACGTCGCCCATCAGAACAAGGTTGTGCTGATTGAAATCGATGGCGAACGAGACGACATCGCGCTGATCGATGCCGTGGTCACCAGCGATCGTTTTGTCGGCAGTCGCGCCCTCCTCGAACCTGATCGACTGCGCCTGATATTGCTCACCCGAGCTGAACCGGCCGCAGTCGGCATGACAGCCATCGGTGGCCTGCTACGGCCAATGCCAGACAGCGAAGATGCCGGTTTGCTGATTGAGTGCGATGAGCATTGCGATCGAAAAGTAAACGCTCCGATCGCGCCGGGGCACTATCGGCCCATCGGCATTAGAACGCTGCGTGACGTAGCGCTGGGGGAAACCATTGTCGTTGAAGGCCCGGCTGCGCTTGCCTTCGACGGTGAGCGCGAGCGCACCTTGAAGCCCGGCCAGAAGGCGCGCATGAAGATATTGCGCTGCGGCCCCAGAGTTATTGATCCGATAAAAACCATGCGCCTGCTTGCGGCAGCTTAAGCGCTCCAAATAACGACCGAAGAAGATACAGAGAGCTGACATGCCTACCGAGATTTACCTCGTCAAAGTCGGAATGAACATGACCGAGGGTGTGGTCGAAGAGTGGTACATCCCCGACGGCGGAAGCGTCGCCGCTGGAGAAATGCTGTACCGGCTGGAAACGGAGAAGGTGAATCTCGATGTTGACGCTGAACGCGATGGCATCGTCAGACACGTCGTACCCGAGGGCGAGACAAAAGAGCCGGGCGATATCGTCGGCTATATTTTCGATGCCGGCGAAGAGATACCCGCCGATTTCGGCGGCGCTGCACCAGCGGCCGCTGCTAGCGAACCTGCTGCTGCAGCGGGCGGCCCCGCAACTCCGGCTGCCGTCGCCGCATCACCCGCAGACAGCCGAGATGGCGATCGAGTCAAGGCGTCTCCAGCCGCTCGCCGTTTAGCTGGCGAGTTGGGCGTTGACTTCACAGTGCTGGGCGGCAGCGGCCCAGGCGGGCGCATCGTAGAAGCCGATGTGCAGGCGGCAGCAGATGCGAGCCGTTCAGTGAAAGCCTCACCCCAGGCCCGCAAAGTGGCCCGAGAGCTGGCCGTCGACCTCACCACCGTCACCGGTACCGGCCCTGGTGGCCGTATCACAAAAGAAGACGTCGAAGCGGCAGCCAAAGCGCCCTCGCAGGGCGTCTCGGCCACCCTTCCAGCCGCCCCGGCGGCCGGAGCCGGCGAGAGTATTCCAGTGCGCGGCATGCGCAAGACTATTGCCGAGCGTATGCATTCCTCCCTCATGGAAAGCGCACAGCTCACCATGGACATGGACGTTGTCATGGACGACGCCATCAAGCTGCGCAACCAGCTCATCGAGGAATGGTCTGACGCAGGTATCCGCCCGAGCTACAACGACCTGATCATTCGCGCCGTCAGCAAGTCTCTGCGCGATCACCCGATGATGAACGCAAGCTTCATGGGTTCGGAAATCATCACCCACGCCGAAGTCGCGGTGGGTATGGCCGTTGCCTTGGACGAGGGCCTGATCGTGCCGGTTGTGCGTAACTCCGATCGTCTCGGGATGAGAGATCTCGCGGTTGAAAGCGCCCGTCTTGCTGTCGCGGCGCGAGAGGGCAAACTCGGTTTGGATGACCTTCAGGGCGGCACGTTTACCGTATCCGCGCTCGGCATGTTCGGTGTCGATTCATTCACCCCGATCATCAACGCGCCCCAAAGCGGCATTCTCGGCGTCAATCGAATTCGTGACGACGTCGCCTGGGATGGGGATCGCCCCGTGCGCAGACAGGTTATGCGGCTGTCGCTGACCTGGGACCATCGAACGCTCGATGGTGCACCCGCGGCCCAGTTCCTGGCCAGCGTGCGCGATTATCTGGAATCGCCGTTCCGGCTGCTGATCTGACCCTGGCTCCATCTGGCCCCGGGCCTCACCAGGCCTGGGATACTGACGACGAATCGCTCGGCGGCTAGGTTTAACTCGCCCGCTGCCCAGCGCTTGCCAGCCCTGAGATGGCGCCCGGGAATGCTCCTGCGCGAGCAGCGCAAGACAACCGTTCAATCTGGCTTTCAATCACCGGACATCAGGCAGATGTGAGTGTGGAAAGAGCGTGCTGAGGCGCACGCCCGCGGGGAAGCTAACCGGCCGCGTAGAACAGCGGCTGCGAGGCGTTGCTGGGCGAGGTTGTACGCTCCAGGTGCTGCTCGACAAAGCTCTGGCAGCAGCCACAACCGGTCGCTACGCCAAGGCTGTTTTGCAACGCTTCAAGCGAATTGTCACCCCGATCGATGGCTTCATCGAGCTGGCGGTCCGTGACGGCTTTGCATAGGCATACGTACATAATGCGCAAATACTAATGCGAATTATTATCAGTTGCAACACCGAAATGAGAGAGATACGTAACCGACCATAAACGCCCCGCTCCACCATCAAAGCGGCCGCACCGCAAACACAAACGATAACAATTACCATTTAAATTCAGTTACTTATAAAGCTTTTGCGAGCAAAATGCTTTGCTAATCCAGGCGCAAATTGGCAGACTGCCGCCCATTGAGACTGACTCAATCCCACGCAATCAAGGAGCCTAATCGCACTATGAAGCCAAACGATCCCGGCATCATCGAGCACCTCAACAAAGCCCTCAGGGCTGAGCTCACCGCCATCAACCAGTACTTCCTGCACGCGAAAATGTACGCGGACTGGGGGCTGAAAGAACTGGCCGACTACGAGCAGCATGAATCTATCGACGAGATGAAGCACGCAGACACGCTGATTGAGCGGATTCTGTTTCTCGAGGGGCTGCCGAACCTGCAGGATCTTGGCAAGCTCATGATTGGCCAGGACGTTCAGGAGATGCTCGAGTGCGACCTCAAGCTCGAAATGATTGCCCTGCCAATGTATCGCGAGGCTGTTGCCTACTCTGAGTCGATCAATGACTACGTCAGCCGTGAGATCTTCGAGCGCATACTCGAGTCCGAGGAAGAACATGTCGACTGGCTGGAAACTCAGCTCAACCTGATCGAACGGATGGGTATCAAAAACTACGTGCAGTCGAAGACCAGCGCCTAGCTTCCGATAGACGCCTGGTTACCGGTAGACAACCAGGGCGCGGTTCACCTCATCACTGGCGTAAACCGCGCCGTCTGCCGCTATCGTCACCGCGTTGAAAATAAATGAAGGCGGCTGATCCTGCGATCCCGCCTCAGCACCCACGGGCAACTTGCCCAGTTCTTCCCAGCCCTGCGACGCAGCGGCCTCCCCGTCTACGGCTATCGCGTCGCCCTCATCAATCGAAAGCTCACGTCGCAATAAGCGGCCGGTGCCGGCTTCAAAGACAACCAGCACACCGCTGCGGACTGAAATGCCTTCGGGGCGATCAAGACCGGCCGCAACCACCTCCGGCAGGGCGAGCGGCTTGCCGCCACGGGCAATTTCGAGCACCTGGCCAAGTACCCGGTCGCTGACATAGAGGCTGCCGTTGTGCACCGCCAAGCCTGTAGGCGCAGGCAGACCCGTAATCCACAACTCCGGGTCAGCGACACTCTTGGCGGTTTTGTCCTCACCGCCAGCGGTCTCGTCGCCCGCCGCACCGGACGAGGCGTTTGTCAGCGAGCGCACGCTGCCATCACCGTGCAGCGCCGCAACGGTATGCCCTGCATAGGCTACAGCGGCGACCGGCTGGGCAAGGCCGACGAACGCGGCAACCTCCGCTTTAGCGTCGATATCCCATAAGCGCACGGAGTTGTCGATCCACGACGTCAGGAGCACGAGACTGCGGTCCGACGTCTCATCCGTGCTGAGATTGGTGATCGAGCCAAGCGCTGAGACGCCCAGCATATTGCGCTGGCTGAACAACGCCTCGCCATCGGCGCTGGCGAAACCGCGCAATGCATGTACATCCGCGATCAGCACCTCACCGTCAGCGCTCATGGCAATGCCACCGGGGTGAGACAACCCGCCGGGCAGCAGTTCCTTGAGCGCGCCGTTGGCTGACACGCGAATCACAAAACCATCCGCGTAGCTGGATACGAACAGATCGCCGTTGTCGGCGATCACAAAGTTGTCCAGTCCCATTGCAAGAGTCACGAGAACCTCAAGCTCGCCATCATCCCCACGCCGAATAACCTGCCCCCGCTCGGTATCGAGCACGTGCAGAACGCCGTTCGAGTCAAACTTGACCGCCGCGGGCACTCCCAGCCCGTCCACTTCGACGCGCATCTCGCCCGTATCCACATCCAGGCTGACCACTTCGCCGCGAAACCAGCGCGGCCCATACAACCGGCCATCCGGCCCCCAATCCATGCCGTTCAAGCCGCAGCCTGGCCCCAGATCGTCACGAATCACGCGCGCAGGCTGCACGCCCTGCGGGTCGACTTCGAATAGGCGAGTACCGAAGAAACATTGGGAAACAAACAACCGGCCGTCATCGGAGAACGTGAGGGGATTGACGCCTGCACCGAGATTGCCCGCGCTGACCCGCTCGCCTTGAGCATCGAAACCGGCGACCTCGCCGGTCAGTATCGAGGTCCAGTAGAGATTGCCCGTCGGTGAGAAGGCGACATCATCGGGGCCGTCAACCGTCTCCGAGCGAAGCGTTCGGCCGCTGCGCGTATCCAGCCACCGGATTTCGTTACCGATGACGGATGCGACCACCAGATCACCATCCGGCGATAGGGCCAAGCCGTTCGCACCAGAGATCTGCGCGCCTTCAGCCAGCACGCGAAGTTCGGGCTGGGACGTGGGCGTCGTCGGTTGGGTGCATGCCGCAAGGCCAACGAGCAGAAGCGCCCCGGCACCTGGAAAACCCAAGCGCCTGGCCCGAAAGAACATCTTTGAGCCAAGCACGTGGGGAGCGACAGAGAGATTCAAGCGTGACAGCATCGGTTGACCTATTAACAGGCCCTGCTCATCCTGTTCCGGGCGAGACAGAACCACTCGATTGAGACAGAACGGAGAGCATATCAGTGTCCATGCGCATCCTTGCGATCATCGTTGCCTGCCTGGCCATTGGCTTCGTCGCCGGCACGCTCTATGGCCAGAGCGCACCAGCTCCCGATGCCGTAACAAGTGGTATCGATCTCAGCGCAGACGTCAACGCGCTGAAGGCCAGCGATGCCATCGGCGACGGGCTTGCGTCCGTCCTGCAAGGCCTCATCGACAGCCAGGCAAATAGCGCAAACGAACTCGCGGAAGTAACGTCGAGCGTCGAGGAAATTCGTCAGGCGCTGTCGAACATGGCGGCCGATCAACGAGACCAGGACGTTCAGCTCGAAGGCGACGGCAACATCGCAGCCACCGCCAGACCGCGCGCATTGGAGCCGGAAGCGTTAGTAGCCGCCGGCTTCACCGCGAACCAGGCTGACGAGATAGTCAGACTGGCCGACGAAACCACCTACGCAAACTTGCAGCTTCGCTACGAAGCGCTACGCGAGGGTTGGAACCCCGGACAGCTACGGGAAGCCGCTGCGGCTCTGCCCAGCATCCGGGAGTCGCTGACGCGGGACTACGGCGAAGCAGCCTTTGATCGATACCTCTACGCAACGGGCCAGCCCAATCGGGTAATCGTGCGCAGTACCCTGCAGGGATCGCCCGCCGAGGTCGCAGGCATCCGCAATGGCGACACTCTGTATGCAGTCGACGATACCCGTGTATATGCAAACGCCGATTTACTGAGGATCGCAGCATCCGGTGCGGCGGGTGAACAGATTCCCGTCACCGTGCTACGCGATGGCGAGCGGCTGAACCTGTATATCCCACGCGGGCCACTGGGCCTCACCTCGCGACGAGGCTTCTCGGATCCCGATCAGGATTGATCTGATCGAGAAAACCCGATGAGCGCGCCGCAGACCCTCGGCTCTGAATCGCCGGCGACCGCAGGCGTTACACCGCTGCGTCATCGACAGGTATGGGCACTCTCCTGGCCCATCATCATTGCCAACCTCAGCACGCCAATGGTTGGCCTTGTCGATACCGCAATCATGGGCCACATGAGTGATCCGAGCTATCTGGCGGCCGTGGCCGTCGGTAGCGCCGTCTTTACCGCCCTGTACTGGAGCTACGGTTTTCTGCGCATGGGTACCACTGCCCTGACAGCGCAGGCATTCGGCGGCAGGCAATCAAGCGAATTGGTTGCTGTCGCGCTTAGGGCTTTGATGGTCGCCTGCGTGTTTGCTTTCTTGATGTTGTCGCTATCGGGCCTGCTGAAGACTGGCGGCCTGCTACTCTTCGAGGCGAGCCCAAACGTCGAAGACAAAGCTGCGCTCTACTTCGACATTCGCGTGTTTGGTCTGCCCGCGGTGCTGCTTCAGTACGTGGTCTTCGGCATTCTCTTCGGCCTGCAGCGTATGGGCCTTAGCCTTATCGTGTCCGCAGTGACCAATCTGACCAACATCGGTCTGGATTTTCTATTCGTAGTTGGCTTTGGCTGGGGTGTGGAAGGCGTCGCGGCGGGCACAGCGATTGCCGAGTGGAGCGGCGCACTCATCGGGTTGCTGCTGATCTGGCGCGCGCTTAAAGCGGCCGGAGCCACCCGTCCACAGCGCTCCGAGGTATTTCTTCGCCGCAAGCTCATCTCGCTGTTCGAAGTGAGCGGCAACCTCATCGTGCGCTCTCTCTTCGTGCAACTGCCATTCCTGCTGTTCGCAGTTTTTGGCGCGCGTTTCGGATCCGTCGTGCTGGCCGCCAATGCAATCTTGATGCAGTTGATGATGACCATGGCTTTCGCGCTCGATGCGTTTGCACACTCTGCCGAGACTCTGGCAGGACAGGCCTACGGCGCGCGCAATGCCGAACGCCTGCGAGACGTCAGCATTAAGACAGGCATCTGGGCGATCGGCTTTGCGTTGGCAATCGCGGCGTTGTACGCCAGCGCAGGGCCTTACTTCATTCGCCTGATGACTGACCAGAGCGAGTTACTGGACACTGCATTGATTTACCTGCCGTGGGTAGTTGCTGCGCCTCTACTCAGCGTAATCGCCTTCCAACTCGACGGAGTATTCATCGGGACAACGCAGACAGCGACGCTGCGAAACGCCATGGCGCTATCGTTTGTGGTCTATGCCGCGACAACCTGGATAGCGCTTCCGTTGTTAGGGAATCACGCTATTTGGCTGGGCATGTCTGTGTTCTTCCTGGTTCGCAGCGTACTCTTGTTATGGCGCTATCCCGGCATCGAACTAAAGCTGTCGGCTCGGCCTCAGTAAGTACAAAGGATTGCGACGTGAGCGGAACCATCGAACACACAAACACCCCATTGCCCAGTCAGCCCGACGACACGCCTTGGCCCACCCAACAGTGGCCAAGAGCGAGTCTTGATGGCGCCCATCAACAACGCCTGGATGACATCGCTGCCCCGCTGTTCAATCCGAACACCGCCATCGGTAGGACGTATGGTTTGCTGGTGGTCCGGCGCGGACGGATCGTCTTCGAGCGCTACGGCTTAGGCTCCAACGCCTTCTATCTGCAGTACTCCTGGTCCATGGCGAAAAGCGTTACGCACGCTTTGGTCGGCATCGCCGTCGGCAAAGGCCTACTGGATATTCACACTCCCGCGGCCGTGCCGGAATGGCAGGGTAGCGACGACCCGAGACGCCACATTACTCTCGATCATCTGCTGCGCATGTCGTCCGGCCTCGAGTTTCGCGAGGACTATGTCGACGATTCGGTATCAGACGTGATCACCATGTTGAGCATGGATGGTCGCATCGACATGGGGGCATATGCCGCCAACAAACCACTTGCGCAGCCGCCGGGCAGCTTCTGGTCATATAGCAGCGGCACGACCAACATCATCTGTCGCATTCTCCGCGACGTTGTTGGCGGTGGCGCTAGCGGCATGCTCGACTTCATGCGTGACGAGCTCTTCGAGCCAATCGGTATGCGCACGCCCACGCCGCGCTTCGACAACACCAACACGTTCATCGGCTCTTCGTTTCTGCTGGCAACCCCTCAGGATTTCGCCCGCTTCGGCCTGCTGTACCTGCGCGACGGCGTCTGGGACGACCGGCGCATACTGCCCGAAGGTTGGGTCGACTACGCTCGCCGTGCAACGTACAACGACGGAGTCGATGCCTACGGAGCGCACTGGTGGTTACACCCCAGCAAACCCCTGTTTTACGCGTCGGGCTACGACGGCCAGCGCATTCTCCTGGCGCCCGAGAGCGACCTAATGGTTGTTCGTTGCGGACGCACTGCTGAGGACGATGCGCCACCGCTCTGGCTGGCGTTGGAAGAGATAGTCGCCGCGATCAGCTCTTGATCCGAGCCTGGCGCTCACACGCCAGCAACACGCGCTGATAGCTGTGCGACAATAGGATTCAGAAGCGCGTCCGCACCGGTTTGGGCGCGCGGACACAACAGCAGCCAGGAATGCTCACCCAATGTCACAAACGTCGACGCCTGCCATCATCCTCGGAAGCGCTTTACTCGCGACAGGAATTGCTATCGCCGGCTACTTCGCCAGCGAAACGCTGAGCAAGTCTCAAACCGCGATCAACACCGCCGAAGCAAAAGGCCTGGCCGAGCGACGAGTGCGTGCTGATCTTGCCAACTGGACGGTCTCCTATCGTGTTGCAGGTGTTTCCCGTAGCGAAGTTCCAGCCCTGTATGCAGTTAGCGAATCTCAACGCGACCGCGTCATCGCACTGCTTAAGGAAGCTGGGCTGACCGACGATGAGATCAACGAAGGCGTTGTTGACTACCGTTATCAGGAATATCGCGACGACGACCAGAAGCTTGTGGACGAGCGCCACGTGCTGACCGGCAGCATCTCCGTCGAGACAAACAACGTTGATCTGATACCCACGATTCGCGGCAAAGTAAATCGCCTCATCGCTGACGGCATCGACATCACCAACAACGCGCCGGCCTATCGATTTACCGGCTTGAACGAAATCAAGCCGGACATGCTCAAGGAAGCGACAACTAACGCGCGAATCGCCGCGAACGAATTTGCCAGCAACGCCGGCATCGAAGTGGGTGGCATTCGAAGCGCGCGCCAGGGCAGCTTCTTCGTGCGCGATGCCGGCGAGGAATACAGCGACACGCAGAAGATTGAGAAAGACGTTCGCGTAGTCACGACGATCACCTTCTACCTCACCGAATAGCCGCCATGTCGGCATCAGCCAGGCCGGCAACGGCACCCGCGTGGCTGCTGTTGACGTTAGTCGTCCTCAGCACCACGATTGGGCTTGCGGGCACAGATCTTGTGTTGCCAGCCGTGCCCAGCCTGCCAGATTTCCTGGGTGGAACGCTGGAGCGTTCCCAGCTTGTGCTCGCGACGTTTTCCTTCGGCAGCGCGCTGGGGTTTATCTGTTTCGGCGAGCTCGGAGCGCGTTGGGATTCTCGCTGGCTACTCGTCGGCTCACTGCTTGGCTACTCCGCCTTGTCCGCGAGTGCAGCCGCGACCACGTCTCTGGACAGCCTCATCAGCCAACGGTTCTTTCAGGGATTCTTCGCAGCGGCCCCCGCCGTTTTTGGACCTGGCATTATCCGTGCGCTGCTCGATGAACGCGGTGCGTTGCGCGCTATGGGCCTACTAGGCAGCATCGAATCGATCGTGCCGGCACTCGCGCCGATTCTCGGCTACTGGCTATTGATCACCTACAACTGGCAGGCCTCGTTTCAGCTAACGGCCGTGATCGCGTGCCTGCTCGGTTTGTGTTGGCTGGCGGTCCTGCGTTCGGTACCGAGCCGGAAAGCCCGCGGAGCCGAGCATGGCTATCGCCGCCTGCTGGGCGACGCTCAGTTCCTGCGTTTTGCCGGTAGCCAGGCATTCACCCTGGGCGGCTTGCTCATCTTCGTATTCGGTGCGCCTGCAGCAATCACCGAGGTGCTCGCAGGCAGTCTGTCCGACTTCGTGACGATGCAGGTTCTCGGTATCACGTCATTCATCATCGCGGCTAATCTCGCCGACCGTCTGGTCGAGCGCTTCGGTAGCGAGCAAACGATTCTATTCGGATCAACTATGTCCGCCGCAGGTTTGCTCTTGATCGTAGGTTACGCCCTGATTGACGGCAGCAACCCCACGATGCTCTGGCCGCTGTTTCTCATCGTCAATCTCGGTCTGGGTGTGCGCGGACCGCCCGGGTTCTACCGAGCAATTGTCGCGTCGGGTGACGACGATGCTCGCGGCGCAGCATTGGTCATGCTGTTTATCCTGTTCACCGCAGCAGCGGGAACCGCCATCGTGGCGCCGTTCATCTCAGTCGGGTTGCTGCCGCTAGCAGGCATCGCCTGCACTGCAAGCTGGCTGTCAGTCGCGTTGCTAAAGGTGGTAGCGCCCGTGGAATAGCTCGCAAATGCCGTCAGACTTGCTCATGTTGCCACTCCGAAGCGGACCTTCGAACTCCACTATTTACGCGTTCTG
>CAYGQC010000043.1:0-14275 GCA_964351875.1 uncultured Pseudomonadales bacterium
GTTAGAACTACAACGCTCCCCCAGAACGGGGGAGGAGTCCACACATCGAGGAGCCGCAGGCGACGCGGCAATCTCAGGACCCTTGGGAGATTGCTTCACTGCGTTCGCAATGACAACAGTGAAGATGGCATACGAGACAATGCGCTCTCGACGATTTTCGATTCGCCGCTGCGCGGCGCGCCGAAATATCGACTGCCGCTTTTCGGGCGGGAGGGCTTCATTCACTTTTCGCGGCACTTGCGAAGCAAGCGCGGCGACAAGCGAATCTATTGACGGGCCCTCTCACGGCTGCGGCCACTGTGGTCGCCCCGCGACAGCCTTAAACACCGGAAAGTGCCATTCGTAGATAGTTGGTCGGGACGGCAGGATTTGAACCTGCGACCACTTGACCCCCAGTCAAGTGCGCTACCAGGCTGCGCTACGCCCCGAGGGGCGCAATCATACCGGACGTCCTGAACACCGCCTACAACTAAGCACTAAATCCATGCCGCACGATGCAAACTCAATCGATCCCTCGCAGCCAGACTTTGATGACCTTCCGTGGGCACCGTCTGCGGGACGAAACGCAACACCGATATCAAAGGTTCTGCGGGAATGGCTCCCGGTCAAAGGCCGCGTGCTAGAGCTCGCAAGTGGCACCGGACAACACATCGTTCGGTTCGCCTCAGAATATCCCGGCCTCCATTGGCAGCCTTCTGACCCGGACGAGAGTCAGTGTATGAGCGTAATTGAACGGACTCGACGATCTGGGCTCGCGAACATCGCACAAGCGCTGCAAATGCCGGCCGAATCAGATTGGCCAGAAGGCCCATGGGATATCGTTCTCGCGGTGAACCTCGTGCACATCGCGCCTTGGCGAGTAACAGAATCGATACTCAAGTCTGCAGCGGCAGGATTGGCAGAAAACGGCGCGCTACTGTTCTACGGCCCCTACCATCGCGGCGGCAAGCCAACATCCCAGGGGAACGAATCTTTCGATGCGAGCCTTAGATCGCAGAACACGGGAAGCGGTATTAGACACCTGGAAGCGCTCATCGAAGCGGCTAGAGCGCAGGGGCTGAGTCGAGTAGATATTGTTGACATGCCGGCGAACAACCTCTTTGTTCGCCTTAGGAAATGATCCTAACAGCTTGAATTAGCTACGAAGTTAGGCTTTCAGAACTCGGAGTACGTCTTCGAGCTCGGAGATCATCTGCTTCATCAGCAACTTGTACTGGGTAACATCTTCTTTCGCATCATCGCTGGTGAGCCGCTGGCGGGCACCACCAATGGTGAAACCGTGCTCGTAGAGCAGCCCACGGATCTGACGAATGAGGATAACGTCCTGGCGCTGGTAGTAGCGACGGTTGCCGCGGCGCTTGACGGGTTTCAGCTGCGGGAACTCCTGCTCCCAATAGCGAAGCACGTGAGGCTTCACCTCACACAGTGTACTTACCTCTCCGATGGTGAAATAGCGTTTGCCCGGTATGGGCGGCAGCTCATCGTTCTGACTCGGTTCCAGCATATGCCTCGACTCGTGCTTTGAGCTTCTGGCCGGGTCGGAAAGTGACCACGCGTCGTGCGGTGATCGGGATTTCCTCTCCAGTTTTTGGGTTTCGCCCCGGACGTTCGCTCTTGTCACGCAGATCGAAATTGCCAAAGCCCGAGAGCTTGACCTGCTCGTTGCGTTCCAAGGCACCGCGAATCTCTTCAAAGAAGAGCTCCACTATTTCCTTGGCTTCACGCTTGTTCAAACCGAGGACGTCGAACAAATGTTCTGCCATCGCCGCTTTGGTCAGCGCGCCCATGCTCACTCCCTGTTTTTATTATCGAAGCGGACTACAGCCAGCCACAACACACTGCCCAACGTCATGTCGGGCGGCCTCCACTCGGACACACAAGGTGCCAGATGAGTTGGTTATCGCTGACGTGCCCCAACGCCTGTAATCAGCGCTTGAAGGGCCGCTTCGCTCAAGTGTCCTATATCCCCGTCGGTAAGCGTCGCTGATGCGTCCTGGAACGTCAAGCCTATCGTGAGGCTTTTATTATTAGAATCAATGCCTTCGCCCTCGTATACATCAAAGAGGTTGAAGTCAACCAAACGTTCGCCGCATGCGACTCTCACGCAGCGCTCAATGTCGGCCGCGGGCACGCTTTTGTCAACTAGGAGGGCAAAATCTCTACGCACGCTTGGGAAGCGCGACACGCCCTTGTGGACTGGTTGCACGAGGGTGAGAAGCGCTTTCGCATCCAGCTCGAAGACGTACAACCCAACTACCTCAAGGCGCGCCTCGATCTCAGGGTGCAGGCGGCCCAGCCGCCCTACCCGCTCGCCAGCAATGAGCAATGAAGCTGCCTGACCCGCATGCAGAACCGGGTCATCCGTGAGCGGAGAGAACGAAAACTCCGCGCCGATGGCGCTGCATAACTGCTCAACCAGCCCTTTGACATCGAAGAAATCAACAGGCTCATCGCTCGCGTACCACCTACTCGGCTCACGCAAGCCCCACAGTAGCCCCCCGATTCGATCGACCTGCTCCAGATCCTTGTTGGAGGTGAGGAAACATCGTCCAAGCTCAAACAACGCCAGTCGGCTTTGCTGGCGCTTGGTGTTTGCGATGGCGGCAGACACAAGACCCGGCAGAAGCGTCATTCGCATCGCGGATTGCTCTACCGACATCGGATTTTCGAGCGTCATGGGCTGCGAGCCGGGCGCGAGGAGATCGTGCAACCCGGGATCCACGAAGCTATAAGTAACCGCCTCCTGCAAACCAAGGTCCACTAGCTGCTGCTTCAGCTCACGCTCGCCGCGCTCTGCCCGCGGCACACTGCGTAGAGGCAGGCCGGACTGCGGCAGTGCCTCTTCGATTCGGTTGTATCCGTAGATCCGGCAGACTTCTTCGACCAGATCAATCTCCAGTTCGATATCGAAGCGGTGGCTCGGCACCTGTATTTGCCAGACCACTTCGGAATCACCCGGACTTCTCTCCGACACAGGCAGATCGAGCCGCGCCAATTGACGATCGATCTCACTAGCAGGCAGCGCAACCCCCAGCAGCTCATCCAGGCGCGATTGCCGCAACGTCACCTCGCGCGCACTTGGAAGGTGCTCTTTACTGACAGTCTCCACGACCGGGCCGGCGTCGCCGCCGACTGCGTCGATCAGCAGCGCGGTCGCACGCTCGATCGCCTGAAAGCCAAGCTCGAAGTCCACGCCCCGCTCGTACCGATGCCCGGCATCGGTATTCAGCGCGTAACGACGAGGCGTGCCGGCAACGGCGATGGGCGCGAAGTACGCCACCTCCAGAAAGACATCTTTCGTCGCTTCGTTGATGCCGCTGTGCTCACCACCCATCACGCCTGCGAGCGCAATCGGGCCTGAACTGTCCGTGATCAGAAGCACCGAGTCGTCGACTTCTACTTCCCGACCGTCCAGCAAAGTCAGCTTTTCGTCTGGTTTTCCCCAACGGACCACAATTTCATCGTTGAGCAATCCCAGATCAAACGCGTGCATGGGCTGGCCGAGCTCAAGGAGAACGTAGTTAGTGATATCGACAACCGCGTCGATACTACGAATACCGCAGCGCCGCAGCTTCTCAACCAACCAGGCAGGGCTCGGCTTGCTGACATCGACGCCGCGAATGACGCGGCCGAGATAACGAGGGCAGCCGTCCGGTGCTTCGAGGCGAACCGGAAAGGTAGCGTCAACTGTTGCAGCAACTGAATCGATTTTCGGAATCGTTACCGGTGCATCCGTTAAAACACCAACTTCGCGGGCAACACCGCGCAAGCTCAGACAATCGCCTCGGTTCGGCGTGAGATCTAACTCTATGGTCAGGTCATCAAGGTTGAGCGCGTCTCGCAGGTTTTGTCCGGCCGGAAGGGATGCATCGAGTTCCGCAATGCCATCATGATCATCGCCAATACCCAACTCTTTGAGTGAGCAGAGCATGCCGAAGCTCTCCGCGCCACGCAGTTTGGCCTTCTTGATTTTGAAGTCGCCACCGAGCACGGCGCCAACTTCTGCGAAGGCAACGGTGAGGCCGGCGCGCACGTTCGGCGCTCCGCAAACCACTTGCACGGTTGCCTCGCCATTCGACACTTCGCACACAGACAGCTTATCTGCGTCCGGATGTTTGCTGACCGACTCAACCTTCCCGACGACAACACCCGAGAAAGGATCGGCCACCGGCTCAAAGCCATCCACTTCCAGACCGGCCATTGTGAGATCAGCCATCAACTGCTCTGATGTCAAATCGGGATTTACCCATTCGCGCAGCCATTGTTCAGAAAATTTCATAGCGTTCGATTCCGGCAGTACCAGGGTTCAAGCAGACACACGTGTTTCAGCCGCGAAACTGCGCGAGAAAACGAACGTCGTTTTCGAACATGATTCGAAGGTCGTCAATCGCGTAGTACAGCATCGCGAGCCGATCACCCCCGAAGCCAAAGGCAAATCCAGAGAACTCTTCCGGATCAATGTTTGACATGGTCAGCACGTTTGGATGCACCATGCCGCAGCCCATCACCTCCAGCCATCCAGTGTGGCTGCAGACGCGGCAACCCGAGCCGGCGCAGTGAACGCACTGAACATCGACTTCCGCTGACGGCTCTGTGAACGGAAAGTAAGACGGCCGAAAGCGAACGTCGAGGTCCTGTTCAAAGAAACGACGCAGAAAATCGATGACCGTGCCTTTGAGGTGCGCAAAGCTAATGCCACGATCGATCACGAGCCCTTCAACCTGGTGAAACATGGGGCTGTGCGTGAGGTCTGAGTCACGGCGATACACGCGGCCCGGGCAAATCACCCGAATCGGCGGTTCGCTATCTTCCATTACTCGCACCTGCACCGGAGAGGTGTGGGTTCTCAGCAGCGAGCCATCACCGAAATAGAACGTGTCGTGCATCGCGCGCGCCGGGTGGTGGGCCGGGATGTTGAGCGCTTCGAAGTTGTGATAGTCGTCTTCGATTTCCGGCCCATTAGCGACGCTGTAACCGGCGCCAACGAAGATGTCCTCGATGCGCGCCAGCGTCTGGGTAACCGGGTGCAGCGAGCCGCGCGCCCCGCGCCTGCCTGGTAGCGTGACATCGACAGTCTCATTAGCTAACTGATCCGCCAGTTGGCTGGCTTCGAGTGCTCGCTTGCGCTCATCGATCACAGCCTGCACAGCCTGCTTGGCAGCGTTGATCTGCGCGCCGGCCGCTGGCCGTTCTTCAGCAGGGAGCTTGCCCAGGCTTTTCAGTTGCGCAGTGACAGAGCCCTTCTTGCCAAGGTAGGCAACGCGTAGATCGTCAAGCGCGCGGGCATCAGTGGCTGCTGCAATCGCAGTCTCGGCTTCGCGTATGAGTGCGTCTAGTTCCATGGCAATGTCCTAACAAAGTGGCCGGCCAACGGCGCGAACAAATTCTGGCAAAAAAAAGGGAAGCCTGACGCTTCCCTTTTTGTTCGCCTCAGGGACAATCCCGGGCGCCAGGCAACGCAGGCTATCTCTAGCGAGCTGCCGAAGTGGATATTTTCTCGTGAGCCGCGAGGCTCAGGCTGTCAGTGCAGCCTTCGCCTTCTCTACCAGCGCCGCGAAGGTGCCGGCTTCGTGCATCGCAATATCGGCGAGCACTCTGCGATCGATCTCAATCTCCGCCTTCTTCAGCCCGTTGATAAAGCGGCTGTAAGACAGGCCGTGCTCGTTAGCAGCGGCGTTGATACGAACGATCCAGAGGCGACGGAACTGGCGCTTCTTCTGACGACGGTCGCGGTAGGCATACTGGCCTGCCTTGATGACCGCCTGTTTCGCGGTACGGAAATTACGACTGCGGGCACCGTAGTAACCCTTCGCCGCCTTGAGTACCTTTTTGCGCCGTGCACGTGAAGCAACGGCGTTTGTTGATCTTGGCATGGTCTACTCCCCTACCGAGCTTTCTTGGGCAGCATGCGGTTCAGCGCTGCTACGTCGGCATGGGCCACATCAGTCATATCGCGCAGACGACGCTTACGCCCCTGAGCCTTCTTGGTGAGGATGTGGTTTCGGTTGGCCTGGCGGTGTTTGTAGCCAGTCTTAGTACGGCGAAACCGTTTGGCGGCTCCGCTGTGTGTTTTCATCTTCGGCATCAGCTTTCTCTCTTTCCGCATTCAGGCGGCTTATGCAGAAGTGGCTCCACTACTGCGCCGCGTTGGATTTCGTTCGACCGAGGCTGCGAAACGCCTGGTCTGAACTCTGCTCGCAGCCCTGCTCATTGCCTGGGCGTTGAACTGCTAAGGCTGATCAGTCGAACCGTATGCCCGACGCCAGCTCTTGTTAAGAACCAAAGCTCTCGTGAGAGAGCCTTAGCCTTTCTTTTTCTTGGACGGCGTCAGCACCATGATGACCTGTCGCCCTTCAAACTTAGGCTCCATCTCAACCGTGCCGAACTCCGCCAGATCCGCCTCAATGCGACGCATCAAGCGCATACCGATTTCCGGGTGCACCATCTCGCGACCGCGAAACCGAAGCGAAACCTTGGCTTTGTCGCCCTCTTCCAGGAAGCGGGTCAGGTTTCGCAACTTGACAGCATAGTCACCGTCCTCGGTGCCCGGCCGGAACTTTATTTCCTTGACCTGAATCTGCTTCTGCTTTTTGCGTTGGGCGGCTTTTGTCTTCTTCAGTTCGAAGACGTGTTTGCCATAGTCCATGATCTTGACGACCGGAGGACTCGCATCGGCTGCAATCAACACTAGATCCAATGACACGCGCTTAGCGGAAGCCAGGGCCTCTTCTCGGTCGACTACGCCGACCTGATTACCTTTCTCGTCAATCAGGCGCACCGAAGGCGCCGATATGTCCTGGTTCAGTATGCTTTTGTCTGCGCGCTTAGCACCTGCTTTCTTGATAGGCGTATCTCCACAATGAGTTGCCAACGCCGAATGGCTCCCGGTATTCGGGACAAAACCAGCCGAACAAGCAGCAACGAACCGCGCTCACCCCTCTCCAGCGGCAATCACGGACTTAAAGACTCTCGCAGACCCCTGCGAAAACCCCTTCCTAACCAATAGGTTAAGCGAAATATTTGCTCGCGAGCGGCCGCGACAAGTCGGACCGACCTCACGAGAGCGCGCATTCTATAGCCGCCCGGTGACCGACACAACTGATTTAGAGTACGCCGCAGAGGCCGCGAAGCCCCGTGTGACGGGGCCTGCGAGGAATTCAGGCTGAAGGCACCAGCCATACCGGCGACGAGTACGCTCGCTCTCGAATAACCTCGCGCCCTTCATATGACTCAGCCTCACCCAGCGACAGCGCATCCAACAGACTGTGCCGGGCAGTTGGTACCTGAAGGACCCGAACATAGTAGAAAGCAGGCTGCGTAGCCTCGAACTGCGGATCTCGCCAGTGCAGCAAGAACTCGGCGGCACCACCCGCGCGCGCCTCATCGAGCCGGCCGGTTTTGCGACTAACGGCATCTGCTCCATCGGCGCCCGGCGCAACGGCAATATCAAAGACCCGCTCGACGCTTCTACCAGAATCGTCATACCAGCCTTTGACGATCTGCACTCTCTCGAGAGGAGCGGTGTACGGGTCTCGCATGGCGGATACAACAAAAAGCGGTGATGCCGCTACGCGCAAGACTCCGCCCATAGGTACAGCACCGGGCAGTGCAAGGGCATCGTCTACGGTCAATTCGGCGTCAACTGCTGCGCCGCCATCCAGCACCGCGAGCTTGAGAGCGATGCGCGGCCCGGTGGATGCGTACACCTCCCGGCGCTTGAGCGCAGCTACGATGGCCTCCCGGGTATTGTCCTCCGCCCAGACCGCCGCGAGTCCCGATGCCGACATCGTCCACCCGTCCGGTCCGCCCGCGATAGACTTGGCAGCCTTGTTGGCAGGGATCGAATCAGTGGCGAATTTGCCCCAGAAGTTCGGCTCCTCGGCGCTGGCAAGGCCGCTATGAGAATCGGTAGAGCCGATGACGCCGAATCGGTACGGATTGACGCCGACTTTAGCTTCGATTGCGAGGCCACGCTTCAGCGCGCTTCGCACATAGTCACCTTCACCCGCTTTGTACGGCTCGGGCTGCTGCTGGATGTAAAATGGGTACAGCTCAAAATCGGCAAATTCATCCTCCGGCGACAACTCAGGATGCGTTTCACTGTCACCCTTGATTTGAGTGATCTCGACAACCGGCTCCCAGGCCGCTCGCAGCGCCGCATAGTCGGCATCGATCGGCTCGCCACGCAACGAACGCGTATCAAACATGTAGCCTTTGGAGATATTCGAGTTGTGCGGAATCGACACGAATTGCTGCCCAGTTTCCTCGGAGCGCTGCTCGAGCCAGCGCCACAGATCTTCCGGAAACGGGCTATCCGTGCTGGCAAACGGCATAAACCCCTGCGCGGTTTCAGCGTCCGCGTCTGTGACCACAATGCGATGCAGGTTCGCGCCGCCCGGCGTAGAGCTCCACTCCCAACCGATCAGCGCAGTAAATTTTCCAGGCTCGTTGTGCTGATCGCTGATCTGAGTCGTTTGAGCCCAACTACTTTCTTCGATGTTGTCGGTGATCGGAAACTGGCCGCCTAACTCTTCCTGCCAGCGACTCGCCGCGGCCGGCGGATCCGCAGAGACAGGCAAAGCACCGGCAAACCGATCCGCTCCGGTACGCGAATCAATCGCATCGCGAATCACGCGTCCTGTGTACCAGGCGATCAGCGAATCTATTGGTCCCGCTTCGGCCTGCTCAACGCCATTGAGATAAATGTCGCGCAACGCGCCCAGGTATTCGGCGTGATCGCTGACCACAAGAAAATCGAGGGGCGTCTGGATCTGCACTCGAGCCTGCGTAAACGGATGTAGAACGGGTTCACCCCTCGCCCAGCGATAAGCCACATCCGGATCAGCACTCAAGTTGTTATTGAGAAATGCATCGAACGAGTAGGACGTGTGCAGGTGCGTATCACCCCACAGCAACCTCTTGCTGGACGATTGGTTCTCTTCGGCGCTGACATGAACCGGCGATAGACTTCCGAGGGCACATAAACCTACCCCAACGACTCGCGCTAATAACCGCTTTGGATTGCTCATACCGAATGCTCCGCTGACGAGGCCGAACTATACCGAGGCTCTTGGTGGGCAAGCCAGCCAAGACGCTCTATCCTCGGGATCATGACTTACTGGAACAACTGGTCGGGACGCCATCGCTGGTCGCCTCGGCAGATGCACTTCGCCTATAGCGAAGAAGATGTACAGGCGCTTCTGGCTTCGGCAAACGAGGCCGGAGAAACCCTTCGCGTCGTCGGCGCCGGGCACTCGCACGCCGATCTGATTCCGGGTGCTGACCATTTAGTGGATATCGGCGCGTTATCCGGTGTGGTGTCCATCGACAGCCGAAGATCAACCGCCTGGATTTGGGGCGGCACGCCGATTCACACGCTCGGACCCGCGCTGCACCGGCACGGCCTCGCCCTGCACAACCAGGGCGACATCGATCGACAGAGCATCGCTGGTGCGGTCGCCACAGGCACACACGGCACGGGCGTCACGCTCGGCAACCTCTCTAGCGGAGTGATGGGGTTGCGACTGGTGTGCGCTAACGGTGACGTTCGCGTGGTGACGCAAGATAGTGAGCCCGATATATGGCGAGCCGCCCGTCTCGGGCTGGGTGCGTTCGGCGTCGTCAGCCAGTTAGAGCTCCAGCTCAAACCGTCCTACCGGCTGCACGAGCGGGTCTCGCTCGTGGACCATGACAAAGTGGTCGATGGGTTGATGGAGCGCACTCGCGAGCACCGGCACCTGGAATTCTTCTGGTATCCGAAAACCGACCAGGCAATGCTCAAGATAATCGACGAGACCGACGAGCCTGCGCAGTACCCAATGGCCGACGAAGGCAATCGAGTCGGCAGCAGCTTTGAAGTGCTGCCGAATCACAGGCCCCACAAGCACACCGAGATGGAATACAGCGTGCCGGCCGCGGACGCACTAGCCTGCTTCGCTGCGATTCGTACGCTACTGCATACGCAGTTCACCGACGTAAACTGGCCGGTCGAATTTCGCACTCTTGCCGCAGATGATGTCTGGCTGTCGACGGCGTTTGAACGCGAGACCGTGACAATCTCCGTGCACCAGGACATCAACGAGCCGGATGAGCCTTACTTCCGCGCATGCGAGGCCATCTTCCAGCGCTACGACGGCCGGCCACATTGGGGCAAAGTGCACTACCTTGGCGCCGAGCAACTCGCCGATGTACACCCGAGATGGAATGACTGGTGGCACGTTCGAAACCAGTTGGATCCGAGCGGCACGCTGCTAAACCCCTGGCTGGCCAGCATCAAACCCTGAGTGATCCGTGGCACCGAAACCGACTGTTCGCAACGAAATTTGCAGGAGAACAACATGAGTGACGCCCGCGCCCAGCTCGCCGAGCAGATAAGGGACTTGAAAGCTGAGGGGGACGATGTCTACAAGCTCCTTAGCTCCCTGGAAGCAACAGACTTCGATGCCGCGACGAGCTTCAAAAACTGGACCGTGCGGGACGTTGTCGCGCACCTGCACCTGTCCGACGTGCTCGCCATGAAATCTGTCACCGATGTTGCTGCGTTTCATCAGTTGTCCAAAGACATGATGGGAGCTGACAGGGACATGCGCGGCTTTGCTGAAGATTGGCTTAGCGATCTCGACTCGCCAAGTTTGCTGGAGCAATGGCGAGTAGTGTTTGACGACATGTGCGAAGCATTTGCCCGCGCAGATCCTGACGTTAAATTTGAATGGTTTGGTCCGGGCATGAAAGCACGGATGTTTGCTACAGCTCGGCAGATGGAGACCTGGGCGCACGCAACCGAGCTTTACGATCTGTTCAATCGCCCGCGGCAATACACCGATCGCATTCGCAATGTCGTGGAGATCGGTGTACGAACGTTTGGCTGGAGCTACGCCACCAGGAAACAGACGCCGCCGGGGCCGGCACCGCGGCTTGAGCTGACTGCGCCGTCTGGAGCAGTCTGGACATTTAACGACGACAACAACGACGAGCTAATCAAAGGCAGTGCCGTTGAGTTTGCCCAGGTTGTCACTCAGGTGCGCAACATCGCCGACACCAAACTCGACGTGCAAGGCGCCACTGCCGCACACTGGATGAGTATCGCGCAGTGCTTTGCTGGTGGGCCGGTCGAGCCGCCAGCAGCAGGCACCCGCGTACCGAACAGCCAATAATCTCGATAACAGGAATCTGCCATGAATATGCTTGATCAATTTCGCCTGGATGGGCAGGTCGCGGTCGTCACCGGCGGCGGCAAAGGCATCGGCCGCGGCATCGCACTGGCCTTGGCCGATTGCGGCGCCGACGTCGTCGTTCTCGCCCGGCGCCAGGGTGATGTCGATGCGGTCGCCAAAGAAATCGAAGATCGCGGCCGCCGGGGTTTGGGCTTGTCCGCAGATGTCATGGATCCCGAAGCCGTCCCCGCGGCACTCGACAAGGTGATCGCTGAGTTCGGCAGGCTCGACATCATGGTCAATAACGCCGGAGGCAATCTGGACCGAAAGATGCACGCGCTGCCGGACATAAGCCTGGAAAAATTCAATGAACAGTTAACGCTGAACATGACGTCGAAGTTCTGGGGCGCACAGCAAGCCGCCAAACGCATGACGGGCCCTGGCCGAATCATCAACATTATCTCGATCGCGGCGCACAAGCCGTCGCCTGGCTTCGGCACCTACTCCGCAGCGAACATGGGCATGATCAGCATGACCCGCACAATGGCTGTCGAGCTCGCTCCACGCGGAATAACCGTCAACTGCATCGCGCCTGGGGTGGTCGTGACCGAGATGCTGAAAGAGACAATGAATGTGGGCGACGAGCAAGCGGAGAAGATGTTCGAGTCAATCATACCCATGGGCCGTACCGGAACACCGGAAGACGTAGCTGCAGCCGCTGTGTTCTTCGCCTCGCCCGCCGCCGCGTGGACGACCGGACAGTTCCTCGATGTCGCAGGTGGGCAGCCGACCTAGTTAACCAAGCGGTTAACTAGCCCAGTCGCGGCGTCTCAAGCGAAGCAGGAGATTGCCGCGTTAAACGTTGATCTTTCGTCGCGGAGTGCCGCGCACTCTGCGCATGAAAGTCGACGCGCCTGAAGTCTCGGGAGAGCGACAGGGCATTGTTCCAAGCCCACACCGTGGGCGCAGAACAATACTCGAGAGCGTTTCAAACCAGGATGCGCTCAAAAACGCGCATTTTTCCCATACGGTCAGGAGATTGCCGCGCCAGCGCTACGCGCTTCGTCGCAACGACAGTCTGTCGTTAAACGTCATCGCGTACCGCTCGCTAGAAAGTCCGCGGCTCACCGACGTTTCTGTTTGGCCACAGAAAATCAATTCGCGAGCGATGGATAAGCCATTCGCCGTCGATCAGCTTGTAGACATCATCGTAGATGCCGTAGAGGATCCGCGTCTCGTCTTCGCCTTCGGTCGTGCGCAGGTCGTGTAGATACCAGCGCCCATGCGCAGTCTCTTCGTCGATAAGCTTGATCAACGGATTCGTGACGGCATGCATCACGCCGTGCAGCGGCGTTGCTCCCGTCATATAGGGAGCAAAGCGGGCGCGGATTTCTTCCTTGCCCACCCAGTCACCGCCGAATTGCGGGCCAAATTCGCAGACAGCATCGTCAGCAAACAGCCCCACCAAGCCGTCCAGATCCTGGCCATCAAAGCAATGGCAGTACGCAATACGGATTTCTTTGACCGTCTCTTTGGTCAGCAATTCTTGCAGCGTCACTTCACACCCCTTTTCTTAACCTTGTTAACACCGATGGTTCATGGCTTAACGATCGTTGCTTCGCCCTGCAGGGGCTGGTCATCGCCGCGCTGCAGCCAGACATTGATCTCCTGACGCTTCTCACCACCCTCGTCGTACTCACGCTGAATGAGCCCCTGCGCAGTTATATTGTCCTCATCCAGTACCACCAACGGAAAACGCATCACCAGCCGTTTCAGGCAGGTCGGCCCCGCGTAGGCGTGAAGCATGTTCACCATATAGCTCAATCCCAGTGGGCCCTGGTTGATCACCCGCTCGCCGAAGCCTAGCTGCGCTACAACCGATCGGTCCCAATGCACCGGATTCGGGTCACGAAGAATCGCCGCCATGGTTCGCATGCGTGCCGCGCTAACGCTAGGCATCAACCACCCTGGTATCGGCTCACCGGACTCGGACTGGAACGCCGGCATCGTCTCCGCTGGTTTTGGACGATTCGGACCCGGGGCTTCAGCGCCATTAGAGCGACGGTAGTGCCAGGTGATGATTGACGTAGCCGCCGGTGAGCCGTCCGGCTCCACCAGATCGAACTGGAAGGCTATACGATCAAATACCCGGTCGCCGTCCTGACGACGGTCAGCAGAGGTAATCTCGCCCGTCACCGTGTATTCGAGCTCTTCTACTAACGATTTGTGGAAGCGCCAGTCATAACTTTCGATCCCAATACTGAAGTCGCTTTCCGCATGCCCAAGCGCGAACATGTCACCGATAGTCACTTGAGCCCCGAGGAAGGGCACGTGGAAAAGCGCGACCGGATGTACGAGCCCGTCGGGCAGCTGATCGCCGCCAGTACACTCGGTTAGGAGAAAGCTCTCCCAGTGGGCGATCGTGTACTTGCCCCCTGGAAATTTGTGACCTACGAGTGCTTTGATTGTCTCTTCGCTGACCGTCATTTGTGGAATCTCCCCCATGATTGATGGCTAACGTTACAACATCGCATCAGATAACGGCAGGCGCAGAAGGGTTAGAAGCAAACGGTTGGCGAACGTACCTAGTGGCTGTAGAATCCCCGGCCCTCGAAGACCTGTCGCTGGTCTTGAGGAGGGTCTCAGCCTGCGTTGTATTGCTGGCTCGATAGTGGAAGTAGAAGTATTAGGCGCGTAGCTCAGTTGGGCTAGCGCCGACGGAATCGGCTCAGAGAGCCGAGTCCGAGACGGAGCACTGCTCCGTCAGGTGCTAACGGGTCAACCTTGAGGTTGGCCCCGGAACGCCTTTCAGCCATTTAGTGGTTGATCGCTCGATAGTGGAAGTAGAAGTATTAGGCGCGTAGCTCAGTTGGTTAGAGCGCTGTCTTGACATGGCAGAGGTCGGCGGTTCGAATCCGCCCGCGCCTACCACCACTTCGACACCGCACTCCGAGCTTCCAGGGGATTGTCGGCTGACAAGCAGCCGACCCTGGGCGCGCGTCAACGCGCACCCGTCCTCTCCTAGCCGAGCAGTGCTCGGCTCCAGCCTTCGGCTGACCGGATCGGACCCGCGCCTACCACCACTTCGACACCGCACTCCGAGCTTCCAGGGGATTGTCGGC
>CAYGQC010000043.1:14375-23545 GCA_964351875.1 uncultured Pseudomonadales bacterium
GACAAGCAGCCGACCCTGGGCGCGCGTCAACGCGCACCCGTCCTCTCCTAGCCGACAGACATCAGTACGCGACGACGGTCAGTAGTTCCAAGTCATCGCGAGGAGGCGCGAAGCGACGACGCGGCGACCCCATTCAGATTCCAGCGCCCTCAAACACTTTCGAGATCGCCACACTCCTGCCTGCTGCGCAGGCATCCGCTCGCGACGACGAGAATGCTGGAAATCGCCGCACTCCTGCCCGCTACGCAGCCATCCGCTCGCGATGACGGTCGGTCGTGTCAAAGCACCGCAGCGCAACACCGCAACCTACCGCTCATCAGGCTGCAATTCGAACGCGCCGACATCGGCAGCCTCGCCGACGACTCTCGGGTAACCGCGAAAGTCATGACGAATGCTGAGCCCATAGCGCGCTTCAAACTCGGCGTATACATCAAACGTGCCCACTGACGGATTCGCATCGATTAGTTCTGAGCCCGCGACCGGGCGATAGTCACCAGCGCTCGCGTCACGTACCGAAACGTCCGCTTTCCGATTGCCTTCCGCCCTGCCCGAGATATTCATGGCGAAACTACCCATCGGGCCGGGAAACTCCCAGGCGTTGACGTTGCACAGGTTGTTGTATGCGCGCGCTTTGCCTTGCTGTGTATAGGCGCTGGGCACCGCAACGCAACTGCCCGGGTTCGCAGCATCGAGTGGGTCGTTGAGGAGGTGAATCAGATTACCCTGCACGTGCACATCACCAAAGCCGCCTGCAAATGTGCGAATTCCCGCGCTGTTAGCATAACAAGTGTTGTCTACAACAAAGGCAAAAGCGTTGCCACGCCACAGATCGATGCAGCCACCCTTTTTAAAGCGGCGTTGGAACGACTCGTTGTCTTTGTCGATATTGTGATGGATAAGGTTACCGACCCAATATTGACGCCCAGCATGCTCATCGGAGTCACGAGCATCCCGGCCGTTTGTGCTCGAGCGCTTGGAGCCGTGGGAGTTGTCATAGATCTCATTGAAGATCACCCAGAAGTGGTCCGGCCCGTACTGATTGCCGATGCCGTTATTGTTGCCGCCCGCATACGCGACATTGGCACCAAAGCTGCGGTTCGCGCTGATCACCACGTCGCTACAGCGCTTGGACCAGATGCCCGCCTGCTGGTTGTGATGCATGTCGTTTCCAGCGAGCCAAATATGGTGAACGCTGTGCCGAGTCTCACCACGCTGGCTTTGGCGCGTGATGCACTGAAAGCCATTACCGGCGGCATACGAGACGTCGTTGTCGACCAGCCAAACTAGCGACGTGCTGCTTAGCTCCGGGTTCTCTGGCGATCCCGCGACGGAAATGCCATGCGCATCCGGGTTGCTGCGAAGCCAGTTGAAGTTCTGTTCGCCTCGTTGCCAGCCAACGCCTCTGATCGTCGTGCCGTACACAATCAGGTTGTGATTGTGGCCACCCGCGGCGCCTGGAGAGAGCGCGATCGCAGCGCCGCCTAGATCGGCTGGTGCCGCGCGATCACGGATAGTAAGGTTTCGAAACACACCGTGATGACTGTCCTCTCCCGTCTCACTCTTCAGAGCAAGCGCGCGGAAGCTGCGCTTTTTGGTCGCTTCACTGGAATCGGCGAACGTCAGCCCATCGACGACAAACCAGGATGAGCCGCCAAGGTTCACTCTAGTGCTGTGCAAGGTTCCACCACCGATCAACCAGCACGGCTCACTCGCTGTGCAGTCGAGCTGCCAGGTGAGGTCTTCTCGATACTCCGGCGCATCGTCGGCAAATCGGCCCTCGAGCTGAATTAACGTACCGGGTTGAAGGCGCCCGTCCGCCGGTGGCGAACGCCGGGGTCGATTCGGATACCCCCACGGGTTCCCCGCGTCAGTTGCGCTGGGATGATCCGGGTCTACGTAATAGGCATTCTCCTGCTCAGCGGACGGCCAGGCTGCCGGCGCAGGAGCCTCAACGTCGAAAGGATCAAACGGCCAGGGTTTGAAGCCAGCGCTCTGAGTCAATTGGGCATTGGCATCCGTCGGATAGGGAACCCCCGGATAGCGCCAATGTTGACCAGGCGCAACCGCCAGCGCGGACGCAGGCCCAGCTATAGATGTTGTGAGGATTGGAGCCTGAAGGGTGCCAGCGGAGCAGCCAACGAGCAGCAGCGAAGCAAGAAGGCTTAGACGAGAAATCCTGCGCACAATGGCCTGCATGGAAAATATCCGAGCGGTGGTGACACGCGGTTATCATCGCATGGCGCTGACAACAATATCGAGTTGGCTCCTAGCTTTGGCGCCACTGTCGCCAGGCGTCGAGCGTAAGCAGGTACGCCCCGTAACACGCGTACAGAACACACTTGAATCTGATGGCATCGGATAATCTGGGCGGTGTCATGGACTTGCTCCAAGCGACGCCCCGTACTTGTCTGGCATCGCTGCTGGTTGTGTCCGAACCACCCTATCCTGGTAGCGTATTGCGCGTGTCGGCGCCTCGTGAGCAGAATGTAAGCGCTTTCCCGAATGGCTCAACCGCCACTGGCGACACTCTCCGGCAGAACCAGGGCCCGGAATTCACTCGCCTGAAGCGGCTTGAAAAATCGATAGCCTTGCAACAGATCACAGCCGAGTTCCCGGCAAATCCGTTGTTGGCCCTCGGTCTCCACACCTTCCGCGACGGTCGACAGACCAAGGTCACGCGCCAGCGCCACCATGTGCCGCAGAAGGATTCGGCTCGGCTCGTCTTCTTCCAGATTGCAGACGAAGGTGCGATCAAATTTGACCACATCGAATGGCAGCTGATGCAACTGGGACAACGACGAGTGTCCCGTGCCGAAATCATCAAGAGCGATTCGTACGCCGACGGACTTAAGGTCGTTCAACAGCCCCCGCGCATGATTCAGATCTTTGACGACGCAGCTCTCCGTCACCTCCAGCTCAAGTTGGCTTCGATCAAAGGCCACGCCGTCCAGCAGACGAGCGATGTCAGCGGCGAGGCTACCTTCCGAGAATTGACGCGGCGATACATTGACGGCCATGTGCGCGCGAACCCCCGCGGCATGCAGATCGCTCAGCTCATTGATGCCCTGCTCAAGAATCCAGAAGCCAATACCCCGAATCAGCCCTGTGCGCTCGGCTAGATCGATAAAGTCGAGCGGCGACACCAACCCGTGCAGCCGATGCTCCCAGCGAATCAGCATTTCAGCTCCGCGAATGCGGCTATCGATGGCATCGACTTTCGGCTGAAGGAGATAGAAAAATTCGCGACGTCTGAGCGCCGCGTAGAGATCCTGCTCGAGAGAAAATCGGTAGTGAAGATTTGCCCGCAGGCCCTGGGAAAACTCGTGAATTGGATCCTCTTCAGTCTCGATGGCTGACAAAGCGATCATCGCCTGCTGAACGAGCTCAGCACCGTCCTGGGGTGATGTGCTGCTGCTGTCAGCCCAGCCAAACCGGAGTTTCACCTGGGTAGCGCCTGCGCCAATGGACACTGGCTGCGCCAGCCTTTCCGCGAGATTGGCAACCGCCAACGCCGGGAGAGGGGCTCGAAAGACCGCCGCAAACAGCCCGCGGTCCAAAATCGCCAGATCAGCGGCCAAGTCCAGTGCAGCGTGACTACGGCGAGACATCTCCAGCGCAAGCGCCTGCTGCTCGGCCGGTCTGAGCAAACCCAGCACCGAGGTCGCGTTGATCACTTCAGCGACAACCAGCACAGGGTTGTCGCCGGCGGCCAACATCTCGTCCAGCTTGCCGACGCACGCGCTGCGAGACAGCCAGCCTGTCTCAGGATCGCGCATCGCGCGATTTCGCTTAACGTTGTCGCAAGCGTCACGGACCAGATTGCGAATCGCTTCGCTGCTGTATGGCTTGTAGAGAAACTGAAACAGTCGGCCATCGTGAAGATCGGCAACGGCCATTGCGACGTGTGCTCGGTCACACAGCGACAGGCACACCGCCGCTGAATCGTGATGAGCCAGGCGGGCCGGGAAATCGGCTTGCGTGAGAAGTAGCTGGTCGGCGATCAATACGTCAATGGAGTCCAGCGGCGGCTCGACTTCAGAGTCAGGTGAGAATACGAAAACGTCGAAGCCATCAGCACGAAGAATTCGCTCGAGCTCCAGCCGCTCCTGGTTATCTGCTTCAACAAGAAGTACTCGCCCGGGCATGCCGCGTCCAATCCTAAAGGGAGCAAAAGGCCAGGACGCGGTCGAGCGCCTGACCTCTTGAGTGTAGGAGAGATTCTCGGCCGCGATTGTTAAAACGCGTCAGCCACTGCCCGCCAACAATCGCTCCTGCTTCATCCGGTCAATCTCGTCGCGCAGCGCAGCAGCTTCCTCAAATTCCAGATTGCTCGCGTGTTCAAGCATCTGTTTTTCCAGATCCACCAGCAGCTTGCCGAAACCGGCAGCATCCTTGGGAATCTCCCGGTTGCCAGCAAGCTCGTTCGTCGAGTTTATCGTCCGCGCCTGTCCCGGCATTGGAGCTCGAGCACCCTCCATCACATCCGAAACCGACTTGCGGATAGTCTGCGGAGTGATGTTGTTCGCCTCGTTGTGTGCAACCTGCTTGGCGCGGCGCCGGTCCGTCTCACCGATCGCTCGCTCCATGGAGCCGGTCATCTTGTCGGCATAGAGGATCGCTCGGCCGTTGATATTTCTGGCAGCGCGACCGATGGTCTGTATCAGAGAACGCTCGGACCTGAGGAAGCCTTCCTTGTCCGCATCGAGGATCGCAACCAGCGACACCTCCGGCATATCCAGGCCCTCACGCAGAAGGTTGATGCCGATCAGAACGTCGAACTTACCCAGGCGAAGATCACGAATGATCTCCATGCGCTCGACGGTGTCGATATCCGAGTGCAGATAACGCACCCGAACACCGTGTTCGTCCAGATAGTCCGTCAAGTCTTCCGCCATGCGCTTGGTGAGCGTGGTGACCAGCACCCGCTCTTCTTTAGCGACGACCGCCTGAATTTCTTCGAAAAGGTTATCCACCTGGGTCGACGCCGGGCGAATGATGACCGCCGGATCGATCAGACCGGTCGGACGCACAACCTGCTCAACGATTGCACCGGCTTTCTCAGCCTCGTACGGGCCAGGCGTCGCTGATACGAAAATCGCCTGGGGACAAAGCTGCTCCCACTCATCGAAGCGCAGCGGCCGATTATCGAGGGCGGATGGCAGGCGAAAGCCATAATCCACCAGCGTTTCCTTGCGCGAGCGGTCGCCTTTGTACATCGCGCCCACCTGCGGCACGCTGACATGGCTTTCATCGATGATCAGCAGCGCATCCTTTGGAAGGTATTCAAACAGAGTCGGCGGCGCTTCGCCTTCGCCCCTGGCGGACAGGTAACGGGAATAGTTCTCGATGCCGTTGCAGTAACCGAGTTCTTTGATCATCTCCAGATCGAATCGCGTGCGCTGTTCCAGGCGCTGGGCTTCGACAAGCCGATTGTGTTCCTTGAAATATTTGAGCCGATCAGCCAGCTCGTCTCGTATGTCATCCAGGATCGACAGGACCCGTTCTCTCGGCGTCACGTAGTGAGTCTTGGGGAATACCGTGTAGCGAGCCAGGCGCTGGCGAATCTCACCGGTCAGGGGATCAAACAGCCGCAGCTCTTCGATCTCGTCGTCAAACAACTCGACTCGCAGGGCATCTTTCTCATTTTCTGCGGGGTAGATATCGATCACATCGCCGCGTACTCGATACGTACCGCGAGAGAACACCATGTCGTTGCGGGTGTATTGCAGCTCCGCAAGACGGCGCAGCAGAAAGCGCTGGTCTACCTTGTCGCCGCGGTCAAGGTGTAGAACCATCTGCAGATACGACTGAGGGTCACCCAGTCCGTAGATCGCCGAGACCGACGCCACGATGATCGTATCCCTTCGCTCTAGCAGAGCTTTCGTCGCCGACAGCCGCATCTGCTCGATATGCGCATTTACCGACGAGTCTTTCTCGATGTAGGTATCCGAGGAGGCGACGTAGGCTTCGGGTTGGTAATAGTCGTAGTAGGAAACAAAATACTCGACTGAGTTATGCGGAAAGAACTCCCGAAACTCGCCGTAGAGCTGAGCCGCGAGCGTCTTGTTCGGTGCCATGATCAGCGTTGGCCGCTGCATCGCCTCGATGACTTTGGCAACCGTGAACGTCTTACCCGAACCCGTGACGCCGAGAAGCGTCTGGTGAGCCAGACCAGATTCAATGCCATCCAACAGCGCTTCAATGGCTGCGGGTTGGTCGCCCGCGGGTTCGAAGTCGGAGACGACCTGAAAATCAGCGTGAGAATACATGCGAGCCGGGCCATGGGTTGTACAGCGGATCGGCCAGTATAGCCGGGTTGCTCGAGCAAGCGCTCCAGGCGGGCCGACGCGAACGTCGAAGGCTATCGGGCGATAGCCTCAAAGCGTGGCGCTGGAGTCCCGAAGTCTCCCAGCGCCCGGAAACTGGCCAGCAGGCCTAGTCTTTTTCGCCTTCTTCAGCTGCGTCTTCTGACGCTGCTTCTTCAGCAGGGGCATCGGTAGCCTCAGCCGCCTGCTCTTCCTCAGGTGCCGCTTCCGGCTCTGGCGCTTTGACCGGCGGTGCCTTGATCAGGCCTTCAGCGGAAAGGATCGCTGTCTTATCCGCACCGTTCACCCACTGACGCTGGGCATTGCGAACCGCATGGCGCCCGTCACGGCGTTCAAAAATAGTGTACTCATCGCTTCGTTTTACGACTTTCACAATCATCTCCTGTTAGTTTGCCCTCCCCAAATGGGCGAGCGGCGCGCACTGTAGCCGGATCACAAAACGCTGGCAATGTAGGTGCGAGCACATGGACCCCAGAAGGCGGCGTATCATCCGCGAATGAGACCGTTCTCAGTTCAACCACCACTAAGCTTGGCGTGTTTCGGATGATTGTCGCTCTTATACTTTGCGGAGGCAGCGGCAGCCGGATCGGAGGCCGCAACAAGCCACTGATCGACGTCTGCGGTGCCACCTTGATCGAGCGGGTCATAGAGCGCCTCGCGCCCCAGGTCGATGAGATCATTATCAGCGCCAATCAGGAGTTGCCTCGATACCAGGCGCTGGGCTACCGAGTAGTCAGCGACACTCCCGGGCAGATAGCCGGGCCGCTGGCCGGCGTACTGGCCGGTATCAGGCTGCTCAAGGCTTCCGGCCTGGCCGGAACAACACGCGTCCAGCTCGCTCCCGGAGACACGCCGTTTCTGCCATCGAATCTAGTGGAGCGTCTGGGCAGCCAGCAGGCTACCGTGCCATTCGACGGTGAACGAGCCCATCATTTGCATAGCCAAGTAACGCTGAGCGATGCGCTTTCGGCAGTAGAGAACGCGCCGAGCGAAACCGCTGTCCATCGATGGCTCGCACGGCAAAGCGCTCGCCAGATCGATTTTGCCGAGTCAGCCAGTGCGTTCCTGAACATCAACAGCGACGAGCAGCTTGCCGCGGCTCGTCACCGGTTGGAGGGGTAGCTCGCTAGAGCCCGAGAACCACCTTTGCGATGATGTTCTTCTGCACTTCTTTGGAACCGCCGAACACAGATGCCGCACGACCATTGAGGAATCGGCCAGAAGCGGTCTCCGCATAATCCGGACCAACCCAGGGCTCGTTGGCGCCACCCAGAGAAATTCGCTCAGCATCGGGCAGCGCGTAGTGTTGAACAGCCTCCAACCGCAAACGCTCCATGTCCTGGCCAATTTCTACCGACGAGTTTTTCATGACCGACGCGCTCGGACCGGGCGAGCCGCCTGCCGCAACGGCCGCAAGATTGGTCAGTTCCTGGTGCTCAAGACCACGCAGGCGGATCTCGAGCTCATCGATCTTGCTGAGAAACTCTTCCGAAGCGCCCAAACCCTCTTCGCCGGCTACCCGGCGAAGCTCATCGATTCCGACTTGCAGTCGTACGGAAGCGCCACCACCACCGCGCTCGAATTCGAGCAGGTATTTGGCCGCTTCCCAACCCTGGCCTTCATCACCAACCCGAAAGGATTGCGGAACGCGTACGTCGTCGAAGAACACCTGATTGACTTCGTGATCGCCGGCCATCGTGATGATCGGCTCTACTTTGATACCCGGCAGGTCCATGGGGATCAGCAGAAACGTGATGCCCGCCTGTGGCCGAACCGTTGGGTCAGTACGGACAAGACAGAAAATGTGATCCGCGAAATGTGCGTGGGTCGTCCAGATCTTGCTGCCGTTAACGATGTAATCGTCGCCATCGGCTACCGCGGACGTTTTGAGAGAGGCCAGATCCGAGCCTGAGCCGGGTTCTGAATAGCCCTGACACCAGTAGTGTTCGCCGGACAGCATCTTCGGCAGATACTCAGCTTTCTGTTCCTGTGTGCCGTACTTCAGCAAAACCGGCGCCAGCATGCGCAGGCCGAGCGGAATCAAGCCCGGCGTTCGAGCATGTGCACACTCTTCGTTGAAAATGAACTTCTGTACGTCAGTCCAATCAGTACCACCCCACTCCTTTGGCCAGGATGGAACCGCCCAGCCTTTATCAACGAGAATCTTCTGCCAGCGCATAGCGACGTCTTTGTCTGCGAACACGGTGGTCGTCTTGCGAGCTGCCTGGCGCAAATCATCCGGCACGTTCTCGGCAAGAAACGTGCGGACTTCCAAACGAAACGCTTCGTCTTCTTCGGTGAATTTGAACATCTCAACTCTCTCCTGATTCGTTTTCCGCCGACGTTATACCCGGCTTCCAATCCTGCAATATCAAAGCCTGCACAGCCGGACAGCTTCAGCGCCGCCCTTGTGTTAGCCGAACAACCCCTCTGTCGCGACATCGGCCAGCGACGAGTTGAAAACCTCTATTAGCCGATCCACGTCCTTCGTGCTGTGCGCCGCACTGAGAAAGGCGCGCTGCGTGCCAGGCACCAGCACACCCCGATTCAACGTATGCAGATAAAACGCGCTTTCCGCCTCAGCGTTCTTGCCCTGAACGTCACGCATGCTACGGATCGGCTGGCGCTGGAAAAACATGTGGAACATGCTGCCCACATTCAGTACCTGAACGGGGATCTGCCGGTTGCCACAAAACTCGTTTACCGATTGGGCGAGCCGGTCTCCCTCCGCGTTGCAACGCACATAAATATCTGGGTTGTCTCTCAAATGTCCGACCGCCGCCTGGCCCGCCGCCATTGTCAGCGGGTTTCCGGAAAACGTACCACCGGAGAACACGCCTCGCT
>CAYGQC010000044.1:0-23520 GCA_964351875.1 uncultured Pseudomonadales bacterium
GTTGTCCACCTGGGAGCGATCAATGGTAAGCCCCGAGGCCAGCACCAGTGCAAGGCCTGCGAAGACCACAACACTCGCTGCCACTGTCCCGGGCGCTCGGGCGCTGGCGCTCGCAAGCCGCCCGAGCAGGTTCGCAACCGTCAGGGAGGCCGAGGGTGCCGATCGATCAACGGCAAAAAGCGGGCTCGGCTTCGGGTTGATCAACACCAATGCCGCAGGAAGCGCGACCAGTGAGAACAGCCACGCGAGGCCTACGCCGAACAGCGCAAACACTGCAAACCAGGCGATCGGCGGCATGATGGACACGGCCGCGATACCCGCAAATCCGGCAATGGTGGTGAGCGTCGTCAGTGTGATCGGCGGCGCCATCTGCACCGATGCCGCCACAACCGAGTCGCGCACCTCTTCGTCGGGCACTGCCGCACGACGAGCAAAGAACGCGGACAACAGGTGGATGGCGTCCGCCACGGATATCGCAACCAGGATGACCGGTAGCGCGTTCGTGATTGCAAAATACGGAACCCCAAACCAGGCCATGACCCCGAGGCTGCCCCCGGCCGCCCCGAGCAGCACGAGTAGCGGGCCAAGCAACGCGCGCGCGCGTAGAAACGCAAAGTAGACGAAGAGCAAAACCACGACAAAGACCAGGGGCTGCATGACCCGGGCGTCCGCGTCGATATAGTCCGAGAGAAAACCGCTCACCGCCGCCGGACCAGCCACCTCAATCGTGAAGCCAGGCCGAGAGTCCTCCTCGACCACGGCCAACACGGCCTGGTAGGTCTGCGACGCCAGGGAGTCGTCTATCAGTTCGGCCATGATGACGGCACCTCGACCGTCGGCGCTGACAAGCGAGTTGATGTGCGGCTGCATCGCCCGCCAGTGCTTGCGCGCCTCATCGGCATCCGCCTGCAGCAGCAAACCGTCCTGCACATAGTCGCCAACGTCGATGCTACCGCCGTCGCCGCTGATGAAACTCTCCGTGGCAAGGCTGATGGTGCGGTCAGCGCGGACGTTATCGAGCGCTGCGATCGCGTCGGTCAGCGCGGCGATCTGCGCCATGGCTGAAGGTGTAAAGACGGTTTCGCCTTCCCTGGCAAAAACCGCAACGGCAAGCGTATCGGACAGGCCGAACAATTCACGAACCCGATCGTTAGCAGCCAGCGAATGGTGATCCGCCGGAATGAACGCATCGACCGAGGTGTCTTTGACGAGCTGGGAGAGGCCGCTGGCCATGCCCACGATCAGCATCAACGCCAGGCAAACGGTGAGCTTGGGCCACGCGGTCAGCGCCCGGAAAATCGGTTCGAGTGATTGACGCTGCATCACGAAGACGCCTGCACGGCGCTTTTCGAGACAAGCGCATCGGCCTCGACGGCTTCCAGCAGATCCGCTCGATCAGCCCGGCCGATCTCCTGGTCTGCGGCGAGCCAGCGAGACAGGTAAGCGGGAGCCACGGGAGACGTCGCGGTCGGATCAACCGATTCGGCAATCCGCTGGGTATCCGCCCACTTACCCTGGGCACGGAGCGCGGCCCGGCTCACCCCTACGGCCAGGCGCCGGCCGCTCGCGGTGACAAAGACATGCTCGAAGTAAAACCAGCGGCTGTCCCAATGAACCAGCCGAGTACGCACCTGGTAGCGCTGAAACAGCCGAAGCGGGTGTCGAAAGCTGGTCATGCCACCACCGAGCACCGGCGCCAGCCGATAGCGCTGGATAACGCCAGCAACGCCTGTTCGCAGCATCCAGTCGGTACGCGCCACATCCATGATCTGCAGGTAACGACCGTTGTTCATATGACCGAACAGGTCCAGATCATGGGGCCAGACCCGAAACCAGGCAGAGCTACTCTCCAGGTGGTGACGCCTGGACTTAAAGAGACCGGCGCATAGCGCGATCAGCAGACGTGCATACAAATTCATGGTGGTTACTCCTGCGAACCCAGTTGAGGCAACTTCACAGCGCCGCGTAATCTCGGCGCGGGCCTCTACGTTTTCTGTACCCACTTATGTCAACGTGGTTCACTGGCAAAACCGGCCAACCAGCGACAAACTTTTTTCGTGACCCAGCGAACGCCAGATCCAACCCGCTCTTTCATGCTTACGTCCGTAGGTTCGGGCGGCATCGCAGATGAGACTCAGCTCAAGCCGGGTGATCGCGTGGGCAACTGGCGGATCGAAGCAATGGTGGGTCGGGGAGGCATGGCCACGGTCTACCGAGCAATGCGCGATGACGGGCTGTTCGAGCAGAGAGTGGCCCTGAAGATCCTGCCGCCGGGCGACGCGCATCGGGTCGAGCGCTTCAACACTGAACGACAACGCCTGGCGAGCCTGGAACACCCCGGTATCTGCCGAATCATTGATGGCGGCTCATTCGGAGAGCAGCAGCCCTGGATGGCAATGGAGTTCATCGACGGCGAGGCGATTGACGTCTACGCCGATGAGCACGACCTAGGCCTGCGGGCTCGTATCAAGCTGATGATAGAGCTGTGCGGCGCGGTGAATCACGCGCACGACAACCTGATCGCGCACCGGGATATCAAACCCGACAACGTTCTGGTCGACGCCGAGGGCAACGTTCGACTCATCGACTTTGGCATTGCGAGCCTGCTCGATGAGGACAGTGCGCCGGGCAGTTTGACCGCCGCCTACGCCGCACCCGAGCAGCTCAGCCTCTCTGAGCAGGGCGCAAGTGCCGATGTATTCGCGCTCGGCATGCTGCTGCATCGACTGTTGACCGGGGCCCTACCGGATCGGTTGGCCGACAATGGTGTACAGGTTGCGTCGGAGCAGTTCCATCGCAAAGACCTCGCTGTTATCGCGCTTCGGGCGCTGGCGACCGAGACTGACCAACGTTACCGCAGCGTCGATGCACTGGCTGCAGACCTCACGGCATTTCTCGAACATCGTCCCGTCGCCGCGCGCAACGGCGGCAACGTCTACCGGGCTGGCCGTTTTGTGCGCCGCTATCCGCTTCAAAGCGCGCTGGCGGCTGGTCTGATTGCCGCGCTCGCAGCGGGTCTCGTGACTTCCCTGCTGTTACTGCAGCGCGCCGAGGAGCAGACGCGAATTGCTCAGGAGGAGCTGGTGCGCGCCGAGTACTTTCTTGAATCGTCCAGCACTGCGTTGGAAATTTCGAATACTTATCAGGACCTGATGCAGCGCGTGTTCGGCAGCGAGGCGGAGCTGCAACGACTGAACGACAGCTTGCTCGATCGCTGGCAACAGGCCCGCGAGCAACGCTTCACCGAGCCTCACAAAGCATCACTGATCAGCTATTCGATTGGCCGGCATTTTCTCTTCCGCAATGATTTCACAAACGCCCGGGCCGTGTTGGAACCCTGGGTCACCGAAGGCTACGGCGAGCCCTACCTTCTGAAACTTGGTCAGGTCCTGCTGCCCATCGTTTACATCAACATCGGTGAGAAGGATCTGGCACTTCCCATGCTGCGGGCCAGCGAGGCCGACTACGCAAGCAGCTTCGATGCCTTGTCTGCCGATCACATCGCCATCACCAGCCGCCTCGCCGGCGTCAGCGGTGAGCGCCGCGACATTGACCAGACTTTGTCGGTGCTCAAGGCAGCCATGTCCGAGCCGCAGCACCCAGAATTGATGACTTACTACTGGAACGTCACGTCATCAATGCAGCGATTGCTCGGCAATTTTGAGGCCGCCTTCGAGGCCGCGCAGGAAGTCGTCAAGATCGTCGAAGCCTCGCCGCTGAACAGCATTTCGGGCCGTGACGTCGCACGTCTCAACCTTGCTGAGTACGAGTACTATCTGCGCGGCGATCTGGAGCGCACGCGCTCGCTCGCGGAAGCCGTTCTCGTCGGCGAAACCGAAGCAACCCGCATCAACCGGGAGTCCGGCAGAGCCATAGCGCTGCTCGCACTGGCGGATCATGCCGATGGCTCGGACCCGCAGGCCAGTACACGACTGCTGGAGGCTGCCACCATCATCGAGCGCTATTCAGGCCGCGAGTCGTATCACTACATCGATATTTTCTGCAGCTACCTGGAGACGCTGGCGCGCGAAGGCGAGCGGGAGCTCGCTACCCTCGAATTGAACAAGCTCATCGCCTCTGAAGGCTCCATCGCCAGCGATTTCACTGAGCAACGGCTGCTGCAGGCTCGGGCAATCATCAAACGGGAACGCGGTCTGCCCTGGAATCTGGACGTGATTGGCACCCACATCGGGCTCAGTGCGCGGCAGCGGCAGATAGACGCGCGCGACCCTTAGTGCTCCTAGTGCTCTTAACGCTTCAGGGTTAACTCAATCGGAGAGCTGTTCGGCAATCCAGCGGCGCGCGCCCTGCCAATCCCGGCGCGCAGTGCGCAGCGAGATATCGAGCAGTGCGGCGGTTTCCTCCTCCGTCATGCCGGAGAAGTAGCGCGCATCGACGACTGTGGACCAGCGTGGATTGTGCACGGCGAGACGGGTCATCAGCTCGGCAATCGCAACCAACTGCTCCGGCGTCTCGCCATACTCCGGCAAAACCTCGTCGCCACCCTGCTCGTCCAGGCTAACCAGCCCTTGTGCGTGGCGCTTGTCCGTCAGCTTGCGGCGTGCGTAGTCACACAATACATGGCGCATCGCCAGCACTGCGGAGCGAACAAAGTGCTTGTCGCCAACAAAGCCTTTCGAGTGACGCAGCTTGAGAAAGCTCTCGTGCAGGATATCGGTGGTGTTGAGCGTGAGGTTCGCGTCACTGCGCCGGCGCTTGCGACGGGCGATCGCCATCAGCTCATCGTAATGCTCGGTGAACAGCTCATCGGCAAGCTTGGATTCCGCGTCGGAATAGCTGTGGGAGAGCGTGCTCACACCGTCTGTGGTGTCGAGATTGCCAACGTTGCTGTTACTGCGTGCCATAGGACAACCGTACCGAAATAGACGCCAGGTTGTGCAAGGGTTTGTAAGTCCCGCTCACTCGTTGGCGTGGCTCGGCAGCACCCGACCCAGCCCTAGCTCGATCATGCTCGTGCGAACGTAGGCATCTACTTGCGAGCTCGTGCTCATATTCAGCACGTCGGAGAGCATCTGACGAGCTTCGCGGCGTTTGATGTTGCGGATCACCCACTTCACGCGCGGCAGGTTCGTGGCATTCATCGACAACACGTCGTAGCCCATCGCCATACACAGCACGGCACCGGCTGGCGTGCCGGCAAATTCGCCGCAGATACCGACCGGTTTGCGCTCCGCCCGCGCCGCTCTCGCGACATCGCGTAGCGCCGTGATAACCGCCGGGTGCGTTTCCTTAAAGAGTTCAGCGACTCGCGGGTTGTTTCGGTCAACGGCCAGCATGTATTGCGTCAGATCGTTCGATCCGACCGCCAGGAAGTCGACCTCCCGGGCCAGAGTTCGCGCCTGATAAACCGCAGCAGGCACTTCGATCATGACGCCAACCAGCGGCGTTTTCACATCGAGGCCTTCATCGAGAACTTCGGCATAAGCCTGCTCGACAAGCGCCTTCGCCTCCAGCGTTTCGTCTACGCTGCTGATCATGGGGAGCATGATTCGCAGATCACCCTTCAGCCCCTCGTTGGCCTTTAGCATCGCCCGCACTTGCACGAGGAAAATCTCGGGATGATCCAGCGTGACCCGCACGCCGCGCCAGCCGAGAAACGGGTTCTCCTCGATAATCGGGAAATAGCTGAGCGACTTGTCGCCGCCGATATCCAGCGTGCGCATGGTGACCGGGCGCGGCTCGAAGGCGACCATGTGTTCGCGATATAGCGCCCGTTGTTCCTGCTCCGTCGGGAATCGGTCCGACGTGATGAAGGGCACCTCGGTGCGGAACAGGCCAATGCCTTCCGCGCCGCGATCCAGGGAGCGGCTAATATCGCTGGTTAGGCCGATGTTGACCCACAGCCGAAGCCGGTGCCCATCTTCCGTGACACAGGGAAGATCCTTCAGCGATTCCAGCTCTGTATTGAATCCGCGCTCGGCCTCCATGAGCTCGCCGTAGCGAGACAGCGCTCGATCGTCTGGCTGGGTGATAACTTCGCCGTAGAAGCCATCCACCACCAACTCGCTGCCATCCACCTGGTAAATCGGCAGATCAATCGCGCCCATCACGGTGGGCACATCCAGCGCACGCGCGAGAATCGCCACGTGCGAGTTACCGGCACCGCGCATGGACACGACGCCGGCGAGTTTGTCCGCCGGAATCTCAGCCAGCATCGACGGCGTCACTTCTTCGCTTACTAAAATCGCGTTGTCGGGAAAGTGCTGCTTGCGCCGACGCATGTCCTGCATGTGAGAGAGCACGCGCTGCCCGAGCTCCTTCACATCACTGCCGCGCTCGCGAAGATAGGCATCCTCCATCTCTTCGAAGCGCGCAACGTGCTCGAAAATCACCTGGCGAAGTGCACCCTGGGCCCACTGCCCTCGGCGAATACGATCGCGCACGTCATCCGCCATCGCGGCATCGTCCAGCATGTGCAGATAAACATCGAACAGCGCCAGCTCTTCCGGCGGCAAGGCACTGGCCAACTGCTGACCGACGTTTTCGATCTCGGCGCGTGCGGCCTCGATGGCGCGATCGAACAGCAGCAACTCGACGGTGACGTCTTCGGCTTCGCGCTCGGGGACCGCCGCAAGATCGGCGAAGGCTTTCAGTACCACAGCCTGACCGATAGCGATGCCGGGCGCGCCGGCTACGCCTTTAAAACAGGCGTTGCGGCGGTCGAAGTCTTCGTTCGTGAGTGCGTCGACATCGCCCGTCGCCTGAGCATGCGCGACAACAGACGCGAGCTGCGCCGACAGGGTAACCAGGAAAGCTTCTTCCGCTTCATCAAACCTGCGCGCGCTTCGCTGCTGAACCACTAAAACGCCGAGAACATCTCTGTGATGAATGATCGGCACGCCGAGAAATGCACGAAAGGCATCCTCATCGATCTGCGGAATGTAGTGGAAGCTCGGGTGTTCCGGTGCGTTGTCGAGGTTAATGGGTTCCGCCCGCTTGGCGACCTGACCCACAAGACCCTGGCCAGCTTCTAGAATAGCTTCGCCAACTGCATTGTCCGCAAGGCCTTCGTTGGCCACCATCACTAACCGGTCGCTATGCCGGTCTTTAAGGAAAACCGAGCACACCTCGACGCCCAGAGCATCGCGAACATCACGCACCAGAATGCCGACCGCGTCCGCAAAATGATTGGCGGCCGCGACAGCCTGAACAATGGTGCGAAGCCTATTCAGCACGCGCCGATCACCGCCAGATTCTCAATCAGTAGCCTCACGTCGCTGAATCGATGTCTAGATAGGGCACCAGCTCTTTCAAGGCGCGCCGATAGACGTCGCGCTTGAACGGAACCACCTGACCCACGGGATACCAGTAGCTGACCCACTGCCAGCCATCGAATTCCGGTTTTGGCGTCTCATCCATGTGCACACTGTCGTCGGCGCTGAGCAGACGCAACAGGTACCAGGTCTGCTTCTGGCCTTTGAAACCGGGTTCGGAGTTGTGCCGGCGGAGACGTCTGGGCAACCGATAGCGCAGCCAGCCTCGGGTACGTCCGAGCACCTTTACGTCAGAGTCCCCCAGACCGACCTCTTCGCGCAGCTCACGATAAAGCGCCTGTTCGGGGTTCTCGCCTTCTTGAATCCCACCCTGGGGGAACTGCCAGGCATCATAGCCGCCCACGCGCCGCGCCCACAGAACCTGGCCCGCGGCGTTAGACACGACAATGCCAACATTCGGGCGATAGCCGTCCGCATCCACCATGTCCTGTGCCTCCCTGCCAGCCTCAACAAGCCACGATTGAAGCATGAATGGGCAGACGAAGCACCGGCTGGACCACCCCGGGCTTGAGCTGGCGCGCCTACGCGGAAGAACAGACGTGGCAGGCTCGTGAGATACTGCCGCCATGACCAACAAACTCAAAGATTGCAGCAGCCCCTACCTGTTGCAACACGCCGACAACCCTGTGCATTGGTACCCGTGGGGTGAGGAGGCCTGGGCCGCAGCCCGCGCAGCCAACAAGCCCGTCCTGTTATCGGTGGGCTACTCGGCCTGCCACTGGTGCCATGTCATGGCCCATGAGTCGTTTGAAGACCCTGCTACCGCCGCTGTCATGAACGAGCTGTTCGTCAACATCAAAGTGGATCGCGAAGAGCGCCCCGATATCGACAGGATTTACCAGCTCGCGCACCAACTGCTCACCCAGAACGGCGGCGGCTGGCCGCTCACGATGTTTCTGGATCCGAACAGCCAGCACGCGTTCTACGGCGGCACCTATTTTCCGAAAGAAGCCCGCTTCGGGCTGCCCGGATTCACTGACCTGCTGCGGCGGGTTGCTGACAGTTTTCACGAGCAGACCGAGGAGCTCGCAGGCCAGAGTGAAAAACTCTCCCTGGTTCTGAATGCGATGAACGATGCGAGCGACGCCGTCGGTGATGACCAGGCAACACTGCAGGCCGCTCGAGACACCCTGGTTGCGTCGTTCGACAGCCGCTATGGCGGCTTTGGTCAGGCACCCAAATTCCCCAACGCTACGGCCGTTTCTCGCCTGTTGCGACATTGGTCCTATCAACGAGCGTTTACCCGCGACAATGATCGCGAAGCCCTGGAAGCAGTGATGACCACGCTTACGGGTATGGCAAGAGGCGGTATCTTCGACCACCTCGGCGGCGGCTGGTGCCGCTACTCAGTCGATGAGAAGTGGATGATTCCCCACTTTGAAAAGATGCTCTACGACAACGGCCAACTGCTGTCACTGTACGCAGATGCTCTGAGTATCGGTCCCGACGCCCTGTTTGAGGGTGCCGTGCGCGAAACTGTGGGCTGGCTGGATCGCGAGATGCGCAGCCCGGAAGGTGGTCTCTACAGCGCGCTCGATGCCGATTCGGACGGCGAAGAAGGCACGTTCTACGTCTGGCGACGCGACCAGGTGAAGCGCCTGTTGAGCGAGGACGAGTATCTGCTTATCGAGACGCTCTACGGCCTCGATAAGCCAGCCAACTTCGAAGGCCGTTGGAACCTGCACCGAGGCGACTCCTGGCGGTCGGTAGTCGATCGCCTATCGCTGACAGCAGGTGAGGCGCAGGCGCTACTCGCCAGCGCACGCGGCAAGCTCTTTATGGAACGCAGCAAACGCACCCGCCCGGGATTGGACGACAAGTGCCTGACTGCCTGGAATGCCCTCGCCGCCCAGGGCATCGCCAAGGCCGGCGCGGTGCTTGCCGAACCGACGTGGCTGGACTCCGCCGACGCGAGCATCGACTTCCTTCGTCAAAATTTGTGGCGGGACGGCACCCTGCACGCCATCTGGCAGGGCTCAGCACGCCAGGAAGGGTTCCTGGACGACTACGCCTGCACGCTATCGGCACTGATGACAAAGCTGTCGATTCGCTGGCGTGGCGAGGATCTGGATTGGGCGATAGAGCTGGCGGACACCACGCTTGAGAAATTCGAAGACGTCGACAACGGCGGCTTCTTCTTCACGGCCCACGACGCCGAAGCCCTGATGTTCCGCCCGAAACCAACCATGGATGAGGCGCTACCCGCTGGTAACGGCGTACTCGCGAGCGCGCTTCTGGCGCTCGGGCATTTGATGGGTGAACCACGCTATCTGGACAGCGCCGCGCGCACGCTCACCTGGGCACGCGGCACCATTGAGCGCTATCCCGCCGGCCACGGCAGCCTCTGTGGCGCTTTGGAAGAACTCGCAAACCCTAGTCAGACCGTGATTCTGCGGGGCCCCGTTGAGCTTTCCGGACAATGGCGCGAGGCCATGGACGGCGGCTACTCGCCGTGGCGCCAGTGCTATCAGATTCCTTTCGAGGAGCGAGGCGGCGCACTGCCAAGTTACCTGCCACGCCTCGTATCCGGCGATACTCGGGAGAGGGTGACGGCATATATCTGTACCGGTACGAGTTGCTCGCTGCCGATGACGGATATTGAGGAATTCAAGGCCGCCCTAGGATGAGTGGTTTCGCAGGGCGACGGAAATCGCGGCGCGATCAAGGTTGATTGCCGCGCCCTTCGGGCTCGCAAAGACGGGTGGTGTGGTCATCGCAACCTATAACCCACGTCATCGCGAGCCGCCCTACACAGTCATCGCGAGCCGCCCTACACAGTCTTCGCGAGCCAGCTCGTCGCGCAGCGGCGAGTGCAGCGTGGCGATCTCATGACGTCGGCAACATGCCCGTCAGTTGGAGATTGCTTCAGTCGCTTCGCTCCTCTCGCGCATATGGCTCCGCCAATGCGCTGCCGGATGCTCGTCGCTGCGCGACACGCGACCTCGCAAAGACGGTAGGTGTGTCATCGCGAGTGCAGGCCGGAGGCCGTAGCGCGGCGATCTCCCGACGACACAAAGTCAGCAAGCGCTCAGCACTTCGCCGTCACAATCCAAATCGCCGCACCAAGATCCAGACCAGCGTCGGTCATGTGCGGCGCCAGTGCCTGACGCGCGGCATCCGTTGCTTGATCAAGCTCATCACCTTCCAGCAAAGACAACGCCCGGGAGAGCGGACCTACCTGAGATTGGAACTCAACGGCATCGTCCAGAGTGTCAGCCACATGCAGCGTCGGTGTTGCGCCCTCGATGGCGATACCCGTAAACCCAGCGGACTCCAGAATCGAACGTACATAGTCCGGATCAGCAAACGCAAACGGCCCAGGCTCCGGTGGGTTTGTCGTCGCTGGCGGCGGCAGGAATCCCGCGACAGCAGCGCCCGCGATCGACATCCACGGGTTCAGCTTTGGCGGCTGCCAACAAACGAAGGCCAGCCGACCATCACGGTTGAGACTCTTGCGCAGATTGCCAAACGCCACCGCTGGCTCATCGAAGAACATCACGCCAAAGCGAGAGAACAGACCGGAGAAACCACCCGGTAGAGACGCGCTGGCAGCATCCGCGCGTTCGAAACGAACTGCGCGAGAACCTACCCGGCTTTGGGCATGCGCGAGCATCGGCTCAGACACATCAACGCCCAGCACCTCACAGCCGGCATCAGCGAGCGCCAGTGAGGTTGCGCCACAGCCACAGCCCACATCGATGACGCGATCACCCGCGCTCGGAGCGAACGCGTCGAAGGCGATCCTGGAGATAGGCGCTAACATAGCGTCCAGTCTCTCTTGCGCCTCAACCCAGGTTGAACCCGCGTCACCGTTCCAGTAATCGATTTGTTCTTCGTTGCTCACGTTTAGCTTCTCGCTCTGATAGGTAAGCCGCCGGTATTCGCCCGATTGACGTGCCGGCGGTGGAGACTGGTTGGTAGTTTTGCGCCAGCACTTTACCCTGTGGCAGCCAGTGTCCCAAGACAGCCAAGCCAAGAGCGATCATGCCCAGCAAACTCGTGAACAAATATCCTGACCTCGTTCCGAAAGATGACGCTCACCCCTATCGCACCGGCGCCTGGGCTCCGGACATCGAGGAGTGGGATGCAACAGACCTCACCGTGCACGGCGACCTGCCTGCAGACCTTAACGGCGTATACCTGCGCAACACCGAAAACCCGCTGCTTCCCTCTATCGGCCGCTACCACCCCTTCGATGGGGATGGCATGTTGCATAGCTTGTGCCTGTCGGGCGGCCAGGCCAGCTATCGCAATCGAATGATTCAGACAAACGGACTGAAAGCTGAGCTCGCCGCCGGCGAGCCGTTATGGGCGGGACTCATGGAGTCACCCGAGCGGTCCCTGCGTGACGGCTGGGGCGCTCGAACCCGACTAAAAGATGCCTCGAGTACCGACGTTGTCGTGCACAACGGTAGCGCCGCCACCTCTTTCTATCAGTGCGGCGACATCTACGAACTCGATCCCATCACCCTCGAAGCAAGAGGCAAAGCCGATTGGACCCAGGACTTAACCCCAGGCTGGGGCGTTTCCGCCCACACGAAGATTGATGAGGCGACCGGAGAACTCCTGTTCTTCAACTACTCAAAGCAAGCGCCGTATATGCACTACGGCGTTGTCGACGCCAGCGGCAAACTCGTTCACTACATACCCATCGAGCTGCCTGGCCCACGTTTGCCGCACGACATGGCGTTTACCGAGAACTTCGCAATCCTCAACGATTTCCCGTTGTACTGGGATCCGAAAGCACTCCAGTCCGGCGCTCATGCCGTGCGTTACTTTCGCGATCAACCATCACGCTTCGCGATTGTACCCAGGCGCGGACAACCTGGTGATGTGCGCTGGTTCGAGGCAGCACCAACTTTTGTGTTGCATTGGATAAACGCGTTTGAGGACGGTGACGAGATTGTGCTCGACGGTTTCTTTGAGGAGAACCCGTCACCGAAGATCCAGCCTGACCCTGACGATCCGCGCTCACTGTTCCGCATGCTCGACATGCACGTGACCGGCGCACGCGCGCACCGCTGGCGCTTCAACCTGAAGACCGGAACGACGACCGAGTCACCCCTCGACGATAGCGTCCTCGAATTCGGCATGATCAATCCAAACATTGCCGGCAAGCCCTACAAGTACGTCTGGGCGATGACAACCAAACCCGGCTGGTTCCTGTTTAACGGTATCAGCAGGCTCGATGTCAGCACCGGCGAGCGGCAAACCTGGCAGTTCGAAGAAGGCGTGTTCGCGAGCGAATCGCCAATGGCGCCAAAGCTCGGCAGCACCGGCGAGGATGACGGCTACGTACTCACCTACACCACCGACATGAACCGCAACCGATCCCAGGCGTTAGTGTTCGCCGCCGAAGACGTCAGTCGCGGACCAATATGCGCGATCGATCTGCCGAAGCGGATTTGCGTGGGCACACATAGCTGCTGGGCGGCAATGCCAACAGGCTGAGCACCTCTATGAGGACTGGCTGTTGAACAGGAGTAAGTTTGTCTGCTCTATGTCGAGTGGGATCTCTGTCGAAGCCAGCCTCTGCCATGCGCTCTTGCGCGGCACGAGCATCACGTCTGTATAGCGTTCAACCACGAGATGCTTGAATTGCTCTGCGTTCTTCTTGCCCAACAGAACCGGTGAGAACTCGACGAACATCGGCGGCGACTTCAACACATCGAAACATTGCGACAATGCGACGAGTTCAGCGCCTTCGATATCCATCCAGACAAATCCGATCTCGCTCGGCGCGACATCGACCGAACGGAGAATCGATTCGATCGTCAACGATCTCACGGTAATCGACTCACGACGATTCGCCGCAACCACGCTGTGCGCCCCCTGGTTGTGGCGATCGAGATAGAGATCCAACTCACCATCAGTATCCGCCACCGCACAAGCGACAACGTTAACTCGATCCTCGAACCCGTTCTGACGAATGTTCCTCGTGAGCAGCGCAACGTTGTTCGGTGCTGGTTCGACCACGACTGCGCGTTCGAACAACTCAGAGAGCATCAGGTAGAGCGACTGAGTGCCGATATTCGCACCGAGTTCAAGTAGCACACGATCCGCCTCAAGCAAATCTTCGCTCAGCAGAAAATCCAGAACGTTCTGCGTTGTCTCTCGCTCCCAGTCACCAACGGCAAACAGCTTGCGGCCGATCGTCTCGTTGGGGTTGAAGCTGACCGTATGATCGCTTAACACCCTCGTCACCTCGACAACATCCTCGCCCAAATGGCGAGCCAGCCGGTTGCGGCCTTCGGTGCCGCGAAACAATCGCTCGATTAGCCAGTGCGATACGCCTGATTTCACCACCACCCCCCGCTTCCCGAAACCCACCGAGTCTGCCCTGTCTGCACGATCGTTCACCGCGGAAATCCACCGCTCACGAAGTAACGATCATTAAGCAAGCTCACAGACAACGACTAGACTCAAGTTAACGCAACAATCTCTCGACCAATATGAGCGTCTCGCTAGCTCGAGTCATCTATCTAAGCTCGGCAACAAACCCATTCTCAACGCAGGCTCTACGCGACCTGCTGGAGCACTGCCGCACACGCAACAAACGCAATGACATTACAGGGCTGCTGCTGTACCGCGAGGGTGGCTTCATGCAGGTGATCGAAGGCCCCGAGGTGGCCGTCGATAAGCTGTATACACAGATCCAAGTCGACTGCCGTCATAGCAACGTTATCCGCGTGATCAAAGAAGACATCCAGCAGCGGTACTTCTCTTCTTGGTCCATGGGATTCAAGGACGTAGCCCAGGAGTCCGTCGAGCAACAAGAGGGGTTCGATGCATTAATGAATCAGCCCCAGGCAAACCTCGCGACGCGCGACTTTCCTCGCAGCGTCGATGCGTTTGTGCAGACCTTTGCCGCTAGCTAGCCCGGCTGCCGAACGACAGATCCAGCTCCCTCGCTGCTTTCACATCATCCAGTCGCTTCACCGGCAACGTGTGCGGCGCGCTGGTGACAAGATCCGGGCTCGTGCGCGCTTCCTCGCGGATCGCGATCAAGGCTTCGACAAAGTTATCGAGCTCAGCCCGGCTTTCGGTTTCCGTCGGCTCGATGAGAAAACATTCGGGCACCAGAAGAGGAAAATAGGTTGTGGGTGCATGCACGCCGTAGTCCAGCAGCCGCTTGGCGATGTCCATCGCCGTCACGCCTAGCTCTTTCGCTTCTTTTGCGAAGGTAACGATGAATTCGTGGGTCGCTCGCCGATCGGGATAAGCAAGCTGAAAGCCGGCCTCACGCAAGCGGGTGGCCATGTAGTTGGCATTCAGCGTGGCGTACTCACCGACGCGAGTGAGCCCGTCGCCGCCCAACAACAGGCCATACGCTAGCGCGCGAACGAGAATTCCAGCGTTACCCATAAACGCAGAGAGACGACCGATGCTATCCGGCGTGTCATCACCCTGGAGCCACGTGAAACCATGATCTGTCTTCTGCGCCATCGGCGTCGGGAGATAAGGGACGAGCCGCTCGCCAACCGCAACCGGCCCCGCACCAGGGCCACCGCCGCCATGGGGTGTGGCGAAGGTCTTGTGCAGATTCATGTGCAGAACGTCGAAGCCCATATCGCCCGGGCGCGCCTTGCCAAGAATCGCATTCAGGTTGGCGCCGTCGTAGTACAGCAGCCCACCAGCGCTGTGCACCATCTCCGCAATCTTTGCGACGGAGCGTTCGAACACGCCACACGTCGACGGGTTGGTCATCATGATGCCGGCGGTCTGCGGCCCTAGCGCTGCCTTCAGATCGTCAAGGTCCACATCGCCAGAGGCATCTACCGCCACTTCGCGAACGGTGTAGCCACACATAACCGCGGTAGCCGGGTTAGTACCGTGAGCCGCGCTGGGTACGATGATCTCGCTTCGAGCCGTATCACCGCGCGTATCGTGATACGCACGAATCATGGCAACGCCGGCGAACTCACCCTGGGCTCCGGCCATAGGCGCCAGCGATACCGCGGCCATACCAGTGACTTCCCGCAGCAACTCCTGCAGGTCAAACAGGCCTTCGAGAAAACCCTGGGACAAGGCCTCCGGCGCCAGCGGGTGTCGGTTCAGAAAACCCGGCAGGCTCGCGCCGCGATGCGCGCCGCGTGGGTTGTACTTCATCGTGCACGAGCCCAGCGGATAGAACTGAGCGTCTATCGCAAAGTTCTTGCGCGAGAGGTTCGTGTAGTGACGAACGGCCTGAAGTTCAGAGACTTCTGGCAGAGCAGGCGGCGTCGCACGAAGTAGCTCGGCAGGGATCTCGCTCGACAGCGTCGCGCTGGTCTGGGTTCGCTGGGACAGTGCGCGTCGGCCGGGCGCACTCAGATCAAATATCGTCTCGTTCATGAGCGCTCTCCCGCAGCATCCTGCAGCACTCGCTCAAGCGCGCTGGCAAAGCGTTCAATCTCCGCGACGCTACGCTTCTCCGTTGCGCAGACCAGCAACGCATTTTCGAAACTCGAATCCGTGGCTGCGAAGTAGGGGGCTAGCGAAACGCCGGCGAGAATTCGCTCGCGGGCGAGACGCTCGACAACAACGTCCGCTGAGATCGGCAACTGCAACACCTGCTCGTGAAAGACCGGGCCGCCATAGCGTTTGCTGACGCCTTCTATCTGGCAGAGCCGATCCGTCAAAGCCTGCGTGTTGCCATGGCTTGCGCGCGCAACTTCCGCCAAACCCTCAGCGCCGACAATACTCATGTGAATCGTGGCGGCCGTCACCAGCAGACCCTGGTTAGTGCAGATGTTGGACGTCGCCTTGCCGCGACGGATGTGCTGTTCTCGCGCCTGCAGCGTCAACGCAAAGCCAATCTTGCCGTCCGTATCGACCGTGCGGCCAATGATTCGCCCCGGCATCTGCCTGACAAACTTCATCCGCGTGCAGAGGAATCCAAAGGACGGCCCACCCGACGCCATCGGGATGCCTAACGGCTGGCCGTCTCCACACACGACATCGGCTCCGGTTTCGCCCCACTCGCCCGGCGGCGTAAGCACCGCGAGCGACAGCGGGTTAACCACCGCAATGACCAGCGCACCCTGGCTGTGCGCCCAATCGGTCAGCGTGTGCACATCTTCAAGCTGACCAAAGAAGTTTGGTTGCGCAATCACTAGCGCAGAAAACTCGCCAGCAACATCCGGCGCACGGGTTAGCCCTTCGTCCGATATCGGAAGCGTCTCGAGCTGGATCCCCTGGTTGCGCACAAGATTGCGCGCGGCTTCGAGGTAATGCGGATGAACCGTGCCGGCAACTAAAACGCGACTCGTCTTAACGGCCTTATTGCTGCGCAGTGCCATGAGGGCGGCCTCGCCAACAGCGGAGCCACCGTCATAGACGGAGGCATTCGATACTTCCATGCCGGTGAGCGCAGTCATCATGCTCTGGAACTCGTAGATCAACTGCAGCGTGCCCTGGCTGGCTTCCGCCTGGTACGGCGTGTATGCCGTCAGAAATTCGCCACGCGACGTGAGATCCCAAACCGCACTCGGGATGTGGTGGTCATAACATCCAGCGCCAGCGAAGCAGAGAACGTCATCGTCCCGGGTCGCAAGTTCGGACAGCCTGGCGAGCATGGCCATCTCGCTGACGCCATCGGCAATCTGCAGAGTGGCGGCGCGCAGTGCACCGGGGATCTCGTCAAACAACGTCTCGATGCTGCCAGCACTAATCGCGCTGAGCATGCTGTCGACGTCATCCTGGGTATGCGGAATAAACGGCACGTTTGATCCCCGGTAGTAGGTTGGAGAGAGGTTAAGACCGACAGTGTTGACGGTCTTACGCTGCTGGCATAGAACCAAGCCTACTCGGCCTGGCGTGGACGCTGTGTCACAGAACGGAGCCGTTCAGGCCCGGCGCGATCTTGCGTTTACCGTCGAGCGGATACGGTGACTGGTTAGTGGCTGTCAGCCTCGCAGGATTCGGCGTACCCATCGGCGTCGAGCAACTGGGAAAGATCATCAACGTTGTCGGGCTCGATGCGGAAGAACCAACCATTGTGATAGGGATCTTCGTTGACCGTTTCCGGCGCATCTTCCAGATCGCTGTTCACCGCGACGACGGTTCCACCCACCGGCGCATAGATATCCGATGCGGCTTTGACGGACTCGACCACACCAGCCTCCTGGCCCGCGGCAATCAGGCTGCCGATCTCCGGCAGTTCGACATAAACAACATCACCCAGGGCATCCTGCGCGTGATCGGAAATGCCAACGGTAACCGAACCGTCCTCTTCGAGGCGCGCCCATTCGTGGCTGCTGGCATATCGCAATTCTGTCGGAATCTCACTCATGAGCCGATCGGTCTCCGTACTGTCTTGTCGGTAAAAATGTGTTCGTAACCCCGCAACTGACGGCGCCTGGCCGAACCTCGCGCATCAGCCTTTCACAAGGCTCACGCCGTTGCGCACAAAGGGCGGCCGCTGCAGCTTGGCATTGGCGAGAGATCCGCGCAGCTCAACCTGCACCTCGCCGCTTGCGCCCCGAGGCAACCTGGCGAGGGCGATAGAATAGCCCAAAGTCGGTGAGAAAATGCCGCTGGTGACGACGCCTTCGCCCGCCTGGGTCACGACTTTGGCGCCGCTGCGGATGACGCCTTTGCCGTCCAGAATCAGCCCCGTCAGCTTTCGCTCAGGCTTGCTCGCTCGAATCTCGGCAAGCGCGTCGCGGCCAAGGAAAAAGCGCTCCTCGTCGCTCCAATCGATCGTCCACGCAAGGTTCGACTCCAGCGGATTGTTGGCGACCGACATATCCTGGCCGTATAGATTAAGGCCGGCTTCGAGCCGCAAGGTATCGCGGGCGCCGAGGCCGCACGGCGCGACGCCACACGCCAGCAGGCGATGCCACAACGTCACGGCTTCCTCGCCTGGCAGGATAATCTCCACGCCGTCTTCGCCGGTGTAGCCGGTGCGAGCAATCATCGCCGCGCCGAGCTCCAGCGTAGTGAACGCCGCAAGCTCCGCGATATCGGGGGCGTCGAACAACTCAACAACCTTGCCAATGGCCTCGGGCCCCTGCACCGCCAGCATCGCAAGCTCAGGCCGCTCGCTTAACGCCACATCAAAGCGAGGCACGACGCCCGCAAGCCAATCGACGACCCTGGCCCGTGTCGCGGCATTTACGACGATGCGGTAGCCGCTCTCACGGCGGTAGGCAATGAGGTCATCGATGATCCCGGCTCGCTCGTTCAGCATGACGCTATAGAGGGCCTCACCGGCTTGCTCGAGCTTCTCGACGTCATTCGCGAGCACTACGCGAAGAAAGTCGATGGCCTCACTGCCCGTCACATCGATAACGGTCATGTGGGAGACATCGAACACGCCGCAGCTCTCGCGAACCGCGTTGTGCTCACGAATCTGGGAGCCGTAGTTGATCGGCAGTTGCCAGCCGGCAAAGTCGACGATCTTGCCGCCGGCTTCAACGTGCTCCTGAAATAGGGCTGTTTGCTTGGTCACGATCATCCTCGCATCAGCGGCAAGCGCTGGCGCCGATCCACAAAAGGGCCGCGCATTCTACGCCCCCAAGCCGGCCTACCCAAGCACTCGTAGACGGCCCGTTAGAGCCCGCCCGTCGCCGCTCGAACAAAGCCGGCTTTCAGCAACGCTGAGGACTCCACCGCGCGCATGCCTGTATTGCGAATGAGGGCAGCCAGTGGCGAATCCAACGCGAAGCCACTCTGAAAAACGCTCATCAGACCGGTCATCAGCTCTGCGCGCAGCCCGCGGCGGCGGGCCAGACGAGCGTAGAGCGGCCCACCCAGATCGCTGCCCGAGGGCAGCCGATCAACAATGGCCAGCAGCGCAGCAACGTCTTCGAAACCCATGTTCACGCCGAGGCCCGCCAGCGGCTGCACAACCCGGGCAGCGTCACCCAAAAACAGGGTCCGGGGGCGCGGTGCGAAGTTGTCGATGACCTGTTGAACCAGCGGGAAGGTCACACGCGCGTCTACCTCCGTAACGTCGCCCAGACAGGATTCGCTCGCGCGCCGCAGCGCGAGCGCAAACTCCGAATCCGCGAGCGCCACCACTTCCGCCGCGCGAGCCGCCGACATGGACCAGACGATGGCGCAGCATTGCGGGTCACTCAGCGGCAGCAATGCCAACGGCCCATCCAGCAGGAAGCGTTGGCGCGCGAGGGCCTCATGCGAGCGCTCAAACCGGGCCACGCTGACAAGCGCCATCTGACCGGTCGGGCGAGCGTCTACCGGCACATCCAACAGCCCGCGCGTGACCGAACGGCCGCCGTCCGCGCCAATCACCAGGCGAGCACGAAGCGTTCGATTCGCCGTATGCAGCTCGACTGACTCGTCATTTGAAGTGGCTGGCACCAGCGACTCGACGGCTTCACCCTCGAGCACCGCGACTCCAGGATGTTGGGCCAGACGTTGCCACAGCCGCAGCGCGACTTCGCTGACTTCGACGATGCGACCGAGGCTGCGGGTCGTGTCGACAGAGCGCGGCTCCGTCTGGCTCGCGTCGAAGGACAGATGCGCGGTTCCCCGCTCTTCCCAAACCCGCATGCCGCGAAACACCTGGCCATGATCCGACAGATCGACGCCCAAGCCGGCCAACAAAGCCTGGGATGGTCCGGACAGGGCAACGGTTCGCAGGTCAAATCCCAGGCGTCCATGCTCCCGCACGGGAGCAACCGGCTCGATCAGGGTGACCTCGCGGCCGCGCTCCGCTAGAGCCAAAGCGACGGCAGAGCCGACCAGTCCGGCACCGACAACCACCACGTCGACAACGCTCAACGCCTGCTCAACACGCTCAGCCACCGGCAACAGTTCGCTCAACATCGGCGACCGTCTTGGGCGCGGCATCACTCAGCACTTCAGGCGCGCCCTTGGTGACGACAACATCGTCTTCGATGCGAATGCCTATACCCCGGAATCGTTTCGGCACATCGCTATTCGCCTCGATGTCGGCAATGTAAATCCCCGGCTCGACGGTCAACACCATGCCGGGCTCTAGCTGCCGCCACGCGCCGTCGATGCGGTAATCGCCAACGTCGTGCACATCGATGCCAAGCCAGTGCGACGCCAGGTGCGGACAGAAACGTTTGTGAGCGCCCACTTCCAGCAACTCGCTTACGTCACCGGATAGCAGACCCAGATCGACCAGCCCCTGGCACATGACTTCGCTGGCGGCGCGGTCCGGCGCGTCGAAATTCTTACCGGCAACACACACATCAATCGCAGCAAGCTGAGCCGCCAGCACCACCTCATACAGCGCTTGTTGGGGCGCCGTAAAGCGGCCGTTGGCTGGGAAGGTTCGCGTGACGTCCGCGGCGTAGTGCTGGTATTCGCTACCGGCATCGATCAGGACCAGGTCGCCATCGCGAACGGTGCCGCTGTTGTCGATGTAGTGCAGGACACAGGCGTTGTTGCCGCTACCGACGATCGGCGGGTAGGCCGGCGAGCGAGCTCCCGAGCGCATGAACTCATAGACCAGCTCCGCCTCGAGCTGACTCTCCAACATGCCTGGCCTACAGGCGGCCATCGCGCGCTCATGGGCGGCAACCGTGATCTTCGCGGATTCCCGCATCGCACGCAGTTCGGCCGCGCTCTTGATGAGCCGCATCTCGTGCAGCAGCTCGCCCAGCTCCACCACTTCACCCGGCGGCGAGGCACCATGCATCTCCCGGGCGCGCAGGTCTTTCGTCCAGCCCAGCAGCTTGCGATCCATCTCTGGTTGCTCGCCGAGGGCCGCGTAGATGCTCGAACGGCCCTCGAGCATGTTCGGCAGGATGTCTTCGAGATCACCAATGGGAAACGCGTCGTCGACCCCAAGCACTTGAGCCGCGCGATCGGGCCCTAGACGCTCACCGTCGTAGAGCTCGGCTCGAGGGTCACGATCTCGACAGAACAGTACCGCTTCGCCGTGTTCTCGCCCCGGCACCAGAACAAGCACCGCCTCCGGCTCCGAGAAACCCGTCAGATAGTAGAAGTTGCTGTCCTGGCGAAAGGGGTAATAAACGTCCCGGTTGCGCCGAGCCTCGGCCGCGCCGGGCACGACGGCAATCGCGCCCTGGGGCAGAGCGCCGAGCAGGCTCTGTCGCCGACGCCGAAAATCGCTAGTGGTAACGAGGGTCTTCATCGTTTCCTTCCTGGCTACGTTCCGCATCGCCCGACAGCGAGCCACTCAGCGCATGGGCCCGAATCAGCACCACCGCCACACGAACAAATTCGAGCAGCTCGGCGAAGTCGAACTCATGTTCATCGATGACCGCTAGATCCGTCTCGACCTGGCTGATCGCCGCCAGATCAGAGATCAGTTCTGTGACTTCAGAGTCCAGCGAGTCATCGATCTTGCCGACACCAGCGCCGAAACCAGCAATAAAGCTGGCGCTGAACGCAGCCAGGCTCTCAAGCCGATCCGCCAAGGGGTCCTCGTCATCACCCACCAATGGCTCAAACGTCATCGCCGGCGCATCCAATGCCAACAGCGCCGAGGCGAAAAACTCATTGAGCTGGCCTTCGCCGACAACCGCATCCACGCCAAGCAGCTCAACCAGGCGATGCGGCGCCCACTCCGGATCGATACCTGATGCCGCTATCCCGCATGCCGCACCGTGCAGCTCAGCCGTGGTGATGTGCAGCACGGTGCTGGATGCCATGGAAACAAGCTCCGCACTGCTCGGCGGCATATTGTCGACGGTCAAATCCTGCATGGGTTGGATTCGCTCATGGAAGAAGGGCGCTATGCTACCCGCTTGGCTTGTCGCATGCTTTAGGAATGGGGTCAGGGTCAAGTGCCAGGTCCGATTGGTACTGGCGTCTGGTTTCGAGCGATTGCTTGCGAATCGGACCTGGCACTTGACCCTGACCCCAAAATCCTCAGCGATCTGAACCGCTTAGACAACAAACCGGGGTTTGAGCGTACGCTCCTTTCGGTGCACACTCACTGGTTCGAATCGGGGTGCCCTACACGCGCTCTGCATCCATCGGGGGATGGATGGCGCCTGACGGGCGTTGCCTGGCTGCAGAGACGGCGAGCAACACCCCTTATTGCTGGCGCACCTAACGGGAAGGACGGTCGAGTGAATCATGTCGAGTAGTGATCTGAACACGCTGAGCCAGCGGGTGGATGAGCTGATCGAGCTGTGCGCTGTGCTCAGCCGAGAAAATAAGGCTCTGCGCGTGCAACAGCGCAACTGGAGTACCGAGCGCGCCAAACTCATCGAGAAGAACGAGCTGGCGAAGAGCCGGGTCGAATCCATGATCACGCGCCTGAAAGCGCTCGAGCAGGAATAGCCGGCTGTGGAACCAACCATGACAACCGTAAGCGTGCGCATTCTCGACAAGGAATATCAGGTGCGCTGCCCTGAGGACGAAGTCGACACCCTCACCCGTTCCGCCAAGCATCTCGACAAAACCATGAGCGAGATCAAAAACGGCGGCAAAGTTGTCGGCGTTGATCGCATCGCCGTGATGGCCGCGCTCAACATTGCCAGCGAACTGTTCAGCAAGTCTGCCGCGGAAGCCGCGCTCAGCGAAGAAGTCGAGCAAACCGTTGGTCGTCTGACCGAACGGCTCACCAAAACCCTCGTCGAACACAAGCAGCTCGACCTTTAAGGTTGGAAAGCTGGGGACAGGACCAAGTGCCAGGTCCAATTGGCGCTTTCGTCTAGTTTCGAACTATTGCGCGCGAATCGGACCTGGCACTTGGTCCTGTCCCCATGATCTCGGGCGAATCTCCCACGCAATCCCGCGCGCATGTACCAGTTCGCATTAGGCGAATGTCAAGCCGGCGAAGTCCGGAATTTTGGATATACTCCCCTTGTCTCCTGGCATGTGCGCCAGCAGGTGGAGTCCTTGAGCCGTTAGAAATAACCTAGGGGATTCCGGCCAGCGCCCGTGTGCAGGCCCATCGTACAGTCACTCGTGACTGCACCTGGGTAGCCTTAGGTGCTGGGTACGGGTCCCCGCCTTGAACCACAACGGTTCAGGGCAAACCTGACAGCGGCATTGCCGGGAGACCTTTTACTTCACTGCTTCTATCTGTCTGTCTATCTTTGAACGCTGCCTGCAGCTTTTCTGACATACGATCCCTACTAGCGCATTTCTCTCCGCTTCTTTCTGACCGCTTCTCTTTCTGTTTGCTTCTAGCGCGATGCAAGGCCTTGTCCTTTGCGAAAAACGCCGCGCGGATGTTTCGATCGTTGCTTGCCTTGCTCATCGAGTATTCTTTTTTTTTTTTTTGTTACGGTGAAAACGTAGATCTACACACCATTGAAAAGCGCCGAAC
>CAYGQC010000045.1:0-22684 GCA_964351875.1 uncultured Pseudomonadales bacterium
GCCGTTGCGTGGCGCGCCCGGAAAAGAAGGGCGCGTGGGCTGCATTGTGACAAGGCCAACCCACCCCGCCTCAAGTTTTCGAATTGTAGAGCCTGATCGCGGCCTCGAGCTCAGCTTGCGTGGCTTCACCGTCAGCGCGGTTCACCGCAAAGATGTTCGGACAAAAATCCGTCACGCCTGCATCGGCCAACCCGGCAATTCGATCCTGCACCTCGGCAGCCGTTCCTACGATCGCGACATCCCCCGGACCGCTCGCCCCTTCGCGTTCGAACATCGCCCGGTAGGACGGCATCTTGTTGTAGTCACCGAGTACGCTGCCAAGCCGCTCACGCACTGCCGCTGGCTCATCGGTTACACACACAGGCAAGGTCGCCATGATTCTCGGATCAGGCCGATCGTGGCTGGCTGCCGCCTCACGGATCGTTGGGGCAATGTGCTCTTTAACGGTTTTAGGTCCTACCCAGGCAAGCGTCGTTCCAGCGGCCCATTGCCCCGCAACTCTAAGAGCTTGTGGCCCTAGCGCAGCAACCAAGACTGAGCATCGGTGCGCACCAGGCTGAAACAGTGTAGCCGTGCAACTTAGAGCCTCCCCCTTAAAGTCCACTTCTCCTGTTTCCAGCAGTGGAACCAGAATCGATAGGTACTCGCGCAAGTGTCGAATGGGTTTTTCAAAGTCGATACCAAGCGCCGACATCATGTGCGCGTGTGACAGACCAACGCCCAGGGAGAATCGACCCTCTAACGCCTGGGTCGCCGTCAGTGCCTGACCGGCGAGGACTAGCGGGTGCCTTGGAAAGGTTGGCACCACCGCCGTTCCGATCTCGAGGTCAGGAACTCCCTGGCCAGCAACGGCGAGCGCTGTCAGTGCGTCGAAACCACCGGTCGGATGCTCAGCCAGCCAGTAACTGGCATAGCCATCACCCCTCGCTTTACCCATGTCCTGCGTTATGGTGGCAATCGATGCTTTCTGCACAATGCCCGTACCGTTCCAACCCATCCGCATAGACACCTCCTGCATGAAACGATGGCCGAGAATTCCTCCGCCACTAACCGTGGATTCGAACACGCGCGCTACGGACACATTAGGCCACTCCGCATACGGATTCCGCTTTCACGGTCCATCAATACCGGTTACCAATAGCCAATAAGCTTTGAAACGAAGCCGCCGATACATAAGACGATCATCGAATCTAAAAACCAACTCCCTAAGTGGTTCGATTCGAATCGTGAATAACGAGAAATAGAGGCAAAGACCGACCCCGAAAAATCGGACTGGCGTCTATCCGTCTGGAAATTTTAGCTGGATCGCGGGCAGGATGCCTTTGATAAGCTGGTTTCCAGGATAGCAGTAGACGAAGGGGCATTCCTCAGCGTCAACCGGGTCTGAGCCGATCTCAACCTCAAACCCGTCGTTAAGCGCATCGCCATCAGTGTTTTCGTCACGGGGATCAGACTGCTGCTCAAACTCTTCCAGATTGGTCAAACCATCACCATCAGCGTCAAGCACGGCATCAGTGGGATCAAACGCTTTCAAATCATACTTGTTCTCGAAACCGTCAGACATTCCATCCCCATCCGAATCGATTCCGTGCTGAAAAGTAGCTCCAAACGACCATCGCCCAACCACCTCCGACCCCAAGATGCCGTCTGGATTACTCCGAGGCCTGATCCACCATCGATATGACATTCCAGGGACCGCAGACAAATCTAACCGAACGGAACAGTTGCCGTCACAATGCTCTCTCGGAATATTGATCGATCGAGTAGTGAAATTACCCTCTAGTCCACTCCGCACAAAAACATCGTAAGATTGAGCCAAGAAAGATTTTTCCCAACGCAAAATGGGATTAGCCGCAACTTCTGTATTCTCGTCTGGCAAGTAAAAACCGGAACCAGGAACGCAAGCTCCCGGCTGCAGAGTCGCTCCCTCTGCATATCCAGAACCCCACTCCCAGGGCCCAATGCTCCCTTCACCATAGATCCTAGTCGCATATCTAGGTGCGCAAGTCATGCTCAGGGGCGGCAATTTGGCCGCAAGCCATAACGCGCTTGAAGGCGCATCAGTTCGACCAAAAGGTCCGAATGGCGAATCCGCATCGCCGCCCCAACGACCCAGATAGTGAGGCCACGTTCGTTCATCTATGTGTGTCGGAATTCGCTTCACCGCGAGATCAGTAATCGTGAACGCCTGACCGTCGTGATTATCCGTCGCGGTTCCATATAAGGTGTTACCCGATTTACCGTACGCACCATGACCCCCATTGGAGGCGAACACTACGCGCCTATCCGCTGCCTCAGTCGCACTGGTAGCAAGGTCACTCCATTGATATCGCCGTGCTTCATAGTGAGTCGAATAGACGGCCTCTATCGGATTCATGCTTTCATCGAGAAAAAGTGTTACTGACTCCCAATCGCCTATGTGATCAAAGGTCCAGTTGTTATTGAAATAGAAAAACCAGTACTGAATCGCGTACGGATATCTCTCCGTTTCATCAAACCAGAGCTGAAAGTACATCGTGGGTGTCACTTGCGCCAAAGAACAATAGGCTGCCGCGATTTCATCCTGGCGTTGCAGAGGATTAACTGAAAACTCGCCAAAACTAACTTGATCATCTTCTGCGCTGTTTACCCCAAGCACTGCCAACTCGGACTTGGCCAATGATTTTTCCAGCCCACCAGAAGTCACCGTCAAGCCAGGAAGCCCAAGTAGATCTTCAACGGCCATCGGGAGATAGTCACTCGCCTCATGGCTTGGGACAACAATGCCATTCACCTCGGCAGCGACCCGATGGCACTCCTGGTCTTCGAGCGCAGATAAATCTTTGCCGAAAAGTCCTTGGTTAGAAAAGGCCAACACCGGAGCGAACCGCTCCGCAAGCGCCTGACCCTCTGACTCGTCCACAAAACCCCAGTTCGCGCTTTCCGGATCGGCATTGTCACCAACCCCGTCGCCATCGCTATCAAGATACTCTGCTGGGTCATCCGGAAACTCGTCAGCCGTGTCTATATATCCATCGCAGTCTGCATCCTGTGCACACACTTGAGAGCCTTCAACATCAACCGGCACGTTAGCCCGATCGTTTGGTCCAACTAGTTGATTGGCCGCACCATCGGCATCGAGCACCGCCCAAAGAAAATGAGGCCCCTGCTCAAGCTCAGGCACTTGGAACAGCTGAACCGGGCTTACATCTATCTCCGGAGCTACAGAACTTTCGGCCGCTGCTCCGATCAAGACTGAATTACTGGCAACCTCTGTGTCCGATGTGGAAAGCCAGAACTCCGTGGTCGAGCTCGAGCTACTCTGGCTGCCGATATTGCTGACAACGTAGCGAATTTCGATCGATTCGCCGACCCTGAAGCTATCAGGTGTCACTGACAACGACGATATCGACAAATCGGCGTTGTCACTCGCTGATATCGTCAAATCGGTCAAAGCCCGATCATTACTCTCATCCAGTTGTCCGGCACTGCTGGTAGTGTCAGCGATCACCCAAACGAAATAGCTCCCCGCCGCAAGGGCAGGAAGCGTGGCAGGCATCGTAACTTCGATCCAACCGCCTGGTTGTATCCCAGCCTCTGCTTGATAGGTGCCCAAAAGAGGGTCGCTCGTAGTGACGTTCTCACTTGAACTCGCGACCCGTACATTCGTTTCAAAGGGTAGAGACTCTGCAGTACCAGTATTGGTTATCCTGAACAATACGGAAACCGGGCCTTCAGACACCTGATTGGCCGGATCAATGCTGACAGAAGAGACGACTAAATCTGGAGCACCACCAAGAACGCGAAAGGGGATGCTTGCCTTGTCGTTCTCTTCGTTTACTTGCCCAGCCGTGCTGTCAACATCTGCGATAACCCAATAGTGCTGTATCCCGGACTCAGCCGCGACTGGCACACTCGACTGAACAGTAACGGACGTCTGGGAGCCGACTGCCAACGCAGGAAAATCGAAAGAGCCGATCAACAAATCATCCGTCGTAACGGCTTCCGCTGAGGGCGAGAGCCGAACATTTGTTCTGTATGCGCTGGAGTCAGCGATACCTTGATTTCGAATCGTGAAGGTAAGTTCTGTCGGTGTGCCGACACCGCCTTGCGCAGGAGAGACCGCAAGATCGTCGACAACAAGGTCTGGTACCAGAACCACGGGATCGAGCACCTGGAACTGGAATTGGCCGCTAGTGCGCCCGCCAGGATTAATGACCTCAACGCTCCAATTCGCCGTGGACTGTGTGAAGTTCGGGTCTAGCCGTAGCTCCGTCGAAGAAGCCTCGCTGATTGCTCGATTCTCAAAAGCTTCACCGGTATCGAGATCTCTGAGCACTACGTTTGCCTGAGAATCGAACCGCTCTCCTCGAACGAAAAACGCTTGCGGTTGATTACTTCCGATCACCGGGCTAGGAGAAACCGATGTGACTCTTGGAGACAAGTAAATCTCCTCAACTCCGGCGATATCATCTGTTGTTGGCGATTCGATATCACTAACTACAAACCGCATGACGGATGGCACGATCTCCTCGTGCCAGAGGCCTAGGGCATGGCCGAGTTCATGCACCGACACGCGTTGAAAATCATACACACCTTCGAAGCCTGGTTTTTGAGAGGCCCCGTCGTAGACAGAAAAATCAAAGGCTGTGTTGTACCAGATTCCCGATTGCAGAGGCGTTCGCCCGAAGTCCGTGCTCCAAGTTGACGTCACCGCCAAGGTAACCGGCCCGAAGGCGGCTCCACAAACTGACGAACTAAACGCGACACCATTTCTAGCGGGCGTCGTATTTGGGTCATCACACGGATTCTTCGAACTCTCGGTCACAACAGAGAATGTAAACGGGGTTGCATCATTCCAAAGCTCAGCTGCTTCGATAAACGAGCTTCGCCAGGGCTCTTCGAGATCTATGTGGAATTCCGCTTGGTTGTCAGGCCATGCGAACCCTAAAACTTCGTACGCATGCGAAGAATGAACACAGACGCCTAGAGTCAGACAACTTGCGAGCGCGGCGAGTATCGAGCCACGAACACTGAAATGAGCACTTTGAACTTCACCGCGCACTGGCTCGAGCCTCAAGCACAGTGGCCTTGAACGAATCTAGCAAAATCGCGTCGGGCGCCTCTTCGCCATCAGAAGTAAAGACCCCTCTAGGCTCGGTCTTTGCCAAGGACATCGGACGACCACTCTGAGTAGCATCGATAGCGACTATCGGACGCCCCACAGCCGACGCGACAATCAGCTCTCCATCGTTCCGATCCTGAACTTGGAAATGCCCCTGCTGCCACCCGGTGAGAGGATGTACAAGCCCTACTTTGGGAGTTTGAACAAAATAGATGCCACGCTCGCCGATTTCTGGAACCACAAGGTCATCAACAGAGAGGGTTCGGCCGCCGACCGTACCCCCCAAATACCTGATCACTATACGTTCGGTATCGATCGATCCTGCAAGAACATCGAGAATGGCCAACTGGACGGTAGTCCATATCTGCCCATTGGCATCAAAGCTCGCATGGGAAGACTCGACGGTCGCTTCAATGATGATTTCCGAAGAGCGACTGACTTCTGAGAAACTCAGTTCGAGAATCGTCGAAGCGTGCGCCGCAACTGGCGAGCCAAGGACTGTAAAAAAAGCGACCGCGAAAGCGATACGCTGGCCGACGCTACCGAGATTGAGCATGCGGACATTCCCCTAGAATTGGCTATCAGCTATTACAACCGACCCGCAAGACTGCTTACTTAACTAGCGACGGTCAAGCCGATTGACCAGATTCAGCTCCAGCAAGTTATCAATAACACCCAACCTTCACATTAAGCACAAAACTTAAGCCACCGGCGTTTCGACGCAAACTGTCGACACAATCGACAGAAACAATCCATCATGGCCTGAGAATTGCTCAGCAATACACCACCAAGCCAAAACTACCCAGTGGACAAAACATGACGAATCACGGAGCTTCGACGGAGAACGGCTGGCTTGATCAGCGTTTTCAGATCAGTGCCCAGGGTTCAACCGTGCGCAAGGAGGTTATCGCTGGGGTCACCACTTTCCTGGCGATGGCCTACATCATCGTGGTAAATCCGGCGATCCTCTCAGAAGCCGGAATGGATTTCGGCGCGGTCTTCGTCGCCACCTGCCTCGCGGCGATCATCGGGACGCTGCTGATGGGCTTGCTGGCGAACTATCCGATCGGTCTGGCCCCAGGCATGGGCCAGAACGCTTTCTTTACCTACGGCGTGGTGATTGGCTCAGGCCACACGTGGCAGGTCGCCCTCGGCTCGGTGTTTCTCTCCGGTGTCATCTTCCTGATCCTTACCGTATTGCCCGTGCGGGAGTGGCTGATCAATGCGATCCCGAGAAACCTGAAGCTCGGCATGTCAGCGGGCATCGGCTTGTTCCTGGCCTTCATCGCCATGCAGAACGCCGGTATCGTAACGGACAATCCGGCGACCCTGGTTGGCTTCGGTGACCTCACCGAGTTTGCGCCGGCGGCAGCGCTGCTTGGCTTCGCCCTGATCGCTGCGCTCACCGCACGCAAGGTCACCGGTGGCGTGATCATCGGTATGCTGACGGTGGCGATAGCGGGTTGGCTGATCGGAGGGGCGGACTTCCAGGGCATAGTGGCATTGCCTCCGTCGCCAGCGCCTGTGCTGATGCAACTCGACATCGCCGGTGCGTTTAACCTGTCGATGATCACCATCATCCTGTCGCTGCTGCTGGTGGATGTGTTCGATACGGCTGGCACACTGGTCGGCGTCGCGACCCGCGGCAAAATGATCGGTCCGGATGGGAAATTGCCCAGGCTGCGCGGCGCGTTGTTCGCTGATTCCGGGGCAACGCTGGCGGGCTCCGTCTTCGGCACCTCATCGACAACAAGCTTCATCGAGTCGGCTGCGGGCGTGGAAGCCGGCGGTAGAACGGGTCTTACCGCTGTCGTCATCGCCGCCTGCTTTGGCCTGTGCCTGTTGTTCGCGCCGCTGGCACAAAGCATTCCGGCCTATGCATCGGCTGCGGCGCTGCTCTTTGTGGCGTCAGTAATGGCACGAGGCCTGGCCGATCTGGACTGGAACGATGCGACCGAGGCGAGCCCGGCCGTGATCACCGCGCTCGCGATGCCGTTGTCGTTTTCCATCGCCGACGGCATCGGCATCGGATTTCTGTCCTATGTCGCGATTAAAGTCATCGCGGGCCGCTGGAAGGAGTGTCCGGCTGCGGTCTATCTGGTGAGCGTGATATTTGCTCTCAAATTCGCCTTTATATAAGTCCCTTTTCAAGCTCCAATATCCGGCTGCCGCCAAAGGACACCAAAGATGGCCACTATTGGTCGTCTACAATATCGACCAGCCGCTCACGCCCAGCGAGTTGCTCTGAAAACGGAAATTTGGGGTCTTTCATCCAGCCGCGCAGAAGATACATCGCACCGATTCCATTCAGGTGATTATCGTCTCTGTACAACGAACGATCACCCACGACCGACGTACAAACGGATCCGGGACAAAATATCTCAGTCAGCACAACCCCATGAATCAGCGGGTCAGTATCAGCAACTTGCGCGATTGATTGGTCAACAAAGCTCGACCTGGGAACCATAGTCGAGTCATGGACGGAGCTGCAGCGACGGTGAATCGATTCCTGGGAGATGAGATATCTTGGTAGTTGGTCGCAACCAGCAGCCGAACGGTTTTTGGTTGGTGCCTGACCGAACACAATGGTCGTCGCTCCCGCTTCCTCGATCATTCTGGCTGTCGCGCGAAGTGCTGGTACGAAATTTTGCCTGGACTCCTCTATGCTCGGGAAACGACCGTCATACGGGAACCGCGCGAGCCTATCTTCACGAATGCTCAGACCTTCAATCTCTCCGGGGTTGAAAAGCATGTTCCAGCGGTTAGCCAGGATGACGAAGTCGAATACCCCTGAGTGCGCAAGAATGAACTCTTGCCAAAGCGATACCTGCCGTGTGCAAGCCTCCTGCTTCGCTCCCCCAACTCCGCTTCCGTAGACTTTCGTATAACCAAAAAGCGGAGTGCAGCCGGTGAACGTGTATTGAGTCCACTCTACGTTGCCGTAGGCGGATAGATAGGCTCCGACGCTGTTTAAGTGACCAGCATGCGAGTCTCCGATAACCAGCACTCTCAAATCCGGCTCGTTCTCGACCATGTTTACTTTAGTTACGATTCTCGACCAGGATCCATTGGGCTCAGTCGCGTATAGGTTCCGCCTGTTTGCAAAGCCTTCAATAGTTGTCGGGTCAAGCTCCGCAGGGATAGCAGGTGGCGGAATGCGCCACTTGAAGCCGTTCCCGTCCACAATCAGAAGACAAAACAACAGCAGGTAAATCGGCACTATCACATGATGCGCGCCAATTTCGCGGCCATGATCAATGCCCGGGTTCTCGACTCGCAGAACGATTCTCGTTCTCTTGCCCCTCAATTCGGCGAATCGATAACTGAACGCACCAAGGACAAGCATCAATAGAACAATGACTAGATAGTCAACACCGGTGCTTTGTCGGAAGCTGACGAAAGAATAAAATACGATCAACGGCCAGTGGACGAGGTATAATGAGTAGCTACGATCACCTAGCCATACAAATGCTGACCAAAGTATTCGCACTGGCACGCGTTTCATACCGAAAGCCACTCTGCCTAACTCACCACGAATTCCGGAGAAAAGAACGAGCGCCGCAATCAGGGCGGACCCCATTGTGACTTTCGTACTGTGCTCATCAAACGCGAAAGCATCCATTGCTAACGCAATCAGTAGCAACACGCCGAGACCCCAAACGCCCCTCCAGAGCAATCGCGAGCGCGGTGTCCCTACCCATCGACTAGTCACGAGCAATGCAGCAAGAACTCCGACTCCAAACTCCGCGATTCGAAAGGGCATAGCAAAGAAACGAAGGCTCTCTTTTACGTTTTCCAGGCCGAGGCTCGCGATCGGTTCGAGTAGAACTACCGGTGCCAGTTCAATCTTGTGTAAAGCGTAGGAGGCTATGGTTAAGGGAATAAATATAAGAGCCAGCGTTTTACGAACCGTTAGCCATCTGGTTCCAACGGCCAGCAGTATCGCGTAAGTAACGTAGAACTGCTCCTCCACACCCAACGACCAGGTGTGGAGAAGTGGCATAGTCGACAACGGAGCCGAAAAGTAATCGGTCGCAGTGAAGAACCACAGGTTCGACAGTCCTGCAAGGGTATAAGCGGCAGACCAACTAAGTTCTACAAGAGCGTCCTGAGGGTAGAGTAGAAAGCCAAGGACGAGCACGCTCCCTACTGTAAGAAGCAAAGCAGGGAGTAGCCGCTTAACCCGACGAACCAGAAAGTCTAGCGGCTTGAAGCCAACCCCATCTTGATCTGCGCGGAGCAACCCCAGCGAGATAATGCACCCGCTTATAGCGAAGAAGATATCGACCCCGATAAAGCCGTGCGGTAACCAGTCGTGGTCGAGATGGAAAATGATGACGAGCAGGACCGCGATTCCGCGCATGACCTGGATGTCTGCTAGAACGGGTAGAGGTTTTCGCTCAGTGGCATGCGGATGAGACATTAGTTAGCCAAATTTTCTTTGGGTGGGGAGACAAGCAGCCACCAATGGGTCGAATTCACGACCGGTACTCTTCAATAACGGGAAAACTCCGGACCGTTCAGAGCGACAGCGCACGATTGCCCGCCTGCATTCAACACGAAGTGGGCTGCCTACTGCCAATCAAACTCATTCGAATAGAATAGCCAGCCAATGGGCGGGATTTACCACATACGCGCATGTGACACCAAACCGTAGCCAGATCAAACTTCCCACCCCGCAGACTAGTGAAGGTAGTTCCCCCCACGCCTTGCAATATGCCAGCACCTAAGACTGTTACGTTGCGCAAATGGGTTGTCCCATTGCGCTGGAATTACGTTTGGCTGAAAACGCTGACGACCCCGGCCTAGAAACTCATAAGCGCGGCATAGAGAAGAAACCCAGCGACACCACCAACAACAACGCCAGCCGCCAAGCCGGTAAGAATCGCGCCGGGACCAAATAGGACGCCACCCGCGATGGCGAAGAGAATCCCGCAGGGAATCGCGCCTCCTAGCGCCCACCGCAGCCATCGGCGGCCTTCTTTAACGAGGTCGCGAGCCAACTCGACGCCCATGTCCGCGGCGATCTCTTTTGCCTGATCAAACTCACTGGGCTCCTGGCTGGCTAACGGCTTGTCCGATTTCATTGATAGTCACCTTGCTCGCAAACAAAAGTCGAAACCTACTACGTCACGCGAGATGGGCGATCACGATCATCTCCGGCGAACGACTGGGATCGAACTCGCTACCATCCCAGTCGCCAAGCAACGCTTCGATCGCAAACCCCGCGCGCGCCAGATGCTCCCTCAGCCCTTCCTCGCTCAGGAAACGCAGCTCGCTGGCAGAACGCATAGTCGCATCCGGGAAGTGAAAATCGTGGTGGAAGTGCACAATCTCACCATTCCAGGACAAGCCGCTTCGAACCTGCCGCACTGGGCCAGTCTCCGTAGCCCATGTGGACTCGCGGCGCCACCGCCGATCCCAATCGATCGCCGGGTTGCGGGTCTCGAACGCAACGCGGCCATCGACAGCGAGGTGCCGGGCCATATTCGTCAGGGCCGCATGAATGGCATCGTAGTCCAGCAGGGTCTGAAAGGCATGGCCCGTCATGACAATCCAGTCGAAGCGGTCATCCAGATCCAAACTTTGCGCCATATCCGAAAGCCAGCGAACTCGATCCGCACCGGGTTTGCCGCTAGCGACATCAAGCATCGCGCGCGCCGGGTCGACACCCGTACAGGCGTGGCCACGCTCAGTCAGTCCGAGGCACAACGTGCCGGTACCACAACCCAGATCGAGGACTCGCCGAGGCTCGGTGCCAATGAGCGCTACATAGAAGTCGGTGTCTTCTGCCCAGGGGCTATCAAGATCGTACAGCGCAGCCAGACGCGCCTCGCGGTAGTGCGGATCGATCACTGAAAGGCGTGCAATTGTTTGGCAAGCTCACGGTGCCTCGTCTGCAACTCCGTCAGAGGCTGGCCGACCAACTCGCGATCGCGAACACGCCAAACGCCATCCACCATCACGTGTTCCGCAGCGTGTGCGCCGCACAGAATCAGGGCGGCGAGTGGATCATCAGCACCGGAAAAGCGCGCCTCGTCTAAAGCGAAAAGCGCTAAATCAGCCCGTTGACCAACCGCGAGCGAGCCAAGCTCCGGACGATGCAGCAGCGCAGCGCCGCCAGCAGTCGCCCAGCGCAGCGCATCCAGATGCGATGTGAGCGTTCGATCCGACGCCGGCTGGCCCAGGCGCTGAATCATCAACGCCTGACGCACTTCCTGAATCAGATTGGAGCAATCGTTCGAGGCGGAACCATCGACTCCCAATCCTACGCGCACCCCAGCCGCTTCCAGCCTGCTGGCAGGGCAAATGCCCGACGCCAGAACCATGTTCGACGAGGGGCAATGGCTGACGCCGACGCTCGCAGCGCCCAGACGCGCAATCTCGTCATCGGTGAAGTGAATACCGTGAGCAAACCAGGTCTTCGGCCGGAGCCAACCACAGTCTTCAATGTGATCAAGCGGCCGTTTGCCAAAGGTCTCGAGGCAGAACTGGTTTTCATCTTCGGTTTCGGCGAGATGCGTGTGCAGCAGCACGTCGTGCTTTTCGGCCAACTCGGCCGTCGCCATCATCAGTTCGGTTGTCACGGAAAACGGCGAGCACGGGGCTAACGCAATCTGTTGCATCGCGCCTGGCGCCGGGTCATGCCAGCGCGAGATCAGGCGTTCGCTGTCGGCAAGGATGGTATCGATGTCCTGAACCACAACATCCGGTGGCAGGCCGCCATCGGACTGACCCAGGCTCATGGAGCCGCGGGTAAGAACGCTGCGAATGCCGATCTCACCGGCCGCTCGCATCTGCACATCAATCCCGTCGCGGGTGGCGGCCGAGAACACGTAGTGATGATCCGTGGTGGTGGTGCAGCCAGATAAGAGCAGCTCTGCACAGGCAAGGCGCGTGGCTGCGTCAATCATCTCAACCGATAGATGGGCCCAAACCGGATACAGGGACTGTAGCCACGGAAACAACGGCTTGTCCAGGGCGCTGCGCAGCGCGCGCGACAGGGTCTGGTAGAAATGATGGTGGGTATTGATCAACCCAGGCAGCAAAACTAGATTGCTTGCATCAACCGTCTGATCAACCGCAAGCGCCGGCGCGCCGCCCAACGCTACGGATTCCACGACCACACCGCCCTGCACCACGATGCCGCCATCGACGACCGCGCCGCGCTCAGCCTCGTATCTCACCAGTGGCTGGCGAATCCAGATGCGCTCAATCGACGTCATGCAATTAGTCCGCTGGGCGCCCGAATCGGCCGCCATTAATGCCTGTTCATTGCAAAGCCCGGCGATTGGCCGGATATTTGCTAGCTCAGAACTACGTTACCAAAGCCAGGGAGTTTTCGTTAACGGCGCGCTCGCAGCAGGCCGCGCCAAACGCCGGTGATCATGACAGAAGCAAGCAACAGCAAACCGGCAACACTGTGGGTCAATGCGGACGCGCGCGAAGTGAACGCGGGGCTGCACAACACCTCGCTACTGCACTACCTACGCGAGCACTGCCTGACCACGGGCACCAAAGAAGGCTGCGGCAGCGGTGACTGCGGCGCCTGCACGGTCATCCTTCTCGATCCACGCTCGGGCAAGAGCCAATCAGTAAATAGCTGCATCACGCCTGTCGGCGCCGCTATTGGTTTGCAGGTGATCACCGTGGAAGGCGTCGGTAGCATCGACAAGCCCCACCCGGTGCAGGCGGCGATGGTCAGCGAACACGGCTCCCAGTGCGGTTTCTGTACGCCAGGCTTTGTCATGTCGATGGTGGCAGAACAGCTAAGCGGCGCCTCTCTGACCGAGCGCGAACGCGCCGACGACGTTCGCTCGATCAGCGGCAATCTTTGTCGTTGTACCGGCTACCGTCCGATTCTGAGCGCGGCGAGAGTCGCCAACCAGGCGGTTGCCGAAGCTGAGCAGCCAGCGTCTGGCTGGGTACCAGCAATCAAGGCGTGGGAAAACACGCACCAGACTCTAGATCAGACACGGCAGCACGGCCGATCCGGACTCGACAGCTATCACTCCCCGCAGACGGAATCCGAGTTACAGAATCTCCTCGTCCGCGGGTTGCAGCGAAACACCAATCCGATAATCGCTGGTGGCACCGATTTGTGGCTGCTCGTCTCGCAGAGCTATGTGGATTTCGACAGCTTCCTCGATCTCAGCCGAGTCGAATCGCTAAAGACAATCGATTCGAGCGACAGCGAGCTGAGCATCGGTGCGGGCGCAAGCCACGCTGATCTGCTTGCTTTCTTCGCGAGCGGTGAGGCCGCGTGCCCTGCCATCGTCAGAATCCTCGAACGCTTCGGCTCCCCTCAGATTCGCAATCGCGCAACCATCGGCGGCAACATCGCCGGTGGCTCGCCCATCGCAGACTGGCCGCCGCTGCTGATGGCGCTGGATGCTCGCCTGACCCTTACCGACGCCAGTGGCGACAGCCGGCAAGTGGCCGTGAACGAATTCTTCGAGGGCTATCGCAGCACGGTGCTGAACGGCAATGAGTACATCGCCCGCATTCATCTGCCAGCCAGCACAGACCCGGTCTATTCCCGACTCGCCGCCGACAAGATCAGCAAGCGCGAGGAAGACGACATTTCATCCGTGATGGGCGCGTTCGACATTCGGATGACACGCGGCCTCGTCGACCGATGCCGCATCGCCTTCGGAGGCGTCGCGGCGACGCCTGTTCGGCTCGACTCTCTCGAGCAGAGCTTGCTGGCTAAGGCGCTAAGTGATGACGAGATCGATCAGGCCTGCACCTCACTCGCCGGTGCGATCACGCCGCTTACGGACGTACGCGCGAGCGCCGAGTATCGCCGCGCGATGAGTGCGAGTTTGCTGAATCGAGCGCTGTTGCGCGCACGCGGAACACCGGCTCCGCACCTGGGACACTCGGCATGAGTGCGCGCGTGGATCACTCGCAGCCGCACGAGTCCGCTCGCGGTCACGTCACCGGCGATGCCCGGTACATCGACGACATCCCGACGCCGGCAAACACTCTGCACGTGGCTGTAGGCAGCGCGGAGTCCATCTGCGGCGCGATCACCCGCTGCGACCTTTCTGTCGTGCGCCGTGCGCCTGGAGTGATCGATGTGGTCACGGCCGGAGATGTCCCGGGCAAGCTCGATATCGGCGCGGTTTACCCGGGCGATCCGCTACTGGCAGGTGACACCGTTGAGTACGCGAGCCAACCTGTGTTTGCGGTTGCCGCCACCTCATTGCGCCTTGCCCAGCAAGCGGTGAAGCTGGCTCAGATTGAGCTCGATGAACGGCCCGCGCAGTTGTCCTCTGCAGTGGCGATCGAGAACGAGGACTTTGTCCTGCCGACACGCACCTGGCGGCACGCCGACACCGAAGAATCCAAACCGGCGACGAGCATCGACGGAACCCTGACGATTCGCGGCCAGGAACACTTCTACCTGGAAGGCCAGGCTGCGCTCGTGATTCCGGAAGAACACGGCGCGCTGCGCGTGCACTCATCAACCCAACACCCGGACGACGTTCAGCACCAGGTCGCAGGTGTGCTCGGGCTCGCCATGCACAACGTGCGTGTGCTCACCCGGCGCATGGGCGGCGGCTTCGGCGGCAAAGAAACCCAGGCCGCACCGGTTGCCTGTCTTGCTGCGCTGTTCGCGCAGCGCACGGGACGATGCGTGAAGTATCGAATGCCGCGTCACGACGACATGGTGATGACCGGCAAACGGCATGACTTCGACGCGAGCTACCGCGTCAGTTGCGACGAGAGCGGATTGCTGACGAACGTCGAGATGGAACTTGCCGGCAAGTGCGGCTTCTCGCCGGATCTGTCCGAAGGCATCGTCGACCGCGCGATGTTCCATGCTATGAACGGCTACTACACGCCACAGGCTCAGATCACCGGATATCGCTGCCGTACCAACACCGTTTCGCACACGGCTTTTCGCGGCTTCGGCGGGCCCCAGGGCATGCTCACCATCGAAGCGGCGATGGATGAGCTCGCCTTCGCCTCGAACATCGATCCGCTGGAACTTCGCCTACGCAATCTGTATTCGCCCGGCAGGGACACAACGCCGTACGGTCAGAAAGTCGAGCAACACGTCCTCGCGGAGATCATGAATCGGCTCGCCACTAACTGCGACTACCGCAGCAGACAAGCCAACGCGCGCGAGTTCAATGCAGCATCGGGAAATCTTAAGAAAGGCCTGGCGTTAACACCCGTCCAGTTCGGGATCTCGTTCACTGCGACGCACCTGAACCAGGCGGGCGCGCTGCTGAATGTGTTTCGTGACGGCAGCGTAGAAATCACGCACGCCGGCACCGAGATGGGCCAGGGACTGTTCACTAAAGTGCAGCAGGTGGTGTCTCGAGCACTCGGCCTGCCGCTGGACGCGATCGTGCTCGGCGCTACGCAAACGGACAAGGTGCCCAATGGCTCACCCACTGCCGCCTCATCCGGCAGCGACTTGAACGGCATGGCCGCGCTGGATGCCTGCGAGCGCCTGAAGCAGCGCCTGACAAGCTTTGCGCTCAGCGAGCTGGGTTGGCCGTCGGACGAAGAACTTACGTTTGCCGGCGGTTCGGTCTCCTGTGGCGGCGAGTTCATGAAGTTTGCAGATCTCATCAAAGCCGCCTATCTCGCCCGCGTGCAACTCAGCGTCGCTGGCTTCTACAAAACGCCAGACATTCACTTCGACAAAGAAGCCGGCAAAGGCAGCCCGTTCTTCTACTATGCCAATGGCGCAGCCGCCAGCGAGGTGATGATCGACACAATGACCGGCGAGTATCGCGTGCTGCGTACCGACATCCTGCACGATGTTGGTGACTCGCTTAACCCAGCGGTAGATCTTGGCCAGATCGAAGGTGGTTTCATACAGGGATTGGGCTGGCTCACAACAGAAGAACTGCTATGGGACGACGCGGGCAGGCTCATTTCCAACAGCCCGGCAAACTACAAGATTCCCACTGCGGACAACTGTCCGGAACATTTCAACGTCGAAATGTTTGACGCGCCTAACCCTCGCCCGACCATCTACCGATCGAAGGCCGTGGGCGAACCACCGCTCATGTTGGCGATCTCCGCCTGGTGCGCCCTGCGCGACGCTGCTTGCGCAGCCGGGGACTATCACCTCCTCCCGACGCTAGCCGCACCCGCGACTCCTGAGCAGGTCTACTGGGCGGCGCAGCAAGCCATGCAACACAAAGGAAATACCTCCTGATGCATTGGCATCGAGCAATCGCGGAACATGCAGCACAGGGGCGGGCTTACGTCATCGCAACCGTGCTCGCAACAACGGGCTCCGCGCCTCGTGATGCCAGCAGCAAGATGGTCATCACAGCATCCAACACCGATGACAGCATCGGCGGCGGACAACTCGAGCATCAGGTTTGCGAGCGCGCGCGCGAGCTCATCGCACAAGAAGCAAACACCGCCGCTATTCAGCACTTCCCTCTCGCCGCTGCCACGGCCCAGTGCTGCGGCGGTAGCGTCACGGTGCTGCTGGAATGTTTCGCGCAGCCAGCCCTTCGCGTCACCGTATTTGGCGCCGGACACGTGGGCCGACGCGTCGTTCGGCTTCTGGCCGACATGAACGCACACGTCGATTGGTGGGACACCCGAGACGAGCAAGCTGATGAGTCCGGCGTGCCCTGTCGCGCCCTCACAAACCCCGATGACGCCATGACCAAGGCCTCCGAGTCAGGGGCGCAGCCACTTGTGCTCACGCACGATCACCAACTGGACTACGCACTGGTGAGCGCCGGGCTTCGCCAGGGCATAGAAGCCATCGGTCTCATCGGCAGCAACACGAAGTGGCAACGATTTTCGGCGCGACTATTACAGGACGGATTCACACCGGACGATCTTGCCCGCGTGCGTTGCCCGATCGGCGCTGACCTGCCGAGCAAACATCCGGGCGCGGTTGCTGTCGCCATTGTAGCGGAGCTGCTGAAGCTAACGCCGGTTATCGAAGCCACGGAGAACGCGCTTAGCTGGCGACAGATCAAAGAACGGCTGGTGCAAAATCCGTGACGCTGGATGCGCTGAACAACGCTTCTGCTGACGATGCGCATCAGGCGTTTATCCGCTGCTGCGCGAGCAAGGCCTGGGCGGACGCGATGACATCCAGCCGACCGTTCACGTCAATCGAGGCAGTGATCGAGGCGAGCTGTGCCCTCTGGCGCGCCGTGGCTGATAGCGACCGGCTCGAAGCCTTTTCTGCACACCCGCTCATCGGCGACGTTGAACTGCTGCGCGAGCGATTCGCTCAAACGGATGATCGCGCCAATGCCGAACAGGGACAGGTGCTCGCCGCCGACAACGCGGTGATTCAAGAACTGGCGACACAAAACGTACGTTATCGAGATCGGCACGGCTTCATCTTTATCGTCTTCGCCAGCGGCAAAAGCGCCGAGCAGATGCTGGCCTTACTGCAGGCACGCATCGACCGCAGCACAGAAGATGAGATGATGACCGCCTCCGAGGAACAACAGAAAATTACCGAGCTGCGCCTGCGCAGCCTATTGAGCGACTCGCCATGACCCAATTCACGCTGTCTACTCACGTTCTCGATCTCGATTCCGGCATGCCCGCCACGGGTCTGGTCGTGGCGCTCGCGAACGCCGATGGTGATCTGATCGGCCAGGTATCCACCGACGAGGACGGCCGCATCACTGCCTGGCCGGGTGTGAGTGCACTGCCGGGAGGTACCTACAGTCTCGTGTTCGAAGTGAGCGTTTGGTATGCCACCCAGGAAATAAATTGTTTCTACCCCGAAGTGCGCGTCGAGTTCATTGCTGATGAGGCGCGCCATTATCACGTGCCTCTGTTGCTCAACCGGTACGGCTATTCCACCTACCGGGGCAGTTGATGAGCGCCTATGCCCTGCGCGGCGAAGTCCTGAGCTTCTCAGGATCCGTTCCGCCCGATAGCGAATCGCACGCAGGCGTCAGCCACTTGGCCGACGCTGTGGTGACGATCGAAGATGGCTTGATATCGGCTGTCATGAGCGCAGACGATTACTCCCGCCAGGGGGGCAGCCTAGAGCATTGCGAATCAACCGACGGCCTCATCATTCCGGGGCTTATCGATACACACATCCACTACCCGCAGATGGACATCATCGCCAGCTACGGCAGCCAACTGATGGAGTGGCTCGACACCTACGCGTTTCCCGCCGAGCTTGCCTACGCTTCCGAGGAGCTGGCACAACTGAAAGCCGAAGCTTTTCTCGACCGGCTGTTCAGTCACGGCACCACCACATCACTCACTTTCACCAGCGTGCACCCGCATTCAACTGATGCTCTGTTTACAGCAGCAAGCAAACGCAACGTTCGATTGATCGCCGGTAAGGTGCTGATGAATCGGGAAGCGCCAATCGGCTTATGCGACGGCCCGGGCGATGGCATCGCAGAATCCGCAGCGCTGATCGAGCGCTGGCACGGTCAGGGCCGCCTTGCCTACGCGGTAACGCCACGCTTTGCGATAACGTGCACGGACAAACAGCTCACCCGCGCCGGCGAGCTGCTGGCTCGCGATGAGAGCATTTATCTGCACACGCACCTGTCTGAACACCCGAACGAGATAGCCTACACGCTGTCGCTGTTTCCCGATGCTGACGACTACGTGGACGTCTACGACCGCTTTGGCATGGTCGGTCCGCGCAGCGTATTTGCGCATGGCATTCACTTATCGGATCGCGAGCATGCGCGGTTGTCTGATGCCGGCTCGTCGATTGCGTTCTGCCCCACATCCAATCTGTTTCTCGGTAGCGGCCTGCTGGATCTCGCCCGTTTGCGCGAGGCCGGCGTGAACATGGGCGTGGCGACCGACGTCGGCGGCGGCACGAGTTTCTCCATGCTGCGCACGCTGGGCGAAGGCTACAAGGTGGCGCAATTGACGGGCCAGAACTGGCATCCGCTCGCTGCGCTGTACACAGCAACGACCGGCAACGCGCGAATACTGCATCTGGCAGACAAGATCGGTCAGGTAGCAAACGGTTTTGACGCTGATCTTACGATTCTCACACCACCAGTCGACACGGTGCTGGGGGATCGAATCAAGAGCAGCAAAAGCCTTACCGAGCGGCTGCTTGCCTTCTACATGCTGGAAGAACAGGCGATCGAGCGAACGATCGTCAACGGCAAGACGGTCTTTGAGCGGAGCGCTCACTAAATGGATGCGGTATTCCTCGACTGGCTGACGTTGCTGCTGCGTTTCCTGCACGTGATCACCGCGATAGCCTGGATCGGCGCATCGCTCTATTTCATCTGGCTGGACCTCAGCCTGCAGACGCCCGATGCGGAAAAACTGAAGCGCGGTCTGGGTGGCGAGCTGTGGGCAATTCACGGCGGCGGCATCTACGAAGTTGGCAAGTACCAACTCGCGCCGCGAGCGATGCCAACCACCCTGCACTGGTTCAAGTGGGAGGCGTACAGCACCTGGCTAACCGGCACCGCGTTGCTGATCGTCTACTTCTACCTGCGAGCTGACGTAGCACTTGTCAAAATAGACGGGCCGCTGGCGACACCCGGCTTCACCATTGCTGCAAGCGTTGCCTACCTGCTGGCGGGGCTCGCGATCTACGAAGCATTCGTACGCAGCCCCCTTCGAGCAAACACTACAGCGCAGTTGGTCGGACTGGTTGCTTTGCTCGCAACGGCGAGTGCAGTCGCGTTCGAACTGTTCTCAGCAAGAGCCGCAATTCTGCATGTCGGCGCGGTGCTGGCCACGATCATGGCCGCGAATGTGTTCCTCGGAATCATTCCCTCTCAAAAAGCGCTCGTCGCTGCGATCGAAGCGGGTACACCGCCACCGGCTGAGCGCGCGATCAACGCCAAGCTACGCTCAACGCACAATAACTACCTCACCCTGCCGGTGTTGCTGTGCATGCTGTCGAACCATACGCCGCTATTGTTCGGCCATCCCCACGCATGGCTGCTCGTGGTGGCCCTCTCGCTCACCGCGGTACTGGCGCGACACTTCTTCAACGCGAAACACAAAGGCAAAACGCAACCATTGATTCTCATCACCTCAGCGCTTTTGTTCATTGCCATCGCATGGGCGGCAAGCCAAACGAGCAACGCAGTCGTTGCCTCGAATGCACCGGTTGAGATCAGTGAGATTCAGAGCATCGTCACCACTCACTGCGGCGTGTGTCACGCCGAGCAACCGAGCCAGCCTGGATTCGCAGCACCGCCCGGTGGGTACCTGTTCCGAACGCCAGCGGATGTAACGGCGCAGGCGGCGCTTGTTAGAACCTCACTCGAATCGCGTTACATGCCGCTCGGTAACCTCACCGGCATGACGGACGTCGAGCGGGCCGCGCTCATCCAATGGACTGATCTCGCGCTGTAGTCGTTTCGCGCCTTCGGTTACGCCGGTGGGTGTAACGCCGCCCAGTGCCGAGCGATATCAATGCGCCGGCACACCCAGACATCACTGTGCGAGTCGACGTGCTCGAGAAAACGCCGCAGCGCACGAGTTCGTCCGGGCTTGCCCGCAATACGGCAGTGCAACCCAACGCTCATCATCTTCGGCGTTTGCTCGCCTTCCAGATACAGCTCGTCGAACGTATCCCGCAGATAAGCGAAGAATTCATCGCCGCTGCCAAAACCCGCTGGCGACGAGAAGCGCATGTCGTTGGCGTCCAGAGTGTACGGAATGATCAGATGCGGATCGGGCTGACCGCGATGCCAGAACGGCAGGTCATCGCCGTAGTAATCTGAGTCATACCTAAAGCCACCCGCCTCGAGGACAAGCTCGCGCGTATTCGGGCTGTCGCGCCCGGTGTACCAACCCAGCGGCCGGGAACCCGTAACCCGCTCATGAATTTCGATGGCCTTCGCAATCTGCCGGCGCTCTTCATCCTTCTCCATGAACTGATGATCAATCCAGCGATAGCCGTGGCTCGCAATCTCCCAATCGGCATCGAGCATGGCTCGCACCGCTTCTTGCTGCCGCTCGAGCGCCATCGCCACGCCAAACGCGGTGACTGGAAAGCCGAATTCGCAAAACAACCGATAGAGCCGCCAGAACCCCGCCCGAGAGCCGTACTCGTACAGAGACTCCATGCTCATGTGCCGTGCCGGATAGGCGGCAGCGCCGACAATTTCGGATAGAAACGTCTCCGACGCCGCATCGCCATGCAGCACATTGTTCTCCGCGCCTTCTTCGATATTGACGACAAATTGCAGCGCAAGGCGCGCACCGTTCGGCCAGCTAGCCTGGGGCGGTTCGCCGCCGTAGCCCAACATGTCGCGCGGGTAGTCCTGAGAATTGGAATCGGTCATCAAACTCGCCGCTGTTGGTAACAATCGCCGGTGATGCTACCGCGCAACGGAGGGGTCGGATAGCGCAGCCACCGGGGCACAATCGCGATAATCTGAGCGTGCAATCGCGCAAGGAGCCAATATGTCGATTCACCTGGTGGACTTCGGCGGATTCGACTATCGAGACGACAAGAGCATCAATGTGCTCGCCGCCGAACTGGACAGCGCTCTTTCCGCCCACGGCTTTGTCGCTCTGGCCAATCTGAAGGCGGTACCAAACACCCTGCGCACGCAGGCCTTCGATCTGGCGGAAGCGTTCTTCGGCTCGACGCCATCGAGCAAAGATCCGTATCGATATCAAAGCGCTGCTGATAATTTCGGCTATCAGGGCCCCCTGGCCGAGGCACTGGACCCAGACGCACCCGGTGATCTGAAAGAAACGTTCACCATGCGCAATCTTCTCAATCGTCCGCACTCGAGCGCGGACTGGCCAGGAAGCGATTTCGAGAACATCAGCCGTGCGCTGTACCGCGCATGCTTCGACGCCGCCCGCCAGGTGCTGACCGTATTCGCCCGCGCGCTCGATGTGCCGGACGAATTCTTCCTCAGCAAGCACGACGGCCAGAACACTTCGTTGCGCTATCTGTACTACCCGTCCTCGCTCGTCAGAGACAACGACGGCCAGATGGGCGCCGGCGCCCACACCGACTACGGCTCAATCACTCTGCTCTTCCAGGACGCCATTGGCGGCTTACAGTTGCTGGAGGATGACGGGAGCTGGCTGGATTTCGAACCGATTGAAGGCGCAGCCGTTTTGAACACTGGCGATCTGATGGCGCACTGGAGCAACAATCGTTATCCCTCAACGGTCCACCGGGTACTGCCGCGCAGCGGCGTTGCTGACCGCCAGTCGATTGCATTTTTCGTCGATCCGGACAGCGACGTGACGGTTCAATGCCTCCCTAGCTGCGTCAGCGAAAAGCAACCCGCCGAGTTTACGGACACGACCGCCGGCGCACACATTCAGCGCAAGATCGAGGCGACGCACAAAACGGGTGCATGACGCCTTTATGCCCAAAAATTGCTAGCGCCTCCTTCGGCTGCGTCGTAGGATGCAGCGCACCCGAACTGTGCAATCAAACGACGTTCCAGCTCAGGAGTGGCCAGCAAGAGCCGCCCTTTGTTGAACACTCGGCCCCGTTCGGGGCTATGAGGGACACCAATCGCCAGACAGCCCACCGATCGAATCGTTTTCATCGCTTCCAGGCATTAAATCCCGGAAGACGAGACGGCGTTCCTTGGTTGGCATGGTGATTGCTCATTCAGTCGAGCCAAACAGGCATCC
>CAYGQC010000046.1:0-22672 GCA_964351875.1 uncultured Pseudomonadales bacterium
GCGAAGGCGGCCGAACGGTCGGCGCCGGCGTCGTAACGAAAATCGCCGAGTAAGGCGAACTTCAGGCTCATCGGCCTGAGCGATGAGCCTTTTTATAGCGGGCGCGGCCTTTTCTGTAAGCGGGCGCGGCCTTTTCTGTAAGCGGGCGCGGCCGCTTTGCTGGCCAGGGTCTTGATTCCGGCCAGATTTAGTTAAAAAGCCCTTGTAGGGCTTCTGCGCATTCTTTAGACTGCGCGTCCCGTTTTTGAGGCGGACTCGTCTGCGCTGGTTGGCGCGTTGAGTCAGTTACGTCCGGACGGGTTTGGGGAATAAAGCTGCTTTTGCATGTGCAGGCTGGCGATGCCGAGAGGGTCGCACGGCTTAGCAGAGGTGAGCTGCCCTGGCAGGCCAACTGGCCTGGCGGGTGTTCTTTAACAAGGTGAATCGCAACGGCTGTGCCGTAGCAGGCTCTGGAGGCTTCACGGCCCTAGAAGCTGCGGTAGCGGGTGAGGTTTCGTCGCAGATTGCGGCGGTCTTCGATTCGAGTGGCCAGATAACAGGTTAGGAAGGGCAGTAAGCTAGTGCAGAACCAGCGTATCCGTATCCGTCTCAAGGCTTTTGACCATCGGCTCATCGATGTGTCTACCCAGGAGATTGTAGAGACTGCCAAGCGAACGGGCGCCCAGGTTCAGGGTCCGATCCCGCTTCCTACCCGCAAAGAGCGATTCACCGTGTTGGTATCTCCACACGTAAACAAAGACGCGCGGGATCAGTACGAGATCCGCACACACAAGCGTCTGATCGATATCGTCGAACCGACGGAGAAGACCGTCGATGCTTTGATGAAGCTCGATCTGGCTGCGGGTGTTGAGGTGCAAATCAGTTTGAATTGATGGGTCGCGGCTGCTTTATGCGGCCGTTGAGCGCCTGAGCGCGCTCCGACAGGCAGGACTACAGGGCCCCGAATGGGGGCTGGCGTGACGCGGCAAGACCGCTTATCTGGGGCCACATACCGGCGACGTCGGTGGCGAATCCAGATAAGCGGTCTGCGCTATCTAAGCCAGAAGCAATTTTGATTGGCGCGGCTTTGTCCTTAGAGGCACTAGAAGTGGCGCCAGCGAACGAGAGAGAAGGCAGGAACATGGCCACAGGCTTGATCGGTCGAAAACGCGGCATGACTCGCATCTTTACTGAGGATGGTCAATCCATCCCGGTAACGGTTGTCGAGATCGAGCCGAACCGCATTACTCAGGTGAAAACCGCAGAGTCCGACGGCTATGTCGCGCTTCAGGTCACTACGGGCGAGCGCCGCGCGAGCCGTGTGAGCAAGGGTGCTGCTGGCCACTTTGCCAAGGCGGGTGTTGAGGCGGGTCGCGGCTTGTGGGAGCTGCGAGTTGACGAGCTGGGTGAAGACCACACGGTAGGCTCAATGCTGTCGCTGGAGCAATTCGAGGAAGGCCAGAAGGTCGATGTGACCGGCGTATCCAAGGGTAAAGGCTTTGCAGGCACGATCAAGCGCTGGAACTTCCGGGGTCAGGACGCGACCCACGGCAACTCAATTTCGCACAGGGTGCCGGGATCGATTGGTCAGTGTCAGACGCCTGGACGAGTATTTAAGGGCAAGAAAATGTCCGGTCACATGGGTGCTGAGCAAGTGACGACGCAGAATCTAAAGCTGGTGCGCGTCGATGCTGAGCGCAATCTACTTCTCATCCGGGGCGCTGTCCCTGGAGCCCCGGGTGGCGACGTCATCGTCCGCCCGGCGGTGAAGGCGTAAGGCCGTAGGAGGTTATTCGATATGGCTCTTACTTTGGCAACAACAGACGGCGGCAGCATAGAGCTGTCGGAAGTCGCGTTCGGCCGGGAATTCAATGAAGCGCTGGTGCATCAGGTGGTGGTTGCCTATATGGCAGCGGGCCGTCAGGGCACTCGCGCGCAAAAGACGCGCAGTGATGTGCGCGGTGGCGGTCGTAAGCCCTGGCGCCAGAAAGGCACCGGTCGCGCACGTGCCGGCACGATTCGCTCGCCGATATGGCGTGGGGGCGGTGTTACGTTCGCGGCCCGTCCTCAGGACCATTCGCAGAAAGTGAACCGAAAGATGTATCGTGGCGCGCTGCGCTGCATCTTCTCTGAGCTCGTGCGTCAGGAGCGTTTGATCGCAGTTGAATCATTCGATTGCGATTCGCCCAAGACCAAGGCGCTCGCAGCTCGTCTGAAAGAGCTGAACGCGACCAATGTTCTGATCGTCGCGGAAGAAGTTGACGAGAACCTGTACCTGGCTGCGCGTAACCTCAAGCACGTCACCGCGTGTGACATTGAGGCGGTAGATCCGGTGTCCCTGCTCAGCCACGACAAGGTGCTGATCACGGCAGGTGCTCTCAAGAAGTTTGAGGAGGCACTGGCATGAACGCAGAGCGCGTATTCACCATCATCAGACAGCCGCGCTTCACTGAGAAAGCGGCGCTGCGCGGTGATGAGTCAAACCAGTACGTCTTCGAAGTCGCGGGTGATGCGACCAAGGCGGAAATCAAAGAAGCCGTTCAAAAGCTGTTCAAGGTGGACGTCACCGGTGTCAGCACGTTGAACGTAAAGGGCAAAACCAAACGCAACGCTCGTGGTGTCAGCCGCGGCAGAAGCTGGAAGAAGGCTTACGTGCGAGTGGCGAAAGGCCAGGATATCGACTACGCGGTGGCGGAATAGATCATGCCAGTAGTAAAAGCTAAACCGACATCTGCAGGTCGCCGCTTTGTTGTCAAAGTGGTCCACCCTGACCTGCACAAAGGCGCTCCGCACAAGGCGCTGCTCGAGCCACAGAGCAAGTCAGGCGGGCGCAATAACAAAGGTCGCATCACGACCCGGCACCGTGGCGGCGGTCACAAGCAGCACTACCGCGTCATTGATTTCCGACGCAACAAGGACGCGATCAAGGCCGTTGTTGAGCGCCTTGAGTACGATCCGAACCGAACAGCTAACATCGCGCTGCTGAAGTACGCTGATGGTGAGCGCCGATACATTATCGCGCCCAAGTCAGTGAAGGCTGGTGACGAACTGATGAGTGGTGCTAGCGCGCCCATCCGCGCAGGCAATGCACTGGCGCTGCGCAACATCCCGCTGGGTTCGGTCGTTCACTGCATCGAGCTGAAGCCGGGTAAAGGCGGTCAGATTGCTCGCAGCGCTGGAACGTCAGCTCAATTGGTCGCTCGTGAAGGTACCTACGCCACGCTGCGATTGCGTTCGGGCGAGATGCGTCGAGTGCTGTCAGATTGCCGAGCGACGCTGGGTGAAGTCAGCAACAGCGAACACAACCTGCGATCCCTGGGTAAGGCCGGTGCCACCCGATGGCGCGGCGTGCGTCCTACGGTTCGCGGTGTTGCGATGAACCCGGTTGATCACCCCCATGGTGGTGGTGAGGGCAAAACCTCGGGCGGCCGGCATCCGGTTTCCCCTTGGGGCATGCCGACCAAGGGCCACAAGACACGAAGTAACAAACGTACGGACAAGCTCATTGTGCGCCGTCGAGGTAGGAGATAAGCATGCCGCGTAGTTTGCACAAAGGGCCGTTTGTGGATCTGCACCTGATGAAGAAGGTGGAGGTTGCTGCTGCCAACAACGAGAAGCGCCCGATCAAAACCTGGTCTCGTCGCTCGATGGTACTGCCTGACATGGTTGGGCTTACGATTGGCGTTCATAACGGTCGCCAACACGTACCGGTTTTCATTACCGAAGATATGGTTGGCCACAAGCTGGGCGAGTTTGCGCCTTCGCGCACCTATCGCGGTCATGCGGCCGACAAGAAAGCGCGTCGTTAGGGGAATGTCGATGCAAGTTAGTGCACATGCCCGTCGGCTACACATCTCCGCGCAGAAAGCGCGGCTTGTGGTTGACCAGGTACGGGGAAAGCCAGTGGCTGATGCCCTGGAGATATTGAATTTCAGTACCAAGAAGGGTGCTGAACTAGTCCGCAAGGTGCTGGAATCGGCCATTGCGAACGCAGAGAACAACGAAGGCGCTGACGTTGACGAGCTGAAAGTCAGTGAGATCTATGTCGGTGAAGGCATGACCATGAAGCGCATCAAGCCCCGCGCGAAAGGCCGAGCTGACCGAATCTTCAAACGCACGGCGCACATCAGTGTCACCGTGAGCGACGAATAGGCGGAAGACGAATTATGGGTCAGAAAGTTCATCCTATCGGCATGCGCCTCGGCATCGTCAAAGAGCATACGTCGGTTTGGTATGCAGATAAGAAGACGTATCCGAAGTACTTGTTGAGCGATCTCGAGATTCGCGACTTCCTGCGCAAGCGACTCGCGCAGGCGTCAGTTAGCCGAATCGAGATTGAGCGTCCGGCGCAAACAGCGCGGATCAGCATCCACACTGCTCGCCCCGGCATAGTTATCGGCAAAAAGGGCGAGGACGTTGAGCGGCTTCGGAAAGAATTGTCGGCCCGCATGAAAGTGCCGGTTCACGTCAACATCGAAGAGATTCGCAAGCCTGAACTCGATGCCTTGCTGGTTGCGCAGAACGTCGCGCAGCAGCTTGAGCGTCGAGTCCAGTTTCGCCGCGCGATGCGTCGAGTGATCCAGAACGCGACGCGTCTGGGCGCGCAGGGCATCAAGGTTCGTGTCGCTGGACGCCTCGGCGGAGCAGAGATCGCTCGTAACGAGGTTTATCACGAAGGCCGAGTGCCGCTGCACACGCTGCGGGCTGACATCGACTATGCCACCTGGGAAGCGCAGACCACGTACGGTGTCATCGGCATCAAGGTCTGGATCTTCAAAGGCGAAGTGATTGGCGGCCAAGGCGAAGGCGGCGCAGCGCAAGGCCCGTCTGGATCGGCCGGATAAGCGGAACAAACAGGAGCCTAGTCACGCGCTGACGCGTAAGTGCTTATAGAGACAAGACAATGCTGCAACCGAAAAGAACAAAATTCCGCAAGCTCATGAAGGGCCGCAACCGCGGCTTGGCCCTGCGCGGCAGCAAGGTTAGCTTCGGTGAGTTTGGCCTGAAAGCTATCAGCCGCGGCCGAATGACGGCGCGGCAAATCGAAGCCGGTCGTCGCGCGATGACGCGCCACGTTAAGCGCGGCGGCAAGATATGGATTCGGGTTTTCCCTGACAAGCCGATCACGAAAAAGCCTCTCGAGGTTCGCCAGGGCAAGGGTAAAGGTAACGTCGAGTACTGGGTGGCTCAGATTCAACCGGGCAAAGTGCTCTACGAGATGGAAGGCGTGCCGGAGGATGTCGCTCGTCGCGCCTTCGAGCTGGCGGCGGCGAAACTGCCGTTCGAAACGGTTTTCGTCAAGCGGACGGTAATGTAGATGAACGCGAAAGAACTTAGAGAAAAATCGGCCACTGAGCTGGGCGACGAACTGCTTCGGCTCCGCCAGGAACAGTTCAATCTGCGTATGCAGAAAGCGAGTGGAACGCTGGGTCAGGCGCATCTGCTGAAGGAAGCACGCCGCGACATCGCGCGTGTTAAGACCCTGATTCAGGAGAAGGCCAATGACTGAAGGCGCTAGCAATGCGCGCGCTCTGACCGGAACGGTGGTCAGTAACGCTATGGAAAAGACCATTACGGTCAAGATTGAACGGCGCATCAAGCATCCGCTCTACGGCAAATTTATGCGCCGTTCGCTGAAGGTTCATGCGCACGACGAAGACAATCAGTGCAACGTTGGCGATTTGGTTACGGTGGTCGAGTGCCGGCCGTTGTCGAAAACCAAGACGTGGATGCTGCGAAGTGTTGACGAGAAGGCGGTTGTAGTCGCGACCGGCTAGAGCTCGCGCGATCGGCGGCTGACGATAGAGACAACAGTGGATCGCATCGCGATCTAAACAGTGAGAGTGGATCAATGATTCAGACGGAAACAATGCTGCAAATCGCTGATAACAGCGGCGCGCGGCGCGTGCAGTGCATTAAGGTGCTGGGCGGTTCTCACCGTCGATACGCGGGCATTGGTGACATCATTAAAGTCACCGTGAAAGAGGCGATTCCGCGAGGACGCGTCAAGAAAGGCCAGGTGATGAACGCGGTTGTCGTCAGAACGCGCAAAGGCGTGCGCCGTTCGGATGGCTCGATCATCCGCTTTGATGAGAACGCGGCGGTTCTGTTGAACCCGCAGCATCAACCGGTTGGTACTCGAATCTTTGGGCCGGTAACGCGTGAGCTGAGGTCCGAGAAATTTATGCGCATCGTGTCTCTGGCACCGGAAGTTTTATAGGTCAAGCAATGCGAAAGATCAGAAAAAACGACGAAGTGATCGTCATCGCGGGCCGCGACAAAGGCAATCGTGGTGAAGTGCTACAGGTGATGAATAACGGCAAATTGCTAGTGTCGGGCATCAACCTTGTCAAGAAGCACGAACGACCCAACCCGAACGCTGGCGTTCAGGGCGGAATCATCTCTCGGGAAGCGCCCATTCAGGCGTCGAACGTTGCGCTGTTCAATTCGGAAACCGGCAAGGCCGATCGAGTTGGGATCCGTGATGGTGACGACGGCAAAGAGCGCTTCTTCAAGTCCACCGACAAGCCGGTTGACTGAGAAGACGCACGCAAAGCTTCCGAGAAGATTGTAGGTAACAGTTAAACCCGGTGCGGACCGGCAGGCCTGAGCAAGGCCAGAGGACCGCACCCTGGACACAGAGTTAAGAACGAGTAGCAACCATGGCGAATTTATACCAGCGCTACATTGAAGAGATCCGACCTGCACTCCAGCAGGAGCTCGGCTATGACAACGTCATGCGCGTGCCTCGGCTCACCAAGGTCACCCTGAACATGGGTGTTGGTGAGGCAACCGGCGATCGCAAGGTCCTGGAACACGCCCTGTCCGACTTGTCGGCGATTTCGGGCCAGAAAGCGATCATCTGTAACGCGCGAGTTTCAGAAGCCGGTTTCAAGATCCGCGCTGGCTGGCCGATTGGTTGCAAGGTGACGCTCCGCCAGGCGCGTATGTACGACTTCGTCGAGCGGCTGATTGCGATCGCCATACCTCGTATGCGCGATTTCCGGGGCCTTAATCCGAAGTCATTCGACGGCCGCGGCAATTTTTCCATGGGCGTGGCGGAACAGATCATGTTCCCGGAAATCGACTACGACAAGATCGACAAGATTCGTGGTTTGGATATCGCGGTAACGACAACCGCGGCTAACAACGAAGAAGGGCTCGCGTTGTTGCGCGCCTTTAACTTCCCGTTCAAAAAGCAGGGTCAGTAAGCATGGCTAAGACTTCCATGGTAGAGCGCGAGAAGAAGCGCGCCAAGACAGTCGCCAAGTACGCACGTAAGCGCGCGGCGCTGAAAGCAATCATCAACGATCGCAATCGTGATGATAGTGAGCGCTGGGAAGCACAGCTGTCGCTGCAGAAGCTGCCGCGCAATGCATCGCCGAGCCGTCAGCAGCGCCGTTGCGGCATAACCGGTCGCCCGCACGGTGTCTATCGTAAGTTTGGCCTGGGCCGCAACAAGCTGCGCGAAGCAGCTATGCGTGGTGACATTCCCGGCCTGGTTAAGGCCAGCTGGTAGCGGACGGAAGAGAGAGGTCAACGACTATGAGTATGCAAGATCCGATTTCCGACCTGCTGACGCGAATTCGCAATGCGAGCCGGGCTAATCACGAAAACGTAGTAATGCCCTCTTCTCAGAAGAAGAAGGCTATCTGTGAAGTGTTGAAGCAGGAAGGCTATATCGCCACTTACAGCGATGATGGTGCCGTTAAGCCTCAGCTTACGATACGACTTAAGTATCACCGGGGCTCGCCGGTTATCGAAGAAATCAAGCGTGTCAGCCGTCCGGGACTGCGCATCTATCGCGCGCCGGGTGATCTGCCACAGGTTCGAGGTGGTCTTGGTGTGGCTCTAGTCAGCACCAACAAGGGCATTCTCACAGACCGTGCTGCTCGAGCTGCCAATGTCGGCGGCGAAGTGCTCTGCACCGTCTTCTAAATCGGATTGAGTTGGAGACAGTCGTGTCCCGAATAGCCAATGCACCGGTAGAAGTGCCCAGCGGCGTCGATATCAAGCTCGACGGAAATGCCATCAAAGTAAAAGGTGGCAAGGGCGAGATGGCGATGGATGTACATCAAAGCGTTGTGATAACGCTGGATGAAGGCGCCCTGAAGTTTGCCCCGCGCGACGGTGGCAAGAACGCTCATGCGTTGTCCGGCACGATGCGCTCGGTAGTCGCCAATATGGTTACTGGCGTAGAGAAAGGCTGGGAGAAGCGGTTGCAGCTGCAAGGAGTTGGCTATCGAGCCATCTCCAAAGGCAAGACCCTGGAGCTTCAGCTCGGATTTTCACACCCGATCGAGTATGAGTTGCCGGAAGGCATCAGCATTGACACGCCGAGCCAGACCGAAGTGGTTGTGTCCGGTATAGACAAACAGCTGGTGGGCCAGGTGGCGGCAGAGATTCGCAGCTATCGGCCGCCGGAGCCCTACAAGGGTAAAGGCGTCCGTTACGCGAATGAGTACGTTCGACGTAAAGAAGCCAAGAAGAAGTAAGACGTAGAAATTGAAGAGGTGGCCGCTCGGTATACCGGGGCTGCCAACAAACCTGAAGTTCAGGTTTACAGATCGAAACACGAAAGTAATACGACAGTTGAGAGAGCAGGTCTCATGCACGCCAAAGACATAGCAAGAAAGCGACGCGCGAAGCGCGGTCGCATGAAGATGCGCGAGCTCGGTGCCGTTCGATTGAGCGTATACCGAACGCCACGTCACACCTACGCGCAAATCATCGCGGCAGATGGTGCGAAAGTAATTGCGAGCGCTTCAACGCTCGAGAAAGACCTGCGTGCCGGTGCCACGGGTAACGTCGACGCGGCTGCCAAGGTCGGCGGGCTGATTGCCGGTCGTGCGAAGGAAGCTGGAGTGTCGAAGGTTGCGTTTGATCGCAGTGGATTCAAATACCACGGTCGGGTGAAAGCCTTGGCCGATGCAGCCCGCGAAGGCGGATTGGAGTTCTAAGATGGCCTACGGAAACAAAGTTGAAGAAGAAGGCATCATTGAGAAGCTGGTCGAAGTAAACCGGGTTGCCAAAGTTGTTAAAGGCGGCCGGATTTTCGGCTTTACCGCGCTTACCGTGGTTGGTGATGGTAATGGCCGTGTAGGATTTGGCCGCGGTAAAGCACGGGAAGTGCCTGTAGCCATTCAGAAAGCGATGGAAGCCGCCCGTCGCAACATGGTGGATGTGGACCTCAACGGTTCAACCATCTGGTATGCAGCGACCGCATCACACGGTGCGTCCAAGGTTTACATGCAGCCAGCATCGGAAGGTACCGGCGTAATCGCCGGTGGCACGATGCGAGCAATGCTGGAAGCCGCGGGCATCCACAATGTCCTGGCCAAGTGCTACGGCTCAACCACGCCTATCAATGTGGTACGAGCAACGTTCAAAGCGCTGACCAGCATTAACTCGCCTGAGACCATTGCAGCCAAGCGTGGCCTGAGCATTGAAGAGATTGGCGGCTGAGCGTCGAAAGACGCAGCACAACGCACAAAGAAGAGGGCTCGCGACGCGCGATGGCCCGACGAACGGAAAGGCAGTAACGATGAGTGACAAGACGATTCGAATTACTCTGGTGAAGAGTCCAGCCGGACGGCTGAAAAACCACAAGGCCTGCGTAGCTGGCCTCGGGTTGCGCCGTATAGGACATTCCGTCGACGTGATTGATACACCGGCCAATCGGGGCATGATCAATCGCATCAATTACATGCTCGACGTACACGGCGAGTAGGGAGCCCGATATGCGACTCAATGACATCTCACCTGCAGACGGCAGTAAGAAAAACGCCCGCCGGGTAGGCCGTGGCGCTAGCTCCGGCTGGGGCAAGACCAGTTCGCGGGGAATGAAAGGCCAGAAAGCTCGCTCTGGCGGCTCGGTTAAGCCTGGTTTCGAGGGTGGCCAGATGCCCCTCGCCATGCGCGTACCCAAATTTGGCTTCCGCTCACGTATCGGCCTTGTAACGGCCGAAGTTCGACTGAGCGAGCTTGCGAAAGTGAGCGGTGAAGAAGTGACGATCGAGACCCTGCAGAAAGCACGCGTCATCTCGCGCAACATGAAGCGCGTGCGCATCATGCTCTCTGGTGGTGTCGATCGAGCGTTCACGCTTCGCGGCATCGCCGTGAGTAAAGGTGCCCAGGCGGCAATTGAAGCGGCCGGAGGCAAGGTAGAAGCCTGATGAGCGCTAATCCGAACCAGTTGGCAGGTGTTCAAGCGGGGCTCTCCGAGCTGCGCGGCCGGCTGCTGTTCGTCTTTATGGCACTGCTCATCTACAGAGTCGGCACGCACATTCCGATTCCGGGGATTAATCCGGAAGCGCTGCAGAACCTCTTCAACCAGAACCAGGGCGGAATCCTGGACCTGATGAACATGTTCTCCGGCGGCGCCATCGAGCGTATGAGCATCCTCGCGCTTGGCGTGATGCCCTACATTACCTCGTCGATCATCATGAACCTGATGTCGATGATGGATCCGCGCCTGCAGCAACTGCGCAAGGAAGGCGAGTCTGGCCGTCGCAAGATCACGCAGTACACACGCTACGGCACGTTGCTGATCGCCTTGATTCAGGGTACGGCGTTGTCATTTACGCTAGCGAGCCAGGGCCTGGCGTTTGCCGCGTCCTTCTCCTTCTATTTTGTGGCGATTGTGTCGGTTGTAACGGGCGCGCTGTTCCTGATGTGGCTGGGTGAGCAGATCACCGAGCGTGGAGTTGGCAACGGCATCTCGCTAATCATCTTTGCGGGCATCGTCGCGGGTTTCCCGGGTGCGATTGGCCGGTCCTTTGAAGCCGCAAGACAGGGTGACATCAACATCATCGCTCTGCTCGCTATCGGCATGTTTGCGATTGTCATCGTCGCCTTTGTCGTGTTCATCGAGCGCGGCCAGCGCCGGATAACGGTGAACTATGCGAAGAAGCAGCAAGGCCGTCGTATGTATCAGGCCCAGAGCAGCCATCTGCCGTTGAAGGTCAACATGGCTGGTGTGATTCCGGCGATCTTTGCGTCGAGCCTGTTGCTGGCGCCCGCCTCAATTGCGTCCTGGTTTGGCCAGGGTGAAGGCATGAGCTGGTTGCAGGAGATCGCGCTGGTTCTGTCCCCTGGGCAGCCGTTGTACATCCTAATGTTTGCCGCCGGCATTATCTTCTTCAGCTTCTTCTACACCGCGATCATGTTCGATCCGAAGGACGTGGCGGATAATCTGAAGCGTCAGGGCGCCTACGTGCCTGGCATCCGCCCGGGCCAACACACCGCGCACTACATTGACGATGTGATTACCCGGTTGACCATGTTTGGCGCGCTCTACGTCGCCCTGGTCTGCTTGCTGCCGGAATTCATGATTGTGTTTTTCAATATTACCTTTCAGCTCGGCGGCACAGCGCTGCTGATCGTGGTGGTTGTCGCGATGGATTTCATGTCGCAGGTGCAGGCGCACCTGATGTCCAGTCAGTACGCCAAGCTGATGGAGAAATCCAATCTGAAGAATTACTCCCGAGGCGGGCGTCGATAGCCGCCGGGTGACGAATCTAGTGGCCGGACAGAGGTTCGGGCACTGCATGCAGGAGATGCAGAATGAAAGTAAGAGCATCAGTTAAGAAAATGTGCCGCAACTGCAAGGTTGTACGGCGCAATGGCGTTGTCAGAGTGATCTGCAGCGCGGAACCCCGACACAAGCAACGTCAGGGTTGATGACACACGGCGTTTGGTCCATTATCCGCGCCCTTTTCGGTGCGGTCGATGATCATCGCCCGGCCAGCTGTAATAACTCAGCTGGCATCAGGTAAAGCTACGGAGCGTATTCATGGCACGTATTGCCGGAGTCAACATTCCAGATAATAAGCATGCGGGGATCTCGCTGACTTATATCTATGGTATCGGGCGCACGACAGCCGCAAAGATTTGCGACACTGTCGGCGTTGCCACCACGGACAAGATCGGTGAGCTGTCCGATACCGACCTGGACGCTATTCGTTCCGAGGTATCGAAGCTGACCCTTGAGGGCGATCTGCGCCGGGAAGTGTCGATGAACATCAAGCGATTGATGGATCTGGGTTGCTATCGCGGCATTCGCCATCGCCGCAATCTCCCGGTTCACGGTCAGCGAACCCGAACTAACGCTCGTACCCGTAAGGGTCCGCGTCGTCCGATCAGGAAGTAGTCATGTCAGAACGCAAGAAAGCCAAACGCGTTGTCACCGATGGTGTTGCTTATGTGCACGCGTCGTTCAACAACACGATCATTACGATTGCCGATCGCCAGGGCAATACGCTGACGTGGGCAACATCCGGCGGCTCTGGCTTCCGAGGCTCTCGTAAGAGCACACCATTTGCTGCTCAGGTGGCATCAGATCGCGCGTGCCAGGCAGCGGTAGAGCAATACGGCATGAAGAGCGTCGACGTCTACGTTAAAGGCCCCGGTCCGGGTCGTGAATCGTCGGTGCGCGCGATGAATGCGGCAGGTCTGCGTATCAACAGCATTGCTGATGTCACGCCGATTCCACACAACGGCTGTCGACCGCCCAAGCGGCGTCGGGTATAGGAGGTCTAAACCATGGCTCGTTACTTAGGCCCCAAACTCAAGCTGTCTCGCCGGGAAGGTACTGACCTTTACCTGAAGAGCGGTGTTCGCCCACTCGATTCCAAGTGCCGTGCAGATACTGCGCCTGGCCAGCACGGCGCCCGTCGCGGCCGCCCGTCTGACTTCGCCCTGCAGCTACGGGAGAAGCAAAAGGTACGTCGTCTGTATGGCGTACTCGAGAAGCAGTTTCGCAATTACTACAAGCGTGCAGACCGTCAGAAGGGCGCAACCGGTGAGAACCTGTTGAAGCTTCTGGAGTCCCGTCTGGACAACGTCGTATACCGCATGGGCTACGGCTCTACACGCGCTGAATCGCGCCAGCTGGTTGCCCACAAGTCAATCCGCGTCAATGGTCAGCTGGTTAACATCGCCAGCTATCAGGTGCAGCCGAACGACGTGATTTCGGTTAACGAGGCGGCACGAAAGCAACTACGTATTACGGCAGCACTTCAGATCGCAGCCACGCGCTCACCGATCGAATGGGTTGATGTTGATACCGAGAAAATGGAAGGCGTATTCAAACGTCAGCCTGATCGCGAAGAGCTGGCTGTTGAAATCAACGAAAGCTTGATCGTCGAGCTCTACAGCAAGTAGCGACAATCAACGTACGCCATGTCTGGAGCCGGTGGTTCCAGAAAGGTGATATCGCGAGCGAGCCGGCGGCTTAACAGCCGGCAGGAACAGTCAGTATCGCTTCGGGTTTGGCGCTCAATCCCGCAAACGGAGAACGGTAGCTATGGCACAGTCGGTCACAGAATTTCTGACCCCTCGAAACATCGGCGTCGACGTTGTCGGGCCAACCCGTGCGCGCGTTACTCTGGAGCCACTGGAGCGGGGCTTCGGTCATACGCTCGGCAACACGCTGCGTCGCATCCTGCTGTCTTCCATGCCTGGCTGCGCCATCACGGAAGTACAGATCGATGGCGTGCTGCACGAATACAGCACCATTGAAGGCGTCCAGGAAGATGTGATCAACATCCTGCTGAACCTCAAAGGCGTGTCGGTCATCCTGCACAACGGCGACGACGCCATCATTTCGCTGACCAAAGAAGGGTCCGGTGAGGTGACGGCTGGGGACTTTCAGCTTAATCAGGATGTCGAGATCGCCAACCCCGATCACGTGATCTGCACTCTGAACGATAACGGTGCTATCCGCCTCGAAGCACGAGTTACTCGCGGCCGTGGCTATGAGCCGGTTGAGTTGGACCGTGACGAAGACGAAGAGGGCCGCTCTATTGGCATGCTGCGCCTCGACGCCAGCTACAGCCCAATGAAGCGCGTTGCCTACAGCGTTGAAAACGCGCGTGTTGAGCAACGTACTGACCTCGATAAGCTCATCCTCGACCTCGAGACAAACGGTACCATCGATCCGGAAGAGGCGATTCGCCGAGCGGCGACCATCCTGCAGCAGCAGCTAGCGGTCTTCGTTGACCTGGAAAGCGACGGCGAGCCTGTACTGGAAGAGAAAGAGGACGAGATTGACCCGATCCTCCTGCGTCCGGTCGACGATCTGGAGCTGACGGTACGTTCTGCAAACTGCCTGAAAGCAGAGAACATCTACTTCATAGGCGATCTCATCCAGCGTACGGAAGTCGAGCTCCTGAAAACGCCAAATCTCGGCAAGAAGTCGCTGACTGAGATTAAAGACGTACTGGCTTCTCGCGGACTCAGCCTGGGTATGCGCCTCGAGAACTGGCCGCCGCCGAGTCTTCGCAACGACCACCGAGTCGCGTAAGAGCGGGAAAGCCGCCAGAGCAGCGAATACGACAACCAGCGCCGGTGGCTTACGCAGCCAATGGCGCTAACCATTGCCCTCGGGCGAAGTTGGTCCGCCAGCAACGGACAGAGACGAAATTAGGATAAGACCATGCGTCATCGTAAAAGTGGACGGCAGCTGAACCGTAACAGCTCACATCGCCAGGCGATGTTCCGCAACATGGCGGTTTCTCTGATCGAGCACGAAGTGATCAAGACGACTCTGCCAAAAGCCAAAGAGTTGCGTCGGGTTGCTGAGCCTCTGATTACGCTTGCCAAAGAAGACAGCGTGGCTAATCGACGCCTGGCATTCTCTCGTACGCGTAGCAAAGACGCTGTGGGCAAGCTGTTCACCGAGATCGGCCCGCGTTACCAGGAACGTCCTGGCGGTTACACCAGAATTCTGAAGTGTGGTTTCCGTGCAGGTGATGCTGCGCCGATGGCCTACATCGAGCTGGTTGATCGTCCGATTGCGGAAGTCGATCTGGACGAGGAAGAGCTCGAAACAGAAGAAGAGGACTAGGCCTACTTCTCGCGCCCCGCGCCCAACAGCCTAGTGCCCATCACACGCAGCACCAGGTTTCTACCTAGCACCATCCAGGGATAGATCAACCTCGCCCGTTTGGGTGACCGGAAAACCCAAGCGTTCAGCCGGTTTAACCTACCTGAAGCAGACGTAAGCATCGCCACCCTCTGTAGACACTCGTCTCCGTGGTAGCGCTCGCCGTTAGTTTCCATAACCATCCCTTCATCGAGATCGATACCGAGGCTGAGAAGGTCTTCGTACAACGCTGGCTCGGTTCGCGCATCGATCAGTTCGACCGAGTAGTTCTCACGCAGTCGAACCATGCTGACGTAGCGTTGGCAGAACGGGCATTCCCCATCGTAAATCAACCGGATCGTTGAGCACTCAGAAGCCGTCATGGTGACTGACTGTCATGGGTGGCGAAGTTTCGGTAGCGATTATCGATGAGACTATTTCTGTGTGGTTAAGCCTGATGCAGTGTAGCTCGGAGACGTAGCGAAGCGCCTGGATATCGTCCCAGCGGCGGATGTTGATCTCGGGGGTAGCGCTGGGGTTACTGAATATGTGGTGTGGGTACCAGTGGCTCGCGCCGATTAGATCGTCTGGACCGCTAGCCGCCTGTTGCCAGCGCACGTGACGAGTCAGCCATGCCTCGGTTTCAGAAAGCTCCACCCCAGCATTCCCGCCTAGCTCACTGGCCAGGCAGTTGGCGCTGACTCGCTCGAAGACTTCCACGTCGCTCGTTTGCCCCCAGGTTCTGGTGCCGTTCGTCGGGCGTAGCGGCTGAACGAGCCGGATCTGTGCTGCGGTGATCGAACTGGCGAGATAGGCGTTGCTTGGCAGGCGCCACCGGCTGCCATCAGAAAATTCCGCCTCGACATACTAGAGAGTTGCGCTCGGAGTATCGAGCCAGCCTAGCTCAGCGGTAAAGAAGACCTTGCTGCTGAACAAGATGAGGACAGGCAGCAAAAGGTACTCAGTCCAGTTCAGTCGCTGGGCAAACGCCTGGCTCGCTGCGGCCACGATGACCAGGTTCAGCAGGATCCACTTCCAGAAGAAGATTCCGCTGCAAAGGAAAATGACGAGATGAGAAACGTCGAAGGCGAGCGTGAAGCTGACGAGCAATCGACGTGAGAGAAGAGCCAAAGGTGAGAGCAACTGCAGCGCAAGCGTCAGAAAATTCAGTGCGAAGACGTTGTCTCTGACCAGATGTGCGAGGCTTACAGCGTTGTCCGCGGTTACGGGCAAGGTGCCCAGCACGTGTGAGACCAGGACTATGTTGCTGGTGTCGTTGTTCAGCAGCCAATAGAGCGGGTCGTCCGATAGCGTGAGCTTTACGATGCCTGACCAGAAGTAGTTCGCGATGTGAGCACTGACGGCTGCCAGGAAGAGCCACTGCAGAAATCTTCGGCGGCTGCACGATGCGGATAAGAACGAGTTACCGATCGCAATTCCCAGGCATAGAAACAATCCCAGCTCCGCAATTGGCAGGTAGTCAGTCGGTGAGATTGCCAGGCCCGTGTGCTGTGCAAGCGCAGCCTTGTACAGCATCACGAAACCCACGGGCAAAATCGCGAACCCCGGCCACCGCCAGCTCAACGGTACAGCGCCGACGGCAAGCCAGCGCCAGACAGAGTGAAGATTGTCGACTGAACCAAGGGCCGGGTCCGGCGCGAAACCCGGTATCAGCATCAAGGCATAGAGGCCAAGGATCGCAGAACACCCGAACGCCATTGTGCGTGCGGGAGAAGAATCTCGGCTCTGACGGGCCGACAGAACGACAATCGTCGCGACGAGCACCAGCACAACCATTCCCAGGTCAATGCCTACCCATCGGTACAGCCGAGACAATAGATCATTGAGCGCCACGAAGGTGCCGGCGGTAAGGACTAACGCGAGCCACTCCCGTTGGACGCCCATAACGTTCTCTGCGCCCGTTGTCGTCCGCTCAGGCAAAACGTTCGACCAATCTGGACGCCCGTATCGTCCATGTGTAGTTCGTCGAGAAGTCCTCCCGCGCCTGAGCGCCGATACGTTGTGCTACCGAGCGTTGGTCGTTGAGCGTCTGGATAGCGTTAATCCAGGCGAGCGAATCATCCGGCTCTACCAGAACCGCGTTATCCTCATTCAAAATCTCCCGCAGAGCTGGCAGGTCTGAGCAAACGATCGCTTTACCCTGTGCGAGGTACTCGAAGAGCTTGAGCGGCGAACACCAGTCAATCGTGTTGCCCGCGTTCCCGGAGACAGCGACCGTTCTCTGATAGGGGGCTAACAGCACGTCGCTCGCTCGGAGGAACTCGGGGACATCAGCGTGTTCCAGGCGACCGGCGCAGTGGAGATTGTCGGGGAGATTGCCAAATTGCTGGGCCAGACGTGCTGCCGTTGTTCCTGCAATGGCAAACTCGCAATCGGGCAAGGCCCGTGCGCAGCTGACGATAATATCCAGGCCGCGCCCTTGGTAATCCGAGCCCGCGTAACCCACGACGAGCTTGCCGTCGGTTTGAGGAGGTATCACCTCGCCCGGATCCACTGCCGCGTCGGGCAGCACGAAACACTGTGCTGCGGCGAGATCGCCAAATTGCGCTGTGTAGCGATTCAACAATGCCTTGGATATGACTGGTACGCCGACGCATCGTTGATCCTGTAGCAGGCGCTTTTCTAACACTGCTCGCAATCCGGTAGGAGGCTGGTGGCTCTCGTAGGCAAACTGTTCGGCTCTGCCTCTCAGCAGCCAAACCGGGTAGATATATCGCCCGACCAGGGCGTCCACCCGACCAAGTTTTTTCGCGGCAGACAGGTAGCGCCACAGGCTTCGACGACTCTCGAACGGTATCGTGATCAGCTCGAAGCTTCCGGATACGCCGTAGCGTTTGAACGCGTCACCGGGTTTGCCCTGTTTGGCCAGTAGAGTCACATCGTGACCAAGCTGAGAAAGCGCTTCACACATGCGCATGACGTGGATGCTGTTCGCGCTGTCAGAAGGGATGGTCGAGCCGGCGCAGTAGAGCAGTCTCACGGCAACTCCAAATCTTGGAAGTTGGCGTGCAGCAGATTTTCGACGCGGCTTCGGCTCCGATCGAAAACTCCGCCTTGCCATTGTGAAGCCGGAACGCTGAAGCCGGTTTTCTCTCGCCCGAGTATCTCGTCAGGAATGAGCCCGGCCATCGCGCGCTTCAGCAGGCGTTTGTTGCTTCCGCGCCCGCTGGCTGGAATCGCGAATGCCGTGCTCACGAGACGGTTGTCGAGCAACGGTACGCGTGCTTCCAGAGAGTGCGCCATGGTTGTGCGGTCGACTTTGGTCAGGATGTCGTCCGGCAGGTAGGTAAGAAAGTCCAGCCGTTGCAGGGCGGTTTGGGAATCCAGCGTCGCGTCATAGTGTTCCCGGAAATGCCAATAGTCGTCGTAGTCTGCGTCGATCTGCCAAGCCTGCCGATAGATATTCTTCTCCTGCTTAATCAGCCCGCCGAGCAAGCGAGTGTAGTAGCCGAAGCCTCGTAGCAGTGCGTAGCGTTCAATTCCCCGGGTCAGCCGACGCAGCGCGGGCAGTGAGGATCGAATGGCTGCGGTAAGGTTTATGCCTGGTCGCGAGCGCTCAGCGAGGCTTCTACCGCCGAGGTGTTCGTAGCGTCCGTAACCGCTGAACACCTCGTCACCCCCGTCACCGGTGAGCACAACGGTGACGTGTTCGCGCGCGAGTTTTGCGACCAGAAAGGTGGGCAGTGCCGACGTGTCGGCGAACGGCTCATCGAATAGCGATCGCATCTGTGCGATGAGCGGGCCCGTGTCTGCCTCGTGCAGCGTAGCCTGCGTGTGGCGCGTACCGAGTCGCTTTGCGGTAGCGTTGGCGATGGGCAACTCGTTGTTGCCGCGATCGAAGCCAATGGAGAAGGTCGCCAGATCGCGGTGTGTTTGCGCCGCTGTACTGACGACTGCGGTGGAATCGATGCCGCCGCTGAGAAAGAAACCGAGGGGAACATCAGCGATCATCTGGTGTGCTACCGAGTCTCGAAGCAACTCGGCGATGTCGACGGAATCGGCACTGATCGGCTTGTCGATCGCATCGTCGATGTGCCAGTAGCGCTGTTCCGTGCTCGTTAGCGTATCGAGGTCGACCGCCACAAAATGCCCGGGCCTGAGTTTCGTGACTTCGCGGTAGAGAGATTTTGGCGTGGGAATGTACTGATAAGTCAGGTAGTCGTAGACCGCGCTGTAGTCGATATTGAGCTCGGGTGTCCAAGCCTGTGAACTGTCTGCGAAAGTCTCGAGGGATTTCAATTCGGACGCCCAGGCGACAACCTTTTTGCTCGACAGCACGTACAAAGGCTTGATGCCGACACGGTCTCTCGCGAGGAACAGCGATCGCCTATCCAGATCAACCAGGGAGAACGCGAACATGCCTTCTAACCTGTCGAGCAAACCGTGAATACCCCACTCTCGGTAGCCGTGCAGAATCACTTCGCTGTCGCTGCGTGAAATGAATTGGTGCTTGCTCTCCAGTTGCGCTCGCAATTCCCGGAAGTTGTATATCTCTCCGTTGGCGGCGAGTACGAGGCGACCGTCGCTGCTGCACATCGGCTGGTTGCCGTCCGTTGAGGTGTCAACGATAGCCAGTCTCGTGTGCCCGATGTAGATATCGGTGTTGTGGAAGTCACCCTGAAAGTCCGGGCCACGATGCTTCAACGAGTCACGGGCGCGCCTCAGATGCGCGAGTTCGTCAGGCGTTGGCGCGTGGCTTAGCGTGCTGCCAAAGAGGCCGCACATCAGGCCTGCCCCGCAACAGTGAGTGCTCGATGTTGGTTGAGGAGTAACAGTTTTCCGGTGATTGCGATGCCGTGGTAAATCGCGAATCCGATCATGAACGCCCAGAGTCCGTGACTGGGAGCCAGCCAGATTGCACACGCGAGAAAGGCGACTACCGCTAGCGCCGTAAGCGCGGCCGGTCGACGTACATAACCCAGTGCGTAGATGAGTTGATGCAGGGCCGTAAACGTAACGGCAACGACGACGATGGCCAGGTAGGTGCTGAGCTGGGGTGCGAATGCAGCGAACTCCGGCGTGAACACACGGCCTAACCAATAGCTACTGGTGCCGGCGATCGCGGTTGCTGCGCACGTACTGCCGATGAGCAACCAGAGCGCTGAGCGGCGAAAGAGACTGAGGGCCGCAGGCAGTTTCCTTGAGAGGGTCAGCGTGACCAGGCGTGGAAAGCTGGCCTGGGCCAGGCCATCGGCGAACCGATAAAACACAGCGCCGCACTGTTTGATCAGGCGATACACAGGTACGACCTCGATTGAGATCAGCGCGGATACGAGTATGACATCGAACTGCTTGACGATGCTGTCGAGAGACGTTGCCAGGTTGACCCAGGCGGTGAAGCCGAGGCTGCCGCCGGAATTGCGCGGACGGGCAGCGAACCACCTGGTGATTCTCCGTCTCGCAAGAATGACGACCGCTGCGAGGAGGTGACTGACGTGGCTGATGACGGTCAGTGCGAGCCAGGCGATGAGATACGACTCGATGTCTGCGTTGTGGCGCCACAGCACGAGTGCGACGGCCAGTTGGCTGAGCGGTAAGAGCACAGTGCAGACCGCCTGGGTGCGATAGCTCTTGAAGCAGCGCATTACCGCGAGGCTAAAGCTCGTGTAGTTGGTCAGAAGTAGTGCGGAAAACGCGTACAGCCAGACTCGCCAGTGTTCGGGCCAGTCGAGCAAGTTGACGGTGGCGCTTACCAGGAGCAAAGCGAGCAGGAATGCGGCGACGGAACAAATCGCGTCGAGCCTGAAAAACGCCTGCGTCAGTGACGCGAAGCCTGCTTTGTCGTCGTCGGCCAGCAACGCGAGCCCTTCGCGGGAGTACCCCTGCCACGATTGCAGGTTCGCGAACTGATGAATCAGGGCAGGGTAAGCTGCCAGCAATATCAGTTGGCCTACCTGCGCGTTCGGTAGTGCGCGTACGAGCACGGCTAGCAGGAGCACGCCGCTTGCCATGGCGATGCCAGAGCCGGCAGCGAGGATGGTCGCTTCGTTGCGAAGTCCTCCCGGGCCAGCAGGCGCGCTGATACTGGTCATGCGCGCTCGCAGATCGCCAACTGACAACCGAGAAACTGAGCGGGTCGAAGCCTGCTCATAAGCCCGGCTGGCAGCAATGGGGAATGCCGTTTTTGCGGTAGACAGCGATGCTCGAGAACGCGAAGCCCGTTAGCCGCCAGGAAAGAATGAAACTCTGCCTGGTTCCACTCCCTGACATGCTCCGGGTTTGGGCTGCCGTTGCAGTTCGGGCCGCGTACGTAATCGCGCTCCGGGGTCGAGAGGAACAGTCGCCCGCTTGGCTTGAGTATCTCGCGCAATAGTTCGACGAGCGGCAGCGGGTTCATGAGGTGCTCGATGACGTCGGCGCACACAACACAGTCACCCTGGAGATCTAATTCCGTTGCGTCACCCTCGAGATTTCTCCCGGTGAATTGGTATTCCGGGAAATCTCGAGACATCAGTGGCGCCATCGACGGTTGGTCGATGAGATGAATGTTGCTGGTAACCGGCGCAATCAGCGCGCCGATTTTCGCAGGATAGCCGCAGCCGACATCGATGAAAGAACTGCGGCCTGTGCGCCGCATGAATTCAGCCGCCGCCGAATAGACCGGCCATTGGAAGGAATTGGCCGCCTGTTGCCGGGCGCTGTCCCAGTAGTCTTCGATGTTGCCCACGAAGGTAGGCGCCTCGCTGCGCGCCGCGTAGCCAGGCTTGATGCCGTAGTTGTCCATGTACGTCCCAATGCGCTGCCGTGCGCAAGTAGGCACAGCTTACCGTTTTCCGGCTCGCCACCCGCCTGTACTGTGAACGCAAGATCCCTAATGGAGACCTGCGTCTCGTTTTTCTACGCTAGCGCGCCAGCATCCGCCCGAGAAATTGCCCGGTATACGACTCCGCAACTTCCGCTACCTGCTCCGGTGTTCCCGTGGCGACGATAGTGCCACCGCCAGAGCCGCCTTCCGGGCCCAGGTCTACAATCCAGTCCGCCGTTTTGATGACGTCGAGATTGTGTTCGATGACCACAACGGTGTTGCCTTGGTCGCGCAGCCGATGCAGCACATCGAGTAGCTGGGCGATGTCGTGGAAGTGCAGGCCCGTCGTCGGCTCGTCCAGGATGTACAGGGTTTGGCCGGTGTCGCGCTTCGAGAGCTCCCGTGCCAGCTTGACGCGCTGCGCTTCGCCGCCGGACAGCGTGGTCGCACTCTGGCCCAGACGGATGTAGGTAAGGCCGACATCCACCAGGGTCTGGAGCTTGCGCGAGAGCTGGGGAATCGCGTCAAAGAAATCGCGCGCTTCCTCAACGGTCATTTCCAGTACTTCGTGGATGTTCTTTTTCTTGTAGCGAACTTCCAGCGTCTCGCGGTTGTAGCGCTCCCCCCTGCAGACATCGCACGGCACGTAGACATCGGGTAGGAAGTGCATCTCCACTTTGATCAGGCCGTCGCCCTGGCAGGCCTCGCAGCGGCCGCCTTTGACGTTGAAGCTGAAGCGACCAGGCTTGTAGCCTCGAGTTCGTGCCTCCTGGGTTTGGGCGAACAGCTCACGAATGGGCGTAAACAAGCCGGTGTAGGTCGCAGGATTCGAACGCGGCGTGCGGCCGATAGGGCTCTGGTCTATGTCGACCACCTTGTCCATCAGCTCCAGGCCATCGATGCGCTCGAACGCAGCCGGGGTGAGCGACGTTGCTTTGTTCAGTTTGGTAGCAGCGACGGGATACAGGGTCTGGTTGATCAGCGTCGACTTGCCTGAACCCGAAACTCCGGTGACACAGGTCAACAGACCCTGCGGCAATTCGACGGTGACGTTCTGTAGA
>CAYGQC010000047.1:0-22499 GCA_964351875.1 uncultured Pseudomonadales bacterium
CCACTAGCAAATACCTAAATCGTCTCAGCTCCCCGCCGGTACAAGTTGATGCTGGTGCGCAACACAAAACTCAACAAACCGTTTCTTTGGAAGCACGATACGCACCGGCAACGGAAGCTGCTTGTGGACTGTTCCAAAGGCGCGTTCAACTCCGTATTGCTGTATCGACTGACCAGCCTTGCCGAGAATCTCGCCAAGTTTTTCCCGAATCAGCGGCATGTATTTTTCGAACTGCGCCATCGCTTCTGCTCCGACGGAAGCACCTTGCGCTTGCATGGCGGCGACACCGCTTGACGATCCGCTAGCAGCGCGCGAAGCCAGCGCAACAGTTTGTCCAGAGTGAGTGTGCGAGTGATCCGTTACACCAAGCGAGATCGTTTCAGAGGACGCCGCTCCTCCGGATTCTTCAGCATTTAGCAGCTGCAGCCCAGCCCAGGCTTTCGGAATCATCAAAAAGCTCGGGATAGTGGGCACGAAAATCAAGAGTGTTGCATTCACAGCGATGCCCACAAACCCAACCAGACTAAGTAGCATCGTCCATTTGAACCACCACCATGACAGTGATAGCTGGCGCTGGAAATGTGGGCGCAAATCACCTGGTTGAGTTTGTCTGCCAATGAGCGCCAGTACCGCCCCTATGAATGTAGGTGCATAGAAAATCGTGCTGATCATGTACAGCACGTAGACCCCTTTCGCTAACTTCATGCGAACACTCCTTCAAAGTTTCTTCGTCCTGAAACGTGATGGTGACCGGCCGGTCCCGTGCGGGGTCATTTGCTCAGCACTGAGCAAGCTACCTTCTTATAACCATTTTTCCTGATGCATGTCAATTTTTATGCTTTTAGGGAGTCGGAGGATGGAAATGCCGCAAATGCCTGGCTCAGCGTCCTTGACGATTGGCACACCACATCAGCGCCTCCTTTGGTCGAAGCGTTTCTGCACTGAATGCACGCGACGGTGCGCCATCAATCATTAACTTGAGGTAGATCTCATAATTGGGAAGGTGAACGAGATCCTCTGGCATGAAGCGGGGTGCAAGCTCCGCTGCTACGAATGGCGCATCCTTGGCACTTACCCGGAACGAAACCAAAGTGCCAGCGTTACCTATCACCGCATATCGAATCTCTGGATCAATCTGCGAGAGGTACTGATTCGCCAAGGTGAGGCCGATTTTGTACTTACGCAGCTCGGATATCATGTTCGCGATAGCAAGCGTTGTGAAATTTTGAAACTCATCAACAAACAGATGATGTGGGATTCGGTTTGCTTCAGGTGTGTCGGCTCTACTGAAAGCCGCAAGACCAATCGTTGTTACAAGCAGCCCTCCCAACAACGAACTTGAGTCCTCTCCGAATCTACCTTTGGCCAGATTAACGAGCAGAATCTTTCGCTCATCGATGACGCTTCTCAGCGCAAGTGGCTTTTCTGGCTGCACAAGAACGCGCATCAATACGGGATCAGAAAGAAACGCACCAACTTTATTCTGAATAGGAACAATTGCATCGGCCCGCAGACGATGCGAGTACTTCTCGTACTCATCAGTCCAGAAGGATCGCACACGTTCATTCTCGAGTCTGGACGTAATCTGCCGGCGAAAGTTCTTGTCTGAGAGTAGCCTCGGTATGTCTGCAAGCGTGGACTCCGGTATGTCTAATAGTGCCAATATGGCATTTCGCAGGATGTGCTCAAGCCGCTGCCCCCATGAGTCTTTCCACGTCTTCTTCAACACCTCTAGCACTCCGGAAGCCGCCAGCGGTCGTCGTTCCGCTGTCACGAATCGTAGCGGATTATATCCATACGGCTGAGTGGGGTTGGCCACATCGAAATAGATGAGATCGCTTTTACGATGCATAGGAATCGTAGAAGCAATCCGCGCCACAAAGTCGCCATGTGGATCAATTAGTGAAACACCGCACCCATTTTCGATATCTTGGCGTATCAGAGATTCAAGTAACGTAGTTTTGCCCGTTCCTGTTTTGCCTATGACATATAGATGACTGAGTCGGTCAACGTAACGTATTCCGAAAGGAATTCGCTGCCCACGGGTGTTTGTATTGGCAAAATAGGCTGTACGCATAGGTCCATTTTGCCACCCGTTCTTCAACGGATGGAGACCGAGTGTTTTGCCATCGCGCAACAAATCCCAGGCTCGTACCCCGTGCAATACCTAACACTTCATCGTCAACGTGGAAACGTCCTAACTCTACCAATAGCCTTTATCGGGCGCCGAGGACCTAACTCACGCCCAACATCAAGCGTATTACTCAAACGCTATCGATCACTCTACGTTTCCAGGCGAAGTTCGCGAACACCACAATAAAGCACAGGTACGAGAAGCGTTGTGATAACGGCGACCAACATGCCCCCAAAGGAGGGAATGGCCATGGGCACCATGATGTCCGAGCCTCGACCGTCTGACGTGAGAATTGGAACGAGAGCAATCAGAGTTGTTGCTGTTGTCATCAGCGCGGGCCGGATGCGGCGGGTAGCGCCTTTGATGACCAGATCGCGAATGCTGCTAAAGTCCTCCGCCTCAGCCCTCGCCAGCGTCTGATCGAGGTAGGTGGCCGTGACAACTCCGTTGTCTGTGGCGATACCAAAGAGCGCTAGAAAACCAACCCAGATCGCAACACTCATGTTGATGGGGTTGACCTGAAACAACTCTCGCAGATTGGCTCCAAGTACGGAGAAGTCCAAAAATCCGCTTGTACCGTAGAGCCAGATGACGAGAAATCCACCAGACCACGCCACAGCAATACCGCTGAAAACAATGAGCGTCGTGGCGACCGACGAGAACTGTAGATAGAGGATTAGAAAGATCACGCCAAGCGCGATCGGTAGCACCACAGACAGGGTTTGCTGGGCTCTAAGCTGGTTCTCGTAGTTGCCGGCGAAGGTATAGCTCACGCCGGCTGGCAGATTGAATTCACCACTGGCGATTTTTCCGTTTAGGAAAGCCTGGGCATCCTCGACGACATCAACCTCTGCAGCATCAGCCTTTTTGTCGAAAACAACATAGCCCACCAGAAACGTGTCCTCACTTTTGATGGCCTGTGGGCCCCTGACATAACGAATGTCCGCGAGCTGCCCAAGCGGAATCTGCGCGCCCGTTGGTGTCGGAACCAATATTTCCTCTAAGCCTTCTGGGGTATCACGAAGCTCCCGAAAATACCGGACCCGCACCGGATAGCGCTCTCGCCCCTCGATGGTGCTTGTGATGCGCTTTCCGCCTACCGCGACCTCGATTACCTGCTGCGCCTCTTCGATATGAAGCCCATAGCGGGCAAGGGCCGCGCGATCTAGATCGATTTCTAAGTATGGCTTGCCCACCAGGCGATCGGCGGTCACCGTTTCAGGTTCAATACTCGGTACGTCCCTAAGCAAGGCTTCAAGTCGCAGGGCGACCTCTTCGATGGTTTCGAGCGTGGGACCTTTCACTTTGATCCCCATTGGAGCTCGCATACCGCTCTGAAGCATCACGATACGCGCTGCGATCGGCTGGAGTTTCGGAGCAGATGTCGTTCCCGGCAGGTCTGCTGCTTGCAGTATTTCCTGCCAGATATCATCTGTGGAGCGAATGTGGGGGCGCCAATTACGGAACGGTTGGCCATTCTCGTCTTTTATCAGCTGACCATTGGCATCGCGTTTAAAGTTCTTCTCATCGCGATCGTAAGCAAAGCGCTGAATGCGGCCGTTTTCATCAGTTCGATATTCGGGGTGATAATTGATCACCGTCTCGAACATGGAGATTGGGGCAGGATCGAGCGGTGTATCCGCGCGTCCTAATTTACCCACGACGGAAGCAATCTCCGGAATAGAACCAATGGCTTCATCAAGGATCTGCAGCGCATCCTGCGCTTCACCAATGGAGGCGTGCGGCATGATGGTTGGCATGTAGAGAAACGACCCCTCATCCAGGTTTGGCATGAACTCTTTGCCAAACCCAGGAAAGGTACGATCTACAGCTTGCCAGGCGGCCGTTTGCCGCAGCTCGTCCGGTGCGAAACGGAACACATTGTCGAAGCCCAACCAAGCAACGGCGCCAATGAGGGTGATGATGATTGGCACGCTCAGAAAGCGCTTTTTGTGTGCTAGGCAGTACCCCAAGATTCGGGGATATGCTCGCTGATAAGCGATAAAGGTCAAAAGTAGTCCGCCAATGAGCAGGACCACGAAGACCAGATTGATGACTGAGCCTCGCCCCGGACCCAGTGGTAGCCACTCTTCAGCGAGAAGGATCGCCACAAAACCAGCCACAACGAGACTAGCAACTGCCGGCCCGGATTGCTGCAACCACGGCGGAAAGTATTTTGCCAGAAGCTGAAGCACTGCGAAGCCGCTCAGCAGCATGCCGGCGAGTGGGCTGACAAAGAAGGCTATCAGTACTCCCGCTAGCACTAATCCGACATAGAGCAGTGCTTTGATGTGCGCTGAGCGGATCTTCGCTGAGAACAGGAGTTGAGCGGCCGGAGGGATGATAGCGAGTGCAACAATGACTGCGGCAATCAGCGCAAAGGTCTTGGTGGACGCGAGCGGTGTGAAGAGTTTCCCTTCTGCGCCGGTCATTGTGAATACTGGTAAGAAGCTCACCACCGTAGTCGCCACGGAGGTTAGGACTGCCCCCGCAACCTCTCGCGTTGCTCGAAACACGACTTCGAGCGGTGGCTCTTCTTCATCAGCTTCTTCCATGTGCCGTAGTATGTTTTCGCAGATAATGACGCCCATATCGACCATGGTGCCGATCGCAATAGCGATGCCAGAAAGCGCCACGATGTTTGCCGAAACCCCAAAGAACTTCATGGCGATGAAGGTCATGAGAACGGCCACCGGCAACAACGCACTGATGAGAATAGAGCTGCGAAGATGCATCACCATGATCAGAATCACGATCATCGTGATGAAGATCTCTTCGGTCAGTGCATCATTTAGGGTCCCCAAGGTTTCGTAGATGAGCCCGGTTCGATCGTAGAAAGGCACGATGGTGACCTGTGAAAGCGTTACTCCTTCCGGCCAAGCCTCTTGCGGGTTTGCCCGCAGCCAATCCAACCAGGCCTCTTGATTCAGATTGTTTTCAACGAACCCAGCAAAGCCGGCTGACGCTGCAAACTGACGTATTTCGGTACGGGAGGTCTTCTGATAATCGACAATGGCTTTAGCAGGTAAGCCGGGAGATATTTCGGCGATCTTTTCCTTGGTATTGCCAATAGCGGCCAGGGGGTTAAACCCGTATCGCACAACAACCACGCCACCAACGGCTTCAGCGCCGCCTTTGTCGAGAACGCCTCGCCTGAGCGCCGGTCCTTTACTGACATTGGCAACGTCCCGAATCCGGATAGGTACGTTTTGGCGGACGCCCACGGCAATTTCTTCAACGTCTTCGATGTTCTCGATGAAACCGAGTCCGCGAATGACGTACTCCGCGCCATTGACCTCAATAGTTCGCGCTCCAACATCTAGGTTGGAGGCGCGCGTCGCTTTGAACACTTCATTGAGGGTGACCCCATAGGCACGCATCGCATCGGGATCGACATCAATCTGATATTCCTCGACATAGCCGCCAATCGAGCCCACCTCACTGACGCCCTCGGCCGCAAGCAGTGCGTAGCGGACATACCAGTCTTGAATCGAGCGGAGCTCCTCCAGTCCCCAGCCTCCTGTCGGATTGCCGCTCGGATCTTGCCCTTCGAGGGTGTACCAATAGACTTGGCCCAACGCCGTTGCATCAGGTCCAAGCGCCGGCTGTACTTCGGCCGGTACAGTGCCCTGGGGTAGCGAGTTGAGCTTCTCGAGGACTCGACTGCGTGACCAATAAAATTCCACATCTTCCTTAAAAATGATGTAGATCGTTGAGAAACCAAAGAAAGAGTAACTCCGCACCGTTTTGACACCCGGCACGCCGAGTAACGCAACCGTTAGTGGGTAAGTGATCTGGTCTTCCACGTCCTGGGGTGAGCGGCCCATCCACTCGGTAAAGACGATTTGCTGGATTTCGCCAATGTCTGGAATCGCATCGACTGGAACCGGGTTTCTTGGCAGATTTCCGGTATCCCAAGAAAACGGTGCGACCGCGATGCCCCAGCCCATGACGCCCATAAGCAGCAGCGCGATAATGAGCTTCTTTTCGAGGCAGAAGCGCAGTAGCCGGTCTAGTGTTGAATAAGTTTCACTCATTACAGCTATTGCTCACCGTGGTCATGACCGCCGCCGCTGCGCCCACCTTCCGGGTTCATCATGCTGGGTTTGGCCTGAATCTGTAGCGCACTGTCGATCTTGAAGTTGCCTGACACGACGACGAGTTCTCCTTCAGAGAGCCCACTTTCGACCACGTAGTCAGGCCCAGCTCTGGGACCTAGAACAACTTCTTTCCCGACGTAGGTTGGACGGTCGCTTGTCGGATCCTCGACGTAGACAACGGCTCGGGTACCCGTGAGCAGTGGAGCCGTTGCAGGTATCACAAGGGGAGCTGTCGCGTCGGCTGATTTTGCGTAGCCAAGAGACTCTGCGGGCACCAGTTCCATACCGCAGATATCGCACTGGCCGGGCTTGTCTTTGACGATCTCTGGGTGCATCGGCGAAACCCATTTGCCGACCAGACTTTGATCGATCATCTTTCCATCGCTGGCGAACTGAGCTGAGACGGTCGCGCGCACGAACATTTCCGGTTTCAATCGGCCTTCCGTATTGTCGACGTTAACCCTGACCTTCACTGTTCGTGTTTGGGGGTCTAGAACAGGATCGATGAAGGACACAACGCCTTGGAACGATTTTCCTGGGAATGCTTCCGTTGTGAAGTGAACAGTTTGGCCGTAACGCAGCCATTGCAGATCGGATTCGTAGGCATCGAGCTGTACCCAGACGGCATCTAGATCCGCGATCGTAAATATTCGAGTCCCGATATCGACATACATGCCTTCTTGCGCATTGCGATGGATCACAACGCCGCTCGCCGGCGAGTAGATGGTGACGTTCTCCGATGCCTTTCCGGAGCGCTCGACGGCCTTAATTTGCTCCGCCGTGAGGCCCCACAATCTCAGTTTGTCGCGAGCGGATTCGACGGTTCCCCGAGCCGAGTTTCGCAGCGACTGCACGTTGCTTTTCGATAGGCCAGCGAGTCCGCGCACGGCCTGTATCAGCTCTTCTTGTGCAGAAAGCAGTTCTGGGCTGTAAAGCTCAACCATATGGTCACCTTCCTGGACCGTAACGCCGGTGTAATCGACCAGCAGGTCATCGATTCGGCCAGGTACCCAGGCAGTGATGTAAGCGAGGCGTGTTTCGTCGTAGGTAATCTTGCCAACCAAACGAAGCTCAGCCGTTGGGAAGCGCCGCTCTACTGGAACCGTCGCTATCTTCATCAAGGCGCGTTGTGCCGTTGAAACAGTGAGCGAACGATCGGATTGATGATCGCTGCTCGAGTCCTTGCGCACTGGTATCAAATCCATACCACAAATCGGACACTGTCCTGGCCCATCGCGCTGAATTTGGGGATGCATCGAGCAGCTCCAGACTTCAGGCTTTTGTGTGAGGCCCGCACCATGTCCAGCATGCGGATCTGGACTCATCATGCTCTCGCTGTTTTCCATGGATTGCTGGTTATGGCCCGCGTGGTCATCGTGTCCTGCCATATCATCAGAGCGGTCCACTGTTGCGGTGTCTCCTGCGCTCTGAACTCCAGGCTCGTTCGACGGGGCCGGCCACAGAAGAAGGACTAGCAACGCGATGATTGCCACCGCCATCCCGACAAGCAGGGTGCGATTCTTCAGCCAGGCGGGTATTCCGGTTTCATTGCTCATGGGTAGTCTCCGTAGCCGATGCACTCGATATGAGTGGTTCTCCCATCAACTCTTCGAGGGTTGTCCGGGCCAAGTTGTGATCAGTGATTGCGCGAACCTCGGCAAGCTCAAAGACCAGCAGAACGCGTTGCGCGTCTATTAGATCTGCGAAAGTCGATCCACCAGTGCTGTACGCGCGTTGCGTTGCAACAAGTGACTCGTTGGCCTTAGGCAGCAATGTGGTTCGGTAGAGTTCGATCTGCCGCTCGGCATCCCGCAGGCGGAAAAGCGCATTCACGGTCTCGGCTTCCAAGCTGTTTACCTGATGATCTCGACGCGCGATCTCGCCAGCAATTCGAGCATCCGCTGCCTGGACGCCGGCTCGGTATTTACCTCGTTGAATCGGTAGCGTCATCGTGAATGTGGCGGATAGGGGATCATTGCCACTACCTGCGACATTCGGGGCGCGAGCCTCATCTGTCGCGATGTAGTCAATTCCGAAAGAGAAATCAGGGAAAAAGTCCTTTTTCGCGCGCTCTTTGGCAGTCGTGGCCTCGGCAATGTCGAATTGAAGTGCTTGCAGCTCAGGATTATTGGTGATCACTCGCTGAATGATCGTCTCGTCTGGCTCCATACCCGGACCAACTGGTGCTTTCTTAGGCAACTCAATCGGTGCATCACTTGGCCTGTTCAGCGCAGCATTCAGGCGCGCTAAGAGTGGCGCTTCACGGTCGGTAAGGCTGGCGAGATCGTTCTCGATTTTGCCAAGTTCAACCTGAGCCCGAATGACGTCCGGATGCCCACTGGCGCCCGTGCCGTAGCGCGTGCGGGCAACGCGCTCCAGGGGAACGACTAGGTCCCGGTTGCCCCGCATGATTTGCAGCGCCCGGTCAAAGTAGAAAAGCTCGTACCAAGCGCTCGCGACCTCGGAGATGATCTCGTTTTGGATCTTCGAAACTCGAGCCGCTGCCGCGGCCGCGGCTTGCGAAGCCATTTGGCCATGCAACCGCAGCTTGCCAAGCCAGGGCAACGGTTGCGATATCCCTATCGCAAACTGTTGGGGGCCTACACGCGTTTCGACCTCCTCTAGAAAATAGCGATATCGCAATTGAGGGTCCGGCAAGGCCGTCACCTGAGGAACCTTTTTAGTCGCGGCTTCATACTGCGCAATTGCTGCCGTGATGCGGGGGTTTCGCTCAAGCGCGTACGTAACCCATTGCTCAAGCGACCGAGCATGCACTTCCTGGGCATCAACACGTCCAGTAGCGGGTTCAACAATGCGCTCTGACAGTGATGTGAAGGGTGGAGGGATTGTCGGCTGATATGCACTGCTGGGCAGCACGCCGGCGCATCCGGTCAAACCAACTCCGGCAATTATGGTTAACAGAACGCGCGCACGCATTTGATGCGTAAACGCTGCTCGGCACGATGTCGTGCCCCAGGGGGTATGAAGTATCATTAGCCTGTCCTTTCCGTTTGGCTATTTGCTATGGGTGCTTACAGCACACAGGGCAGGTGCGACCTGCCGAACGGAAAGGGGCTATTCGGTGAGTTGATCCTTGCGTTGGATCGGGGTGTCCGCGCGCAGATTGAGCGCGGGTGTGTAGCGCACGCTCAAGGCGTGGCTTGGTGGAGAAGCCCTGGGTTGACCTGTATCTACAAAGGCCAGTTCTAACTCAGGACCATCAAGGTCAGATGGATTAGGCCCCACTGAGCGGCTGTCTCGATCGCTCGATGCCAGCTTGTAATCGGGTGTCGCGCAACGATCGAGCAACTCGTCGCAACCTTCGCAGTTTTGGTGATGGCAGGGAGCATGCTCCGATGAAGCCTGCATCGCTTCATGCTGATGTCCTAGTGCGTCTGTGGCCGGTCCAGCAGGCGCACACGCACAGGCCATGTTCGCAAACATGAGCGCAGTAGCGAGGACGACATTGAAGAGATTCGAGGTTTTCATTTCATAACCAAGGTATACCCCTAGGGAGTATAGGTCAACAAGATACTCTCAAAGTGAGAAGCGCGGCGCAGTTAGGATTTCACTTTAGACAGCAGATCAACCAGCTCACCGAATTTCTTGCGCTGCTCGTCCGTATTACCAGACGCAATGGCGCTTTCCACACAGGTTGCTGAGTGATCTTTAAGAATCGCGTCTTCTACTCGAGCGAACGCGGATTTGATTGCCTGCATCTGCTGCAGGATATCGATGCAGTAGCGCTCTTCTTCGATCATGCGCGCGATACCTCGTACCTGCCCCTCGATTCTGTTAAGTCGTTTGATGGTGGCTTCTTTCTCTAACTTCATAGATCTTGACACATACCCCATAGGAGTATGTAGTATATCAACTATGAGCACTACACAACAGCAAATTGATCCGCAAAACAGATCGAAGACCGCCACGCTTTATCGAATGGCGATGGATACCCACACCTGCCCCTATGGCATCAAGGCGAAGGACCTTCTTGAGCGAGAAGGCTTCGAAGTTGCCGATCATCACCTCACGACCCGCGATGAAACCGACGCCTTTCGGGCAGAGCATGACGTAGAAACAACACCGCAGATCTGGATAGGAGACCAGAGAATTGGGGGTTATGACGCGCTGCGGGAACATTTCGGCCAGCATGTTAAGGGTGAAGATGAGACGACTTACCGACCAGTCATTGCCATTTTTGCGGTCGCCGCTCTTATGTCGATTGCGATCAGTTGGTTCGCACTCGACCGCCTCTTCGCGCTCCGGACGTTTGAGTGGTTCATCGCTATCTCGATGTGTTTTCTAGCCGTTCAAAAGCTGCAGGATGTGGAAAGCTTCTCCTCTATGTTTCTAAACTACGACCTGCTCGCAAAGCGTTGGGTGCGCTACGGCTATCTCTATCCTTACGGGGAAGCTTTGGCGGGTATCTTGATGATATCGGGTTCACTGACTTGGCTATCATCTCCTATCGCGCTGTTTATCGGCAGCATTGGGGCTGTATCTGTCTTTAAGGCGGTTTATCTAGACAAGCGAGAAATCAAATGTGCCTGTGTAGGTGGCAGTAGTAACGTACCTCTAGGGTTCGTTTCCTTAACTGAAAATGTGATGATGATTAGTATGGGGGCTTGGATGTTGCTAAAAACCACCCTTTAAAACCCCTTCGAACTGAACCTCAGCCATCAACTGTCGAACAGTACAGTGGTACGTCTTGCTGATTGGTACCTTCTTACTCTCCCAAGCGAATTCGAAGCCCAGCATTGGCAACGAATCCTTCCAGCGGAGCCCAAGCGTCAACCGTCCAGCGCCCATCAGGCGTTCGATTCGGACGAACCAGCACGTCATCACGGGTCTGACGCACGTTAAGTAGGTTCTCTAGATTGAGGAAGAAACTGTATCGACCTCGAATAATCTCTCCGAGCAAACCCACCTCAAAGTATGGATCACTGTCCAGACGGTATGGATTGTCTTCAAGGGACTGTGTACCTGTGTAGTAGACCTCGAAACCAATTCGGCCTTTTTCCTCTACCTCCCAGATCGCAACCAATCCTGCGGAGTGACGCGGTGTGAGCGGTACAGTCCACCGCCCTAAATCATCCTCATCTGGCTCACTGGCATCTGTGTAAAGGTAGCTTGCAGTGACAACTAAGTCATCGAGCCGCCAGCGCATCAGCGCTTCTATACCACGAGTACGGGTAACCCCGTCGACATTAACCATCCGGACACGGTCTGCAGCCAAGGTTTCTAGTCGAACCGCATCATCAATATTCGACCCGAAAAACGTCAGACCCGTTTCAAGATTGCCTGCTGAATAGCTGACATCAATCGATGCGGTCTCCGCCGTTTCGGCCTTCAAATTGGCAAGTGGTTCCAACCGAGAAAGTCCTGCGGCCTCTGTTTCTTCAAGGAATGGTGTTGGGGCAAAAAAACCTCTACCCCACGAACCTCGAACTGTCCATGCACCTTCTCGGAACAACAGCGCCATCCGAGGGCTTAATTCTCCGCCATACTCACTATGGTCATCCCACCGAACGCTCAACGCCCCTGTCAAACGTTCACCAAAATCTTGGTCAAAGTGGGCAAATGCAGCGGGTGATTCATACTTGTAATCATGGATCGGAAACGTGTCCGAGTCGTATTCATCTGATTGGAAGGCGACGCCTCCTACCCAGGACGCACTGGGTAAGTCACCAGATAGCGATGCTTCGGTTAGAATCGTCTGATGGCGATCTTCCTCCAAAAGATCTCCAAACAGATGATCATGTTGCTGCCGGACAGCAGAAGCGCGAATCTGAGCAGAGAGTTGGTCATTGATTGGATGTTGCAAGACAAAGCCACCATCGAGGCGATTAGTATCTTGGTTTTGTGGAAACGGGTTGCCATCCGGTACAACGCTACCACTCTGTGTACCGCCTTTCCGATCTTCGCCCATCGCTCCGACAGTTAAGTAGAGGTTTGTGCCCTCAGACCCGTCCCAGAAAAGACGAGGCCGCACGCTCCAGCGCTCGTATTCGGGCAAATCTATCCAACCGTCATCGTCTAGGTCTTTCGCGCTGTGATGATTAGCGGCCACCAGCAACGATCCACTCCACCCATTTCTTAACCGAGTGGATGCGTATGTCGAAAAATCCTGGCCGTCCCGCGTTGTTGCATTGAGGATCACTTCACCTTCGGTCGCCTCCGATGGCCGTTTTGATACAAGGTTAATCACACCGCCGAGCGCTTGGCCACCGTAGAGAGCAGACGCTGAGCCTTTGATCACCTCCACTTGGCCAAGGTCGCTTGGTGGTACCTGTAACAAGCCTAGGCCAGATGCTTGCCCGCCATAGAGCGGTAAGCCGTCTGCTAGAAGCTGTGTGTAACGTCCACGCATCCCATGGATGCGTATATTCGAGGAACCAAGTGCAGGCGAGGTTACCTGGACGCGAAGTCCACCAGTCTCTGCCAGCATCATCGAGATATTGCCTGGGCGCATCATGATCTTCTCGCTGATTTCTTCTTGATCAAGCACCTCGATACGCGTTGGCTGATCCTGAACGCGGCGCCGCGATCTGGTTGCCTGCACCAAGATTTCCTCTATTTCTTCCATCTCGTCGTGGTCGTCTTCGTCCGCGACAGCTGGGTTTGCCATAAACAGAGAAACAAGCAGAGCAATCAGAACGCTTAAAGAAGCGCCTATACGCGCTGCGTTATGGCTTATTTCAGCGTTGTGAATCAATCATCCTCTCCCGTTTTGTATCAGCCAAGATCGAAAGTCCGCCGCGTAACACGACGAACACAATCAGTGCGCCTATCACCAGGTCAGGCCATTGCGCATCTAGCAGTAGCACTAACCCTCCGGCGGCAATAACGCCGACATTGGCGATAACGTCATTTTTCGAGAAAACCCAACTTGCCCTCATATGAACCTCGCCATCACGGTGCTTGGCAATCAGAGTCAGGCAGGCCACGTTTGCAACGAGTGCGACTAAGCTAACGCCGATCATGAGGGTGGGCTCTGGTTCGCTACCCATAATCGTCCGTCTCAATATTTCTCCGGCAACACTGACCGCGAGAAGTATCTGGAGCACGCCGCTAAGCGTCGCTGCTCGGTTCTTCAGGCTTCCAGACCGCCCTACGGCGTACAAACTCACGCAGTAGACAGCGGCATCAGCAAGCATGTCTAAAGAATCAGCAATCAATCCGGTCGATTGTGCGATGACGCCCGCAATGAACTCCGCCACAAACATAGCGGCGTTAATACCGAGCACCATCCACAGTACCCGCGCCTGTTCCTTAGACTCGACTTCAATTGAGCAACAATCGTCCGCCATTTCTTTCTTGTGGTCTGAGACCAAAGGCCTTGTCATGAACTATTAGTTGCACGATAATGCAACTATGCAAGTAATTGAAGTCCCAATCGAAGACATTTTCCAGGCGTTGTGCGATAGAACACGTTTAAGAATCGTGCGTTTGCTCTCGACAACCCAGGAAGAAGCGTGTCTGTGCGAACTCGTGGATAGCCTGCTAGAACCCCAATACAAACTCTCAAGGCACCTAAAAGTCTTACGCCAAGTCGGTTTGCTTGTGTCGGAGAAGGAAGGTCGTTGGGTGTATCACCGCCTGGTCTCAGAGCCTAAGCACCTCAGAATGATGTCTAAGCTCATAACCTCATTGCCTGATGATGAATCAATCTATGGCGATGATGTTGAGCGCTTTAATGAACGACTCTGCCACCGTGAAGGAGGACGGTGTCGCGTAGGAGTGCTAACTAAGTCACTGAAGACCGCATAGATTTTCATGGAAAGGTTCTCCAATTTGACATGTCCGCAGTGTTCTCATCGCGAGCGTGAGGAAATGCCAATAGATGCGTGCCAGTTTTGCTACTAATGCAAAGAGTGTGGCGTGTTACTTCGGCCAATGAAGGGCGACTGCTGCGTCTTCTGCTCATCTGGTGACATGAGTTCCCTCCCATACGGGAAGGCAACTGCTGCTGAAGACTCACTTCATCCCGTGATGAGATAGCTTCCTCAAACTCCGCCGAATACTCGCACCACTTACCGACGCAAATCGTTCAGTCAGGTTTGACTGCGAAGATCCATCGCAGACTTTCATCTCGCCTTGAATATCGAGAGCCCGCCAGCGGCTTCTAGTAAGGTTTTAGCCATACGTGCTTTCATCACTCGTAATTCAATCATCACAAAAACGCCTCCTTGACGGAGGCGTTTGTCTACAACAATCCCTTTTCGGCAAAACTCAGAGTCTTGTTACCACCAACGATTATATGGTCAAGAACTCTTAGATCGAATAGTGTTAAACACTCGATCAGTTGCTTCGTTAGCGCAATATCAGAATTGCTCGGCTCAGGGTCACCAGACGGATGGTTATGAATGAGAATGACAGCTCCGGCTTGGACATCGAGCGCACGTTTGGCCACCACACGCGGATGCACGTGAGATCGATCTATTGTTCCGAAGAACAGCTTTTCGAATGAAAGCACTGCATGCCGATTATCAAGAAATAGGCAGGCAAATATCTCTCGATCAGCAGTTGAAAACTCATGGATCGCCATTTCTTGCGCGTCGTTCGCGCAAATCAATCGCTTTCCGCGTTGGAATCGACTGCCGATAATAGATCGCGCCTCGGCCAGGACAGTTTCTTCATGAATCTCATTGTTCGTTTGTGCCATATCGGTTCTCCTTAGGCGTTGATGTAGTAATAGGAAAGAGCAAGAGCCGCTGCTTCAAACATCGCCATGGAGTGATCTTCGTTCCTCCATGGCCGTCTGTAGCGTGGCATTTGAACCCCCAACTCTGGGAGCCACTCTGCAATGGTCTTCGCAATGCCAAATTTGGTCTTTGAGCCAAACTCATCAAATACGGTTTGTATGTTGTTTCGATCTAAGCGAGTCACCTCAACGCCGGTGTAGGTGCCAAGCACTGACAAAGTATCGTTTAACGCAGCAACTCGACTTCTACTAGTCGTTTCTTCGAACTTCTCCAGCACCAGTACATCTGGCTGGTAGAAGGTAATGAGCGACTCGACGTGCCGCTGACAGGCTTCTTCCTTTCTGAAACGCGCAGTCTTAACACCCCAATCAATAGGAGATTTAGGATCTTCGAAGAGCGCGTAGCCAAGTCCACGTGAGACTGGCGCTACAGCTAAAACAACGGGCGTTGTTTCGGGTTTTCCCATATGTCTGGGCGAGCATGTGGCGCTGATCCAAGCATTAACTCATCGAGGAAGGTAGATTTACGCTCAGTGGCGCGATCTTCAGCATCAGAGTCAAGCTTCGAGTCGAGCACATACGCTCGCCGTTTAACTTGTGATTCGACCACGGTATATATCCCAGGAAACAACTCGTGCGCAGGCACACGGTAGATCGCTTGACAAGCAAACGCAGTAAGCAGGCTTGGCTCACGACTGAGGTTTTCGTATCGTGATAGCTGAGCACCGGTTTGGCAACCCAACAGAAACGCAGTTTCTTCTTGCGTTAAGCCAGATTGCTTGCGAAACCTTCGTAAGTAGTTGTGAATGTATCGTCGAGACATAGTGACCGTTATCCGGTGCAATCCTCTAAGGCGGGACTACATCGTCTCTTTGACTTTAAGGGTTCAGGGAAAATTTCTAGAGGGGGCAATTCTTGCCTACAGAGGCATGTTTTCGAAGTGGGTATTAGCTATATGCCGTTTTGTAGACCAAAGGTTTCAATGCTGAACACAGCAGAACATCTTGGCTAATTCGTCAAGATGTCCGCTCTACGTACACCGTACATTAGGGATTAGGCTTTCTTTTACCTACCACGCATTTCACACTATTAATCATATGAAAGCCTAATTCCTATTGACCGTATATTGCCTAAATCTCCGACATTGCAGGGTCATCAAGGTCCGCCTCAGTCCAACGTGTTCACGGAGTACGTTGAGTTCCCTAACTCCAGGCGCGACCAGGCATTTTTTGCCACTTTCCTACGGGGTTCGATTCTCCGTAGGGTCACCATGTAGCGCATTTCCTCGCTCTAAACCGGATCATCAACAGGTTATGAAACCCGTTTAGTTCCTTGGCTTTTCTGGGCTTTTTGCCGATTCTCCACCTACGTTCTTCCAGGCACTCGCATCGTCATAGAAATCTATTGACCGTATATTGCCGTGCAGGCTAACGCCATGCACCGATGCTTATGCAACACGCTCACGAACCGATGGATCAATCAAAGACGTTTGCATATACCGTACTGCCTCATTCACTGATTCTTGGGAAAGGTGGGCATAGCGCATAGTTATCTTGATGTCTGTATGACCCAATAGCTTTTGGATCATTGCTATCGGTGCACCTTTGAGCGCAAGCTGCGACGCGTATGAATGACGAAGTACATGGCACGTTACTTTTCTGATACCAGCTTCCTTGCATGCTCTCGTCAAATGCTCACCCAGGGTTACAGGCTGAAACACGAAGTTGTTAACAGAAAACACGAACCCTTCACTCTGTTGCCTGTCGCGCAGCATCTTCACAATCTCATCCGAAAGTGGAATCGTCCTCGTGGCGTTACCCTTTGGTGATTGCAGAGCGTAGTTCACGGAACACCAGTTGTGGCGAACGATCAGCGACTTTGCTTCCAAGTTAACGTCTTGCCATTGCAGCCCTTGAAGCTCGCCACGGCGAAGTCCGGTCTTCAGAGCAATGTAGACAATCTCAAACCATATTCCCGACAGATGCCGGAGCAGCAACCTACTCTCATTTTCGTTAAGGAAGTCGAACTTTGATGGGGGCAGTTTTAGCATCACGATGTTTGGGATAGCCGACAGATCTAACCACTGCTTGGCATCACGCAAACACTTGCTGAGCACCGAGAGTTCGTTGTTGATCGTTTTGTTGCTCATGCCCGTACCGGCAGTCTTTGCCTTGTACTTTTCAATCTGAAGTGTACTGATTCTATCTAGCGGTTGATTTCCAAAGAACGGTACAAGCTTCCTCTTAAGGATGCTTTTTGTCTTCGCTATCGTAGCGGGCTTGCTGTGAACTTGAACATGGGTTCGAAACCAGAACCAGGCAAAAGTTTCAAACGGCTGTGATTGTTGCACTTGATTCTTAGAGTCCTCAAGAGAGGCACCTTCAGCCAGCTTTTTCCGCAATGTCGCTTCGAAAGCTTGAGCGCCAACTTTCGAGTTCAATGGGCTTTTCTTGCGATATCTTTTCTTGTTGTAGGTGATATCAACCCACCATGCGTTTCCAATTTTTCTTTGTGGCATATATGTTCATTATTCGCCAAAACCAACTCTACGATTAGGTGTGCGGCATCTTTCTATGTAGCTTTCAATGTCAGTCCGAGATATTCGAACGCTGTTTCTGATTTTGTATGAATTCAGCTCACTCGAAGCTAAGAGCCGTCGAATGCTTCGTTCGGATACATTTAGAAGATCAGCTACTTCGCTGACGGTCAGAAACTCTGAGTCAGTAGGGTTTTGATTTGGCATATGTTGTGAAAGAGCGCGGTAGGAGTGGGAGCGTTTAACCCGCCATCACTAACACGATAACATGAAAAAGGAATTGATAAGTGAGAACAACTACTGCTGTCCACAATGCAATAGTCTCACCAAGAGGAGTTGTCAAATAGACCGGCGATCTTGTTGTTTTGATCAATGTAATTCGTCCTCAGCTACCATCCCGCAAACACAGCCAAACGTTTGCCCATCAGCAGCTGAATAAGGGAAGACGAACTCGCGACTAACGTAAAGCGATACTTACGAAAGCTTGCCGCGCCAATGACAACCCGCTACGAACTCTCGAAATACTTGGAGCCCCGGTTCTCGAAAGCGGGCCTAGTTCCCTCAAGAACATCAATCAGGTACTTGTTCATTTCTTTGGACTCAATCGCTCCGTGCTCATACAACACTCGATTCTTGTTCGTGCGTTCGATCGATGCGTGAATGACCTGTTCAGCATCACAGACAACCGCAATATTCGGACTGTGCGTAACCATGATCACTTGACGCTTCGCCTTGATCGTTTTGATTACGGGAATGAGTAGTCTATACACCGTTTTGCTATCAAGGTTTTCTTCAGGTTGATCCACCACGATTGGGGCTTCGCTTTTGTCTACCAACAAATAAAATACCAACAGAAGTGTTCCACGCTCACCTGGCGATAGCTGAGCCAAACCCTTTCCGTCCAGTGTCAACGAGTACTCAGGTTCAAGGTACTCGAGCGACCAGAGATAATCGTAGAGACTGCCGACTGTCGCGCCCTTTTTTAACTGGCTACTGATTTCTGTGGGTGTTTGATCCGGAGATCGCATATCAACATCCAGATGACGCTCAACTGCTGTCAAGAAACCAAGACTTTCTTCATCTGAATCAAAATCACATTCTGACATCAATGCATCGAGGATAACCCTGCCTGATTCCTTGCCGCAGAACGAACCTGTGACTCCCTGATTCACATACTTACCAAAAAACTCCTTTCGAAAGCCCTGATCTGCTATTTCGCTAGAAAACGAAAGGTCGAAGCCCTTCTCAGCCAGCAGACCGTCACTGATAAGGGTCTGAACTGGTGAAAACAGTTCATCATACAAGGCTCGAATACTAGAAATCGTTTGATGAATCTCTCGGGCCACGGTCTCTCTTTCCAATCTTTTGCTTGAAAGATCTTGAATTACCCCCACTTCGGCGTAGCTAAGCTGCGCCTTCAAGTTTTCCAAAGAGCCTTCCTGAGAAGTGTTTCCTACGATCTCGTTTCGTTTCGCCTCCCACGCCTGTAGTAGCTGCAAGTATTTCTGGTACTCCTGATTTGGGAGGTCAAGAGTGTTTTGCAGACTCGCAATTTCTTCAGTCAGCGCAGTCTTTTGAGAGATCAATCCAGTGCTCGACTCTGGGTCCAGCTTCTCGCTCAATTCCATGAGTTTCTCTGCAACTTCTGTCTCTTTGCTGTCTAGTGGTTGTTGATCTATCTGCAGGGAAACTATGCTATCGACGTCAATTCCCAGTGACTGAAAATCATCTCTATTCTCCGAAGCAAAGTCTTCGACAACAGAACGAAGTTGACCAAGTCTGGCTTTGAGCTTCTCGGATGTCATGCGCTGACCGGTAAACGCTTCTCGCTGGACCACACAAACCGCAAGCTCCGCGTCAAGGCTAGTGAGCTGGCCTCGCTTTCCCGCAAGGCTCGATTCAACCTGCTGCAAAACTAACTTCTGTTCCTCAGATATATTTTGCGGTTTCGATATCTCGTTTGGTTTCGTTTCGGTATGCGCAGTAAGCTCACGCTCTTTCTCTCCAATCTTGCTTTTCAAACTCGCAATATTGGAGGCACCTCCAATCTCGGAAAGCGAGACTAGTTCCACGTTCACCTTGCGCAAACGAATTCGTTGGCTTTGAACCCTAGATCGCAATTCTTCGGATTTGTAGAAAATTAGCTCATCGAGCGATGCCTTACCCAATCGCTCGTGGGGCTCGATATGGGAGAAAATCACTTTCCTCAGCTCAGTCTGAAACGCACTCTCTTCGCCAGCAACTTTTTCTGTACATATTCGCTCCAGATACTGTTGCGGAATGTACTTCAGCAGTTCGGTGCTCTGTTTGTCGGCGATTTGGTCAAGGTCAACCACCGAACTCTGCCCATCGTTCCAAGTCAACGTTGCCTGGAAGTCCCGCGCTATGCGGCCGTTCTTCTCACAAAATCGGTCACTCTTCAGAAACGAAAAATACTCAGGGTCGCAGTGTGTGTTTCCAACCAGGCCAATGATGTCTGCTAGCGCACTCTTGCCCGTGCCTTTGTCGCCGATTATCGCAACCATGTCTTGGTTCAAGGGAATCGTGCAGTCGAACCAGGTGTCGCCAGTCTTTGAACTCTGCTTCTTAGCTATGGTTATCGAATCTATGAATCGCGTTGGGTTCTTTCGAGCTTCGTCAAGCTTGGGCGGAACTGTGCCAATCCAGACTCGCTCTTCCGGCTCATGGACAATTTGAGACAATCCTTCGAAGGTTGGATCAGCCTTGATCCAGCAGTGTTTATTGATCGGCTGAGAGTTGTGATCCTTCAGTTTTCCAACCTCATCCTTAGCGGTGTGCGAATCGCTACCCTTTATGCACGGCTTCTTTTTCCCGAACCACTCGCGATATTGCTCTTTCTTGAACTTATCGCCGCGCCATAAGAAAAAATCTATCTGAGCTTTTCTACTGGACCCAAGTACGTCCGCAGATTTTACTAGTCCTCGTTTAAACGCCGCATCGGTATCTGGATCAATTGGATCGATGCCACCGTACTCATCGTAAGGTATCCATATCAGGTACTTGCCCGCGTAGGTTTCGTCGTTTTCCAAAGAAAGTTTTACTTCTTCAAAGTTGACCGAGACCTGATTCTTCAGAAAGTCCTTATCCTCGATACGCGATCCGATGGATTTTCCTTGGACCATAAGTCCACATATGAAGGTTTCAATATCAGAAGGATCAATATCGTTACTGAAGATGAGATGAAAATTGACCCTCGGCGAAGGGCCTGTCCCGCCCTTACCGATCAGGACGTTGTTCATTCGGCACTCAACGACCGGAAACAGTGTTTTGTTTCTCAGTGCCTCCAGCGCTTTCAGATACGTATCGCTGTTTCCAGCAGGTGGATCAGGCTCTTGCAGGCGCCGCATTACTTCTTTGTAGCCGGCCACGGAAAAGTAGTCGTTTATCCCAATTACGTCGCAATCGGCACTGCCGAGCTGAATGACGAATTGCTCCCACGTACCAGTATATCCGGATGATGCAGGGCTATGGACATGCAAGTCCCACTTTCGCCATTCAGAACCACGCGGCCAACTGCTCGTAGCGCAATCTTCCAGCTCGGGGGTTAGTTTTTGAGTGCTGCTCATACTGTACGAATATACACATCGTACCCCGAAATTTCACGCCGTCCAAACGCGCTCTTCCGGTCGTTTCAGTCGTCGCGTTGCTTTTCGGAAATCACAAACTCAGCCCACGCTGCCATAAGGGCTGATCTTTTGCTTAGCAGGTCTGAGCGGAGATACGCTGCCTCTACCTGATCAGGGTTGTTGTGCGCCAATGCTCCTTCAATCACTTCGCGAGGCGATTCGCTCTTCTCAGCTGCCCAATCCCGAAAGCTCGACCTATATCCGTGAACCGTTACTCCACTCACGTTCATTCGCTTGAGTAAAGCTAACATCGCATTCTCTGACATCGCCCTAGCAGCGAATGGCGAGAAGACGTACTCTGATTCGGACAAGCACTGTCGAACCAGCTCTAGAGCTGGCCCACTCAATGGCACACGATGCTCTTTGCCAGCTTTCATCCGCGCAGCTGGAACAGCCCAAACCCTCGAATTGAGGTCGAATTCTTCAGGAGTAGCAAACCGAACTTCACTCGTACGAGCGGCAGTCAGAATGAGGAATCGCAGAGCCAGAGCAGCCATGCCATCTTCATTGATCAAGCGCTTGTAGAACGCGGGTACCTTCGCGTACGGCATTGCCGCATGATGAACCACTTTCTGTGTGGCAACTCGGCTCGGCAGAGAGTGCTCAAGATTCCCTCGCCACTTGGCTGGATTATCCCCGGTTCGCAGACCCTCGACGGCAGCCCAATCCAGAATTTTCTCGATACGGCCTCGAACCCGAGACGCGGTCTCTGCCTTCTTGAGCCAGATCGGCTTCAGGATACGGATGATGTGCTCGCGCTCGATTTCACCTAACCCAAGCGGACCAATAACGGGCTCAGCATAGTCGCGGAGGGTGTTCGACCATTGGTTAGCGTGCTTGGGGTTCTTCCAGGTAGGCCGGTGGGTCTCGATGTACTTAGCTGCACCTTCTTTGAACGTCAGGGCAAAAGACTTAGCTTGTAGCTTCTTCTTTTCAGCAAGTGGATCGACGCCATGGTGCAGCTGTCGCTGAGCATCGTTGGCAGCTATGCGAGCTTCAGCAAGCGACACCACTTGGATAGAACCCAACCCCATGTTGTGCGCCTTGCCGTTGCGCATGTAACGGAGGATCCAACTCTTTGAGACGCTACTGCTGCTTTTCCGTACTTGCAGATAGAGGCCATTACCGTCGGCATACGCACCAGGCTTATCGAGTGTTCGAATTTTGGTGACCGATAATCGGTTTCGGGACCCCAACTCTTACCTACAAATCTACATACAAAGTGAACGTAGAACCTATGAAAACCGATGGCAAGGTAAGAGTCAACACAAACGAGATAACCCAATGTTTTTATTAGGTTTAGCGTGAGCTATGGGTAGGCATGATGAGGTGTGGAAAGTGCAATATGGCGGAGCGGACGGGACTCGAACCCGCGACC